>CAZMGD010000102.1:6974-14865 GCA_964565705.1 uncultured Ilumatobacteraceae bacterium | reverse complement strand
TCGAAGAAGCGATCGATCGGGGCGAGCCCGAACGATGCGCGCACGGCGTTGACGCCCGGCACACCCCGGTTCCAGAGCCGAGCGATCAGGCGACCCACGGCGCGGTCGCGGAGGCGACCGACACCGCCGCTCGCCGGCTTCAGACCGATGCCCTGTGGCGGCAGGCCGGGGGTCAGCACGAGGTAGGTGTTCGGGAAGATCACGTCGAACGGCACGCCCGACGCCTCGGCCGCGACCATGCCCCCGACCACGAACATCGAGCAGACGACGAGATCCGGTCGGAGCTCGGCGATCGCCGACGAGACGTCCGCCGCGTACGCGCCGGCCGGACCGACGAGCTGCTGCTCGAGCAGGCGATCGAACAGCTGGAACGGGTTGCTGCACTCCCAGTCGCGGGTGCGGTCGTGCTCCGGCTCGCGACCCCGGCGGTTCGGTGCCTCCACCCACGGGCGGAAGGTCGCGCCGCTGGCTTCGACGTCGGCGCGCATCGAGTCGTCGCCGAGCACGACCACGTCGTGCCCGCGATCGACGAGACGTCGTGCGGCGCCGACCTCTGCGGGCACGGTGCCGCCGGCGTCGATCAGGGCGAACAGGTAACGCCGGGGACGGGTGACTGGATCGTTCATCGGGTGACTCCTTCGAGGATGTTGCCGACGGTCTCGGCAACGGTTCGTTCGGTTTCTCGCCGCGACAGACCGAGGTCGCGGCGCAGCAGCTTCCACGTGTAGACGTCGGTCGCCGCGTGGAGGGCGTTGACGGTGCGGCGACGGGCGACGGCACCGGCGGGGAGGTGGTCGCCGAACATCTCCTGCAGCCAGGCCTGATGACCAGCGCGGGCGTCGTCCATGAGCGAGGCGAGCCCAACGACTCGATCCGCGGATGCCGCCCAGCGGAAGTTGGCGTCGCCGATCCGTTCGTAATGGCCGACGAGGGCGCGCACGGCGCCGTCGACATCACCGGGGCGGGCGCGGCGAGCCCGGTGGGTCTCCGCTGCCAACGCGTCGGCGACGGCGAGGGCGACGCCTTCCTTGGAGGCGAAGTGGTTCAGCACCGTCTGGTGCGACACCTCGGCCGCCGATGCGATCGCGGCGAGGGTCACGTCCTCGAACGGATGCTCGAGGAACAGCGCCTTCGCGGTGTCGATGATCCGCTGCCTGGTCGCCGCCGCGCTTCCCGCCCTCGCCGTCATGGTGTATGCCCGCGTCGATTTCATTGGACTCACACTCAACACTCGATTTGAGCGGGAGTCAAGCGAAATGTTCGGCGGTCAGTCGACGGGGTGGTCGGCGAACAGCACGCTGATCGAGTGCGTGCTCGACGGCCAGTTCGGCACGTTCAGCATCTGCGGGTCGTCAGCGTCGCCGCGGGGCAGGTTCGTGATCGTGATCGTGCCCGAGCCGTCGGCCGACGCCGGCATGAACACGTCCACGCCGCTCTGGAACGGTTGGTCGGAGAAGTACGGCAGTGGGACGAGCGTGGTCTCACCTGGCGTCGCCGCGTCGTCGTGGACGTGGATGCCGATGGTGCCGTTGCCGACGAACGGTTGCAGTGCGTCGACCGGTTCACCGCCGTCGGTGGAGATCGACAGCGTGTCGCGCTGGTCGCCGTCGAGGTCGGCGTCGTCGGCCGCGTACCACTCGCGCATCCGCATCACGACGAGCGCCGCGTGGTCGTCGCCCGTGTTCGTGTTCATGCGCGTCGGCCCGTCGGGGGGCGACGAGAGGAGCCGCACGAAGTCGCTGCTGCGGACGTACGGCTGGAGGTAGACGTGGTGCACCGAGTCGGCGCCCGGTGTCATGAGGGTGTACTCGTAGTGCGCACCCGACTCGACGGTGATCGGTCCCCACGCGCCATCGGCGCCGAGCACCGTGGTCGCGATCGGCTCGTCGTCGGTTCGGTGACCGGTCGCCGGGTCGACCTTCCAGACCTCGAGCGTCACGCCCTCGCGCCCGGTGTTCGCCGGAAAGTTCACCGCCCGGCCCGACAGCTCGACGGGATCGCGCTGCGGCTCGATGTCGACCACCGAGGGCGGCTGCCCCACCAGGAACTCGTACTGCACGGCGAACGATTCGGGCGAGGTGGCGGTCTCCACGTGAGCCTGCCCGGGGAACATCGCCTGGTTCGGGGTGATGCACGGCACCGCAACACCCGCCGGACACGGCGCGCCGTCGATGGCGACGTACTTGGCGACCTTGGCTGCCTGGGTCGGATCGGCCAGCAACGTGGACGACACGAACGTGCCCCGAGAGTGGCCGACGAGGTACACCTGGTCGGCGCCGAAGCGCTGCAGCACCTCGTCGATCGTGGCCGCGACACCGGCGGCATAGCCGGCGATGTCCATCCCGGCACCGTCGTGCTCGTAGGCGACGATCCGGTCTGCCGGGTAACCGTTGGCGACGAAGCGCATCTTCTGTGACTCGTACTGCTGGGCCGACCCCGCGAACCCGTGCACGAACACGATCGGCAGGGCGACGTCGTCGGGCAGCGGCGGCAGCGGATCGACACCGTCGGGGTCGCCGACGGGCAGCGTCGTCGACGGCGCCATCGACGTCGTCGTCGTGCTCGCCGCCGTGGAGGTGCTCGCCACCGTCGTGGTCGTCGGCGTCGCCGGCTCCGCTGAGGTGGCGGGCGACGCGGGGGTCGGTGGGACCGTCGGCGACGTCGTTGCATCCCCGGTGTCGTCGGAGTCGCTCGAACACGCGCCGACCGCCAGCATCAGCGCCAGCACGACCGCGGCGACCGGTCGACGACGTTCGTTGCGTTGCCCCCACCACATGCGGGGGACTTTATGGCGCCCGTGTCACCGGACCGAACGAGGCGTGGTCCGTCGTGCGCTACCTTCCCCGTGGGACATGCATTGGGCGCGCATGCAGGAGGATGGGCATGGGGCGAGCGAACTGGCGGTCGACGGCCGCGTTGACCACCGCGCTGGCGATCGGGATCACCGTTGCCGTACCGGCGACGGCGTCGGCCGGCGGTTCGGGCGGTGGGCACGGCGGCGGATCAGGCCACGGAGGGCACGGCTCGTCGTGTGCCGTGTACCCGATCGCGGTCAAGTCGTCCGTGCTCGCATACGCACGCCCCGGCCGGGTGATCGACGACCTGACCGTCGGCACGCCATCGGGCCACGAGGGCTGGCTGACGTGGACCGGTGAGCCGGCTGCCCCCGTGCTGGCGAAGAGCCTCACGCCGCCGGGGAACGACGAGAACTACCGCAACCCCGATGACCCCGCCGATCGCGTGCTGTCGGCCGGCGACTGGGTGCACGGGCGGCCGGGCAAGGTGTCGAGCTCGGACGTTCGCCGGGCCCTCGACCAGCTGAAGGGCGACCGCATCGTCCTGCCGGTGTGGGACGTCACCCGAGGCACGGGCAGCAACGTCGCCTACCACGTGACCGGCTTCGCCGACGTCGAGATCACCTCGTACCGGCTCACGCCGGACAACCGCGTCTCGGCCGAGTACCTCGGCATGTCGACCTGCACGACGCCCGACGACGCTCCCGTGGCCGAGCCCACCAGCGCGCAGGCGACGGAGGATCAGCCGACCACGATCACGCTCACCGCGCGCAGCGCTCGATCGTCGTCGGACCTCAGCTTCGGGCTGACCGCGCCCGAGCACGGCACCGCCACGTTCATCGGTTCGCCTGACTGCCGGCGCAGCGGGAGCAGCTCCGGACACTCCGGCCACTCGGGTCACTCCGGTTGGGGCTGGGGGTGGGGCCACGGCTGGGGCGGCTCCGGGAAGGGCGGCTCCAAGGGCGGCCCGAAGCCCGGTGGATCCGGCGTCACGTGCACCGCCTCGGTCACCTACACGCCGTCGCCGGACTACAACGGTGCCGACCGGTTCACGTTCATCGCGTCCGACGGCCGCTCCGACTCTGCGCCCGCGCCCGTGACGATCACGGTCAGCGAGGTCAACGATCCGCCGGTGGCGGGTCCTGACAGCGCAGCCGCGGCCGGCGAACCGCTGGCCATCCCGATCGACGACCTTCTCGCCAACGACGTCGCCGGACCGGCGAACGAGTCCGGACAGGCGCTGACGGTCACCGCCGTGACCGCCGGGTCGGACACCCACGGCACGGTCACGCTCGTCGACGGCGTGGTGACGTACACCGCGGCTCCCGGCTACTCGGGGACGGCGACGTTCACGTACACCGTCTGCGACGACGGCACCACGGCCGGATACCCGGCGCCGCTGTGCGCCACCGGCACCGTGACGGTCACCGTCGCGCCGCCGACCAACCAGCCGCCGATCGCCGATCCCGGCTCGGCTGACGCGGTGGAGGACCTGACCTCTGCGCTGAGCCTCAGTGGGTCCGATCCGGACGGCGACGCGCTGACGTACACGGTCGTCTCCGGCCCGTCGCACGGCACCGTCGCAGGCGACACCCCCGGCCTCACGTACACACCCGACACCGACTACTTCGGGCCCGACGAGCTGACGTTCACGGTGTCGGACGGTCAGGCGACCTCGGCGCCCGCGATCGTGTCCATCACCGTGGCCGAGGTGAACGACCCGCCGCAGCCGGAGCCCGACACCGTCAACGGGTCGAGCCCGACGGTGACCGTCCCGGTGGAGTCCCTGCTCGTCAACGACCAGCCGGGCCCGGCGAACGAGGCCGGTCAGGCGTTGACCCTGACCGAGGTCACGGTCGGGCCCGACACCCACGGCACCGTGACGCTCGATGCCGGAGTGATCACCTACGCGCCGGAAGCGGGCTTCGCGGGCACGGCGACGTTCACCTACGCAGTGTGCGACGACGGCACGACGCTCGGCGTGCTCGACGCGTTGTGTGCCTCGACGGGCACGGTGACGGTGCACCTCGACGCGCCGAACCAACCGCCGGTGGCAGAAGCGGCGTCGCTCGAGCTCGTCGAGGACGTGCCCACGCCGATCAGCCTCGGCGGCAGCGACCCCGACGGCGATCCGCTCACCTTCGTGGTGCTGAGCCCCGGCAACGGGACGCTCTCCGGCACCGCACCGGACCTCGTGTACACGCCGCGGGCCGACTTCTTCGGCCCCGACACGTTCACGTTCGCCGTCTCGGACGGCGAGGCCACGTCGCCGCCGGCGACCGTGACGATCGAGGTCGGCGACGTCAACGACGCGCCGGTCGCGACGCCGGACGCGTTCCCGGCGGCCGGCCACCGGCCGACCTCGATCAGCCCGGCGTCGCTGCTCGTCAACGACCTGCCCCGCCCGGCGAACGAGGCCACGCAGACCCTCGCCGTGACCGCGGTCGCCGCCGGAGCCGACACCCACGGCACCGTCGCCCTCGCCAACGGCACGATCACCTACATCCCCGATCCCGCCTTCGCGGGCACCGCGTCGTTCACCTACACCGTCTGTGACAACGGGACGACGGCCGGCCAGCCCGATCCGCTGTGCGCCGACGGGCCGGTGACCCTGACCCTCGCCCCGGCTCCCAACGAGCCGCCGACGGGGCAGCCCGGCAGCGTCGACGCGGTGGAGGACACGACCTCCGCGATCGCCCTCGTCGGCGACGACGCCGACGGTGACCCCCTGGCGTTCGCCGTCGTCGGGGCACCCCAGCACGGCACGCTGACGGGCATCGCGCCCGAGCTGACGTACGCGCCCGACCCCGACTACTTCGGGCCCGACAGCTTCACGTTCACCGTGTCCGACGGTCAGGCCGCGTCCCCGCCGGTCGAGGTGGCGATCACGGTCAGCGAGGTCAACGACCCGCCACTGCCTGGCGCCGACGCCGTGACCGCGGTCGCCGACCAGACGTTCACGCTCGATCCGGCGACGCTGCTCGGCAACGACATGGCCGGCCCTCCGAACGAGGCCGGGCAGGTGCTCTCGGCCACCGAGGTCGCCGCCGGTCCGGACACCCACGGCACCGTCACGTTGGTCGAGGGCACGATCACCTACGTCCCCGAGGCCGGCTACGCCGGACCCGCGGCGTTCACGTACACGGTCTGCGACGACGGCACCACGAACGCCGCGCCCGATCCGCTGTGCGACACGGCCGGGACCGTCACCATCCAGGTGGTCGGTGCCGACCGCCCGCCCGTCGCCGACAGCCAGGACATCACGGTCGCCGAGGACCACCCCGTGGCGATCGTCCTCACCGGTTCGGATCCCGACGGCGACCCGATCACGTTCGCGATCGCCACGGCTCCGGCGCACGGCACGCTGACCGGGACGGCGCCGAACGTCACCTACCTCCCGGCGGCCGACTACTTCGGCACCGACAGCTTCACCTTCACGACCACCGACGGGGTGACCCCGTCCGTTCCCGCCACCGTCTCGATCACCGTCACCGAGGTCAACGACCCGCCGGTGATCGGCACCGACGCGTTCACACTGGGCGGCGCCGGCACCCTTCCACCCGTACCGCCCGCACCCGACTGCGGCGACCCCTGCGCCGTGATCTACGGCGACCCCCACCTGCTCACGTTCGATGCCGCCCACTACGACGCCCAGGCGGTCGGTGAGGTGATCGCGGCCAAGTCGACGACCGACGACTTCGAGGTCCAGGCTCGGTTCGCGCCCGTGCTCGGCGACCGGACGGTGTCGATCGCCACCGCCGTCGCGCTGCGGGTCGCCGGACACCGGGTCACGATGTACCGCACCACGACCGGGATGACGACGCGGATCGACGGCACGGTGGTCACGCCGCAGGACCGTCCGCAACCGCTGCCCGGCGGCGGCACGATCGGCACCTACGGGCTCGACGACACGGTGATCGTGGTCTGGCCCGACGGGTCGGTGGCGATCGTGCGTGCCGTCGGCGTCTACCCGGAGTACTTCCGCTTCACCGTGGACCTCGGGATCGCCCCGGCACGCCTCGGCCACATGGTCGGCCTGCTCGGCAACGCCAACGGCGACCACCTCGACGACCTCGCCACCCGCGCCGGGGCGCCGGTGCCGTACCCGGACACGCCGTTCGCCGTGCTCTACGGCACCTACGTCAACAGCTGGCGGATCAGCAATGCGGAGTCGCTGTTCGACTACGGGCCCGGCGAGACCACCGAGACGTTCACCGACCTGAGCTACCCGGACCAGCCCGTCACCCTGACGGCCGCGCAACGAGCGGCCGGGACCGCGACCTGCAACCTGTTCGGGCTCACGACCCAGCAGGTGCTCGACGCGTGCATCGTCGACGTCGGTCTGACGAACGACGCCGACTTCGCGACGACCGCCGCCGAGGCGCAGGAGAGCGCGCTCGGCATCCCGTCCAACGCCGGCACGACCGAGCTCGGCGCCGAGCTCACGATCGGCACGACCGCGCCCGGCCAGACCGCGGTGCGCACGTTCACCGCGACCGCCGGCCAGCGGATGGCGATCGTCGTCACCGACAACACCTTCCCCGAGGTCGACCTCGCCGTTCGGACGTCGACCGGTTCGACGCCGGCGACGCTCTTCGTGAACACCTCGACCGCCTTCGAGGACGTCTTCGTGCTCCCCGCCGACGCCACCTACACGCTCGTCGTCGACCCGCGGGGCACCGGCACCGGATCGATGACGTTGCGGTTGATCGCCGTGCCGGACAACACCGGCACCACCGCGATCGGAACACCCACCACGATCACCACCACCACCATCGGCGAGAACGCCACCCGCACCTTCACCGCCACCGCCGGCCAGAAGCTCACCCTCCACTCCAGCGCCAACACCTTCACCACCGACGGCGTCGACATCAGCGTCCTCAACCCCGCCGGCAGCTCCACCGGAGGCGCCCTGTTCACCGACGACCCGACCGGCTTCGACGACGTGTTCACCCTCACCACCACCGGCACCTACACCGTCGTGGTCGACCCCCGCGCCCAGCAGATCGGCACCGTCACGTTCCTGCTCGCACCCGTCGCCGACAACACCGGCACCACCGCGATCGGAACACCCACCACGATCACCACCACCACCA
>CAZMGD010000102.1:0-6874 GCA_964565705.1 uncultured Ilumatobacteraceae bacterium | reverse complement strand
TCGGCGAGAACGCCGAACGGACCTTCAGCGGCATCGCGGGGCAGCGCATCACGGTGTCGGTGTCGGGCAACACGTTCAGCGGTGGCGTCGACCTGAGCCTCCGCCGTCCCGACAACACGTCGTTCGGCGGCTTCGCCGTGTTCGGCCCGACGGGCGCGAGCGCCACCCTCACCCTCTCCGTCACCGGCACCTACGTGGTGGTGATCGATCCGCGCGCCCAGCAGGTCGGCAGCCTCACGTTCGTCGTCGCCGACGCACCCGCGCTGCTGGCGGCTGCGCCGGTCGCGGAGGTGCAGCAGGACGAGCGTTCGGTGGACGAGTCCTCCTCCGTGGATCCACCCGCGATCGAGGTCGCGGATACGGCCCGAGCCGTCGCCGCAGCGGCGATCGAGCCGCTGACGATCACGGTGGCCCAGCTGCTGGCGAACGATCGGCCCGGACCGGACAACGAGTCCGCTCAGTCGTTGACCGTCACCGAGGTCGTGGCAGGGCCCTCCACCCACGGCACCGTCACCTTCGCCGACGGCGTCGTGACCTACCTCCCCGACGAGGACTTCGTCGGCAACGCCACGATCCCCTACACCGTGTGCGACAACGGCACGACGAACGGTCTGCCCGATCCCCGGTGCAGCACCGGCGGGATCAGCGTCAAGGTGACCCAGAACCATCCGCCCGTGATCGTTCCCCAGAGCCTCGCGACCGTCGAGGACACGCCCGTCGGCCTGACCCTGTCGGGGAGCGACCCGGACGGGCAGGCGATCACGTACGTGATCACCGCTCAGCCGTCACGTGGCGTGCTGTCCGGTACGGCGCCCGCGCTGACCTACACGCCCGCGCCCGACGCCAACGGGACGGACTCGTTCGCGTTCGCCGCCCACGACGGCAACGACCAGTCGCTGCCGGCGACCGTCACGATCGCCATCGCCGCGGTGAACGACCCACCCGTGCCGCAACCCGACACGATGACGGCGGCGGCCGGCCAGCCGGTGACGGTGCCGGCGACGACGCTCATCGCGAACGACGACGCCGGCCCGTTCGACGAGTCTGCACAGACGCTGACCGTCACAGCGGTCACGGACACGCCAGACACGCACGGCATGGTCGTGCTCGCCGGCGGGAACGTCACGTACACGCCCGACGCCGGCTTCACCGGCACCGCCGTCGTCGGCTACACGGTCTGCGACGACGGCACGACCGGCGGAGCAGCGGACCCGAGGTGCGCGACGTCGACCTGGTCCATCACGGCGAACCGTCCCCCGGTCGCCCACGACCAGTCGGCACAGACGTCGCTGACCAAGCCGGTCGCGATCGTGCTCGGCGCCACCGATCCCGACGGCGACGCCTTGACGTTCGCCGTCGCCTCCTCCCCGGCTCACGGCACGCTCTCCGGCACGGCGCCGAACGTCACGTACACGGCGGCCGCCGGGTTCATCGGCGACGACAGCTTCACGTTCACCGCGTCCGACGCGTTCGGGACGTCGAACACGGCGACCGTGACGGTGACCGTCGCCGACGTGCCGTCGCCGACGCTCGGCCCGGACACGGCGTCGGTCCGATCCGGGAGGTCGATCGACATCGACGTCCTCGCCAACGACCTGGCCGGCAGCGGCACGATCGCCACCTCGACCCTGACCGTGTCGGCACCCGCGACGAAGGGCACCGCCGTCGCGCTCGTGAACGGCCGCGTCCGCTACACGGCGAACGCCGGGGCGACGGGCCCGGACACGTTCTCGTACACGGTGTGCGACACGGGCGGCGGATGTGGCTCCGCGATCGTGACGGTGACGATCAGCGAGAACACCACCCCGGTCGCCACCGACGACAGCTACGACATGGCGGCCGGCGGCTCGCTGCGTCCCGCCGCGCCGGGCATCCTCGACAACGACGTCGACCCGGACAGCGGTGAGGTGTTGCAGGCCCACCTGGTCAGCGGTGTCGGCAACGGCCGACTGCTGCTCAACGGCAACGGCTCGTTCACCTACGTGCCGAACGGCCCGGGCATCGACGCGTTCACCTACCGCGTCGTCGATGCGGCCGGGGCGACGTCGAACGTGGCCACGGTGACGATCTACGTCACTGGGCCCTCGGGCCCGCCGATCGTCGGCAACGACCTGTTCGAGGTGCAGCGGGGCCGCGAGCTGTCGATCGCCGCGCCCGGCGTGCTCACCAACGACACCAGCCCGAACCCGCGGCTGGGCCTCACGGTGCAGTTGCAACGAGACGCGGCCAAGGGAACGCTGCGCCTCCAGCCCGACGGGTCGTTCGTCTACACGCCGCTGCCCGGCTACACGGGCATCGACCAGTTCAGCTACACGGTGCGCGACTCGGAGGGCAGGGTGTCGGCCGAGGCCCACGTCGGGATCACCGTCACCGCCGGTGGCCCGCCGACGGCCACGGTGGGCGCCACCTCACCCGCCGACGGATCCACCGTGCTCGGCCCGACCAGCTTCACGGCGACGCTCGTGCCGCCGGCCGGCGAGTCGGTCACCGAGTGGAGCGTGTCGTACCACCACCCGGGCGACCCGGTGCTCGTGCCGCTCGCATCCGGGTCCGGCAACGCCGTCACCGCCGAGTTCGACCCGACACTGGTCGAGAACGGCACGTACGCGATCGTCGTCCGCGCGGTCACCTCCAACGGCGGCGTGCTGGTGACCGAGACCGGCGTGGTGGTCGAGGGTGACTACAAGCCCGGCCGTTACACGACGACGTACCGTGACGTGGCGCTCAACTCGACCAACATCCCGATCGAGCTGCTGCGCACGTACGACAGCATCGACAAGTCGTCGGGTGACCTCGGCGTCGGCTGGACGCTGGAGCTGGCCAACTTCCGCGTCGAGTCCAACGGCGCGCTCGGCGGTGGCGGCTGGCACTCCTACACGTGCGGCAGCTTCCCGTTCCTCGCGACCTGCTATGTCTCCGACAAGCCGCACATCGTCAGCGTGACCTGGCCCGACGGCCACGTCGAACGGTTCCGCTTCACCCCGAACCAGGGGTCGCAGCTCGTGCCGACGATCACGACCGCCGGCTTCACCGCCGAGCCCGGCACCACGTCGACGCTCACCCCGGTCGGTTCCGGTCTGCTGCTCAGCGGCACGGACTTCCTGCTCGGCGACTTCTTCAGCGCCGACGGGATCTACGACCCGATCCAGTTCGTGCTGACCGACCGTGAGGGCACGCAGTACCGGATCGACCGTCGCGCCGGCCTGCTCGGGATCACCGACCGCAACGGCAACACCGTCAGCATCGGCGACGACGGCGTCGGCTCCTCCTCCGGGCTCTCGCTCGGCTTCGTGCGTGACTCCAACCACCGGATCACGCGCATCGACGCTCCGGGCGGCGACATCGTCTACACCTACTCGACCGCCGGCGACCTCGAGCGCGTCGACTACCCCGACGGCACGTCGCAGCAGTTCACCTACGACGCCGAGCACCAGCTCCAGACGGTGACCGGTGGCGGGCAGCTCGTGCGAACCCTGCACTACGACGGCGACGGGCGCGTGACCGCGATCACCGACGGCAACAACGTCACGACGTCGGTCGACATCGACGTCGACGGCCACCAGTCCGTGATCACCGACCCGACGGGGCGCCTGACGACGATCAACACCTACGACGATCGGGGTGACCTGATCCGCCAGGACCGGGTCGCCGACGGCCGGACGATCACGACCAGCGCGACGTTCGACGCCGTCGGGCACCAGCTCTCGACGACCGACGGCGAGAACCACACGACCTCGACGACCTACGACGGCGCCGGCAACGTGCTCACCTCGACCGACGAGAACCACCAGACCACCACGTACACGTACAACTCGTTCGGGCAGGTGCTGACGATCACCGATCCCCTGCACCGGGTGACGACCAACGTGTACGACGCCCGCGGCAACCTGCTGACGACGACCGCACCTGACCACGGGGTCACGACCTACACCTACGACGGTTCGGGCAACGTGCTCACGGAGCGGGATCCGACCGGGCGGATCACGACGAACACCTACGTCGGCGGCTACCTGGCGACGACCACTGACCACGGCAACCACACGACCTCGCAGACGGTCGATCCGGCAACGGGCCGAGTGTCCGCCGTGACCGATCCGGCCGGCGCAACCACGATGTTCGAGTACGACCACATCGGCCGCGTGACGGCCGTGACCGACGGCGAGGAACACGGGCAGCAGGCCACCTACGACGAGTTCGACCGCATCACATCGCTGACGGACTCGAACCACCTCACCTCCACGGTGGCCTACGACGGCGCCGGCAACGTCGACTCGACCAAGGACCGCAACGGGCAGACGATCGACTACGGCTACGACGCCGCCGGGCACCTGCTGACCAAGTCCGTCCCCGGCGCGGGCACGACCACCTACACCTACGACGGCTTCGGCCGGCGGATCACGGCGACGAACGCCACCGCCCAACTCGCCTACACCTACGACGATGCGAACCGGATCCTGACGCTCACGAGCGCGCCGACGACGGCGGGCGCGCTGCCCACCACGACGTTCACGTATGTCCGCGACCCGGCGGGCAACATCACGTCGGTGCAGGGCCCGGGCGGCACGAGCGCCTACGGCTACGACGACGGGTCGCAGCTCACGTCGCTGACCGATCCCGCCGGTGGGCTGTTCGAGATGGCCTACGACGGGGCCGGGCGGCGCACGTCGCTGACCCGCCCGAACGGTGTCGACGACACGATCGTGTTCGACCTCGCCGGCAACGTCACGTCGATCCACACGTCGCTCGGAGCGAGCCTCCTGGCGCGGTCCGACTACACCTACGATCCCGCTGGGCGGCGCGACACGCTGACGTCGCTGGTCGGCACCGCGACGTTCGGCTACGACGGCGCCTCGCAGGTCACCTCGGCGAGCTTCCCGGCGGCGGCCGGCCTGCCCGCCGAGCAGTACGACTACGACCTGGCAGGCAACCGCACGACGAGCGAGACGCCGCCGCCGGGGCCGTTCACCTACGACGATGCCGATCGGCTGCTCGAGGACGCGGCTGCGACCTACCAGTACGACGGTGAGGGCAACCTGATCAGCCGCACGGTGAAGGCGACGAACGCCACGACGACCTACACGTGGACCGCCGAGCACCAGCTCGTCGGCATCGGCTACCCGGATGGCACCAGCACGACGTTCCGCTACGACCCCGACGGCCGGCGGGTGGCGATCGACGACGGCTTGAGCAGCACGCGGTTCGCGTTCGACGGCACGGCGATCGCTGCCGAGTACGACCTGGCCAACTCGCTGATCGCCACGTACGTGCACGAGCCGAAGGCGCCGACGTACCCGTTCGAGATGGTCCGCGGCGGCCAGCGCTCGTTCTACGTGCAGGATGCGCTGGGCAGCACGGTCGCGCTGACCGACGCCGCCGGCGCGGTCGTCGTCCGCTACGCGTACGGCGCGTTCGGCACCGCCACCCAGACCGGCGCGGCGGCGAACCTGTTCACGTTCACCGGCCAGCTGCGCCACGAGAAGTCGGGGCTGCTGCTGTTCCCGCTGCGAGCCTACGACCCTGCCCTCGGCCGCTTCCTCAGCGAGGATCCGCTGCCGTCGACGAACGCCTACCCCTACGTCGCGAACAACCCCGTGAACGCCGTCGACCCGACGGGGGCGGCGATCGAGGAGCGGGCCGAGATCGAGGACACCTACATCTCGCCGTACAAGGACACGCTCATCCGCGGCGGCGGCGACAAGATCGACTACTTCTGCCTCAACAGGGCGTTCGATCTGATCGCCACCCTGCTGTTCCCGGCGGTCGGCGGGTACGGCCCGATCGGCGCGGCGGAGTTCGAGGTCATCGACCCACTCGTGCGCCTCGTCTGCAAGTGAGTGCGTTCAGCCCTTGACGGCGACGCCCTCGAACAGGTGACCGAACGTCTTCGGGCCGGGCGCGTCGAACTCCTCGAGCCGGCTGATCCGCAGCCCTGATCCCGCCACGAGCGCGTCGATCTGGCGGTTCAAGTGACAGCCGCCGAACAGCCTGCGCTGGATCGGGGTCAGCCGGTCCTGCCACTTGACGACCTCGGGATCTTGCGAGCGGCCGTGCTCGACGAAGTGCAGCGAGCCGCCGGGCCGCAGGACGCGCGCTGTCTCGGCCAACGCTCGCTCGACGTCGGGAATGGTGCACAGCGTCCAGGTCGTCAGCACGTGGTCGACCGACGCGTCGTCGAGCGGCAGCTGCGCACCGTCGAGGCCGACGTACTCGACCGCGACCGGGCTGGCCGCGACGCGCTCCGCGGCGAGCTGGCGTCCCAGCGTCGCCGGGTCGACCGCGAGCACCCGCGTCACCGTGGCCGGGTAGTGCGCCACGTTGCGGCCGGAGCCGAACCCGATCTCGAGCACCTCCCCCGACAGCCCGGCGCACACCCGGGCTCGGGTCTTGGTGAACTGCTTGCCACCCAGCATGACGTCCACCAGACGTGGCAACACCCGATCCTCGTACCAACCCATGAGCCAAGTCTGCCCGTCCCCCCATGGTTCTCGGTCGGATTCTGGTCGTCAGGGGAGCCAAAAACCGACCGAGAACCGTGGACGTTTCCGGAGGGACCGTGCTGTGGGCCACACCTTGGGCATGAAGCTCGATCAACTGAACGCACTCGCCGACGAGTTCGGCCTCATCGACCGGCGGATCGCGGTACCGGCCCGCATTGGCCGAGGCGCGTGGCGTTGCGCCCACCGCGCCGGTCTGCTCGTCGCCATCCACCACGACATCTCGCGCGTGGTCGGCGTGCCTGAGTCGCACGAGCAACGGATCATGGCCGCGGTGCGTGCGGTCGCGCCCCTGCGTGGCAGCGAGCGGACGATGGCGGCGGGACGCACCGGCGCGTACCTCCTCGGCCTCGACGTCCGACCTGACGCCCCGATCCACG
>CAZMGD010000101.1:0-14876 GCA_964565705.1 uncultured Ilumatobacteraceae bacterium | reverse complement strand
GCGCCGAGATCGAAGGTGAGATGGGCGACACGCACGTCGGCCTCCAGGCCCGGCTGATGAGCCAGGCGCTGCGCAAGCTCACCGCCAACATGAACAAGTCGAAGACGATCTGCATCTTCATCAACCAGCTGCGCGAGAAGATCGGCGTCATGTTCGGCTGTTTCTCGTACAGCACCCGCGTCACGCTCGCCGACGGCACGCAGGAGAAGATCGGCAAGATCGTCAACCAGCGGATGGACGTCGAGGTCCTGTCGTACGACCCAGCCACGGGCGAGACGGTGGCCAAGCCGATCACCAACTGGTTCGACAACGGCGTCGCCGAACGCTTCTTGCAGTTCACGGTTGCTCGCGGTGGCCGGAACGGCCGGGCCCAGTTCGCCGCCACCGAGAACCACCTCATCTCGACGCCGGGCGGCTGGCGTCCGGCCGGCGAGCTGATCGTCGGCGACCGGGTCATGCAGTCGGTCATCCACCACCTATCCGGGTTCCAATGGGAGGTCATCCTCGGCGGGCTGATGGGTGACGGCGCCCTGTCGCCCTCTCGCTCGGGTCACGGGGCTCGGCTCCGCTGGGGCCACGGTGCGAAGCAGGCCGAATACGGCGACTGGAAGGCGTCGCTGTTCGCCAACCTCCACGTCAGCCGCTCCACCAACGCTCGTGGCGCCGTGTTCCACGATGTCCAGTCGTTGCCCGAGCTCGCCGAGCTGCGCGAGGCCGTGTACGTCGATGGCAAGACGGTGCTGAGCCACGACTACCTGAAGCAGCTCACCCCGCTGTCGCTCGCCGTCTGGTACATGGACGACGGCGGCTTCGACCTCCGCACGGAGGGCAAGCAGGCCCGTACCGCCGGCGGCAGTGGTCGCTCGGAGATCTGCGTCGAGGCGATGTCGCCCGACTCCCGGGTCCGCCTGCGCGATCACCTCGCCGACACATGGGGCGTCCACGCCCGCCTCCGCGCGGCCGGTGCCGCCGGCAAGGCCGTGCTCACCTTCCCGAAGCACGAGACGGCCAAGCTGCACGCGCTGATCGCTCCGTTCGTGCATCCGTCGATGGCGTACAAGCTGCTGCCCGTGTACCGCGGTCGCTTCGCCGTCGAGCCGGTGTTCGCGCCGGTCCGCAACGAGCTGATGCCGATGCCGATCATGTCGATCGCGGTGAAGCCCAAGACCCGCAGCATGCACCGCTTCGACATCGAGGTCGGTGGCACGCACAACTACTTCGTCGACGGCGTGATGGTGCACAACTCACCGGAAACGACGCCCGGCGGTCGTGCCCTCAAGTTCTACTCGTCGATCCGTCTCGACATCCGCCGCATCGAGTCGATCAAGGACGGCGCTGAAGTGGTCGGCAACCGCACCCGCGTCAAGGTCGTCAAGAACAAGTGCAGCCCGCCCTTCCGCCAAGCGGAGTTTGACATCATGTATGGCAAGGGGATCAGCCGTGAGGGTTCGCTGCTCGACATGGCCGTCGATCTCGGCATCGTGAAGAAGTCGGGTGCCTGGTTCACCTATGACGGCGAGCAGCTCGGCCAGGGCCGGGAGAAGGCGAAGGACTTCCTGACCCAGAACCCTGAGATCATGGTCGAGATCTCCGAGCTGGTCCGCAGGGCCGCCGGCCTCAGCGGCGACGACGACGAGCCGGTGGCAGCCGATCCGTACGCGCTGGATGACGAGCAGCCGATCGAGCTCGATTGACGCCCGCTCGCGCCGCATCTCCTGTCGGGTCCAGGGATCGCGCTGCTATCCTCGCTGCCGCCTTCCGAGATAGCTCAGTTGGCAGAGCAGCTGACTGTTAATCAGCGGGTCGCAGGTTCGAGCCCTGCTCTCGGAGCACCGTCATGGAGCCCGCCCTCGTGGCGGGCTCCACGCGTTCTCCGCAGCGCACCGCCGCCTGCGCCCTAGCATTCGCCCGTCGAGGGGCGGTAGCTCAGTGGTCAGAGCAGGGGACTCATAATCCCTGGGTCGTGGGTTCGATCCCCACCCGCCCCACCAGCTCAGAGGCGACTTCTGTCGTCGAGCCTTGACGTTTCGTGGGACATACGGGGCGCATGGGACGTTTTCGACGGTGTCGATCGAGGAGCTACCGTCGGGGAAGTACCGAGCGGTGGTCCGTCACCCCGGTGCGAAGCGGGCCTCCGAGGCCGTCGACTCGGTCGCCGAGGCGCGGATGCTGGAGGCCAAGCTCAAGGGTCCATCGCGTGCTGTCGGCGGCCGTCAACCGAGCCGTCCGCTACGGCTGGATGATCGCCAACCCGTGCCTGCAGGCGACCAAGCCGAAGGTGGACACCGAGGAGATCGGGCCACCGCCGCCCGAGTGGGTCCGGACGCTCATCGCGGCCGCCGAGTCCGCGAACGCGGACTTCGCCGTGTGCCTGCGGCTCGCCGCAGCGACCGGCGCCCGGCGCGGGGAGCTGGTCGCCATCCAGTGGTCCGACTTCCGGGGCGCTCGGCTGACGATCCGCCGCTCGCTCGTCGAGTCCGAGGGTCAGCTGTTCGAACGGCGCACGAAGACCGGCTCGAAGGGCCACCGGACGATCGCGGTGGACGCGGAGACGATGCGCGCGATCGACGCTCTTCGGGACCGTCAACGCGCGGCTGCCGAAGAGCACGAAATGCCCGCTCCCGTCTACGTCTTCAGCCACGACGCCGGCGTCACGCCGTGGCGTCCCGACTACCTGTCGCTCGCCTACGGCCGCCTGTCCAAGCGCGAGTTCCGCCTGCACGATTATGCCGACGTCGGCATAAGCACGACCTGCGCCACCCAGCTGCTCGCCGCCGGCGTACCGGTCACGACGGTGAGCAAGCGCCTTGGCCACACGAGCACCGCCGTCACGCTCAACACCTACGGCCACTGGCTCCCCGAGCAGGATCGTGAGGCTGCCGACATCATCGGTCGCCTGCTCGATTGACCTCACTGGGCGAGCGTCTTCGCCTCGGCCCGCTCAATTGCCGCGAGCGAGAACACCCACCTCCCGGTGCCCGGGATGATCGGCCGCACAGGCGAGCTCCCGTTGCGCACCGCCCGCTTGAGCGACTCGGGGTGGATGCCCCACCGAGTGGCGAGCTGCTCGGTCGTCAGTGTCAGACAATCGCCCCGCCGAGTGATGTCGACCAGCTGGAACTTGCTCATGCAGTCGACGGTGAACCCGTGACGTCACGGATCACCTCACGACCTCCGGTCGCCATCGTCGTAATCTGTGCACATGCCAGCGACAACGCTGACCGAGCTGCGCAAGCGGCGCGAGGAGATCCTCGACGTGGCGCGCGCTCGCGGTATTTCACGGGTGCGAGTGTTCGGCTCGGTGGCTCGCGGCGACGACGATGGCGGCAGCGATGTCGACTTTCTCGTGGACCTCGATCCGGGCCGCAATCTGATGGATCTCGGTGGCCTGCTGATGGATCTTCGCGACCTCCTCGGCCGCGACGTCGACGTGGTCACCGAGGCAGGGCTGCGCCCTCGCGTTGCCGAGCGGGCGCTGGCCGACGCCGTCGATCTGTGAGGGGCGATCGCGATCGGATCCTCGACATGCTCGAGATGTGTGACCTGCTTGTCGAGCACGCTGCGGATGCGCAGCGACTCGCCAGCGATCCGGTGATCCAGGGTGCGGCACAGCGATGGATCGAAGTGCTGGGCGAGGCGGCGTCGCACGTGTCCGACGAGCTGAAGGCCGAGCACCCTGAGATCGCATGGCGCGAGATCGTCGGCATCCGCGTGATCCTCGCTCACGGTTAGTTCCACATCGACCAGGACATCGTCAGCGACGTGATCCTGAACGATGTCCCCAAGCTCCAAACGCTCCTCCGATCGATCGCTGATTCGCTCGCCGACGACTGACCGTCCGCGTCAGCCGGGTCCTTTCCGCACGTGCGAAGACTGATCCACCTTCTCTGCACACATGCACCGGATCGGTGCGGCGTACCTGACGAGGCTTCGGCCGGCCCCGCCAGACGGCCTCAACCACGTCGATTGCTGCCGTCGTCGAGCAGTCGTCGAGATCGGTGGCCCCTCGGGCACGTCGCCGCACTCGCCTTCGCCGCGAGACCGGTGCGCATGGTGCTGCAACGCATCAGTAGCCGTCCGGGCCCGACGGGTGGGACTGCCCGTGAGGTGATCCGTGAAGTAGTCGTCGCAGAGTGGCCGCGTGACGACCTCACGTTCGATTTGCCCCCCCCGCAAGTGGACCTCCGAGGCGGAGCGGATGCGCGCGTTCCGCGCCCGCCAACGCGAACTCCGGGCGCGTCTGGTCGACCCTGAGAATGCACCCGAGGCCGTCGCCGAGAACGCTCGCCTTCGTGACCGCATCGCCCAGCTCGAGGCCGAGCGTGACCGCCTCTGGGATCAGGTGGTGCGCCTGCAGGAGCAGTTGCGGCGTCGGCCGGTCGACATGAGTGATCAGGCGGATGTCGCCTGTCGTCTGCAGGCGATTCAATCCCTGCTGGACGCCCGCAGCAGCGGGCCGGTCGTTCCACGCTGTCGCCCTGACGGTAGAGGCGCCCGAACGCCTCCTGTGCAAGGTCGTCGGCGCCGGAGCGGTCGCCGGTCAAGATCCACGCCAGGCGCGCCGCCGGCGCGTACTCGCACCCGGTAGAAGGCCTGGAACTCGGCGTCGATGCGGGTTCCGTCGCTCGTGCTCAACGACACCGGCGACAGATCCCGCCATCCGTTCGCTTCGACATGATCATCACGACCCCACCCACCTCCGAAAGGTTCCACGGACTCACAGGTCGTGGCCATGGACATGGCGAGCCGTCGGGAACCCGCCGGGGGACCCGTGGTCGTTCGCCGCTCAGCCCTCGTTCAGCCGTGCAACGTGTAGCCGGTAGAGCGCGTTGAGACACCCCGGGTGCGGGTCCGGGAGGCGACGCCCGTCGCTGTCGGTGCAGGCCCGGTCGCGTCGCCATCCTTCGCACGTTGCGCCCGGAGCGTCGTCCACTGCCGGCAGTGCGTCGCGGGTGGTCATGGTCCGACGACGAGGACGGCGGTGACGTTGGCGGGGAGGTCGCCGGTGAAGAGTGTCGGTGTCCAGGTGTCGAACCCGCCGATGCCGGCGAGCTCTGCGACGGCGAACGTCCAGCGTGTCGACGGGCCGAGGGGCATCAGGATCGACTGCTCCACGGGTTGGGCCGCAGTCCCACCGTCGACCACCTCGACGCTCGTCGATTCCAGTCTCTGGATCTCGGCCTTGGTGCGCTCTTGGCCGTCTGGGGTTCCGGAGCCGTCGAGGACGAGCAGCACGCCCGGGTTGTCCGACACCAGCGGTGACGGGGCGCTGCTCCAGGGTGCGTCGGCGAGATCGGCGCCGAGGACGATGATCACGTCAGCCCCGGCGAGATCGTCGGATGGAGCGACCGGGATCTGCTGCGAGCTCAGTTCCTCGCCTCGGATGACAGGGATCGCGGGCGGAAGCAACGCCACCGCGGACGCCGGGGCGTCGGACCGGAAGTAGACGATCGACTCGGCGACGGGCTCGGTCGCGTTGGTGGGCGGCCGGACTGCATAGCCGCTGTCCTCGATCGCGCTGGTCAGCGATCCGCCGAGGCCGGCAACACCGGAGCCGTTGACGACGAGCACCACGCCGTCGGCTTCCATGGCCGTATTGAGCGCCGTGTGCGGCATCGTGGTCGAGGTCGCCGACGACTCCGCGAGCGTTGATCCGGTCGTGGTCGATGGCGCCGGGCGAGGTGAGGTTGCGCTGACTGCCCGGTCGGAGAAGTTCGCGTACGCGTACGCACCGGCGGGGACGACGGTGTTCCAGTAGCGGAGACCGACCTGCTCGTGGTCGCCGACGTCGAGGCTGAACAGTGTCGGCGCGGCTGGTGTGCGGTCGTCGGCCGCTGGGGCGGTCGCGAGCGCCGCCGTGTCGAGCATGTCGCCGGTGACGAGGTCGTAGGCGTAGAGCGTGGTCGTCCCGCCCGCGGCCGGTGCGATCGAGCCGGTGACCACCCCTGCGTCGAGGGTGACGTCGGTGAGCTCGTCAGCGATGACGGTGGCCGAGGTGACCTGCCAGACGTCGGGGTTGGTTCCGATTCGTTGCACGGCGACGCGGGCGTCGCCGCTGTCGCCGTCCGTTTGCAGGATCACCGTCACCGAGGCGTGATCGGCGTCGACGGTCGTGACCGGTTCGGACTCTGCGATCGTCGCCGTGATGGCGAAGCCAGCGGGGAGCCGGTTCGGGTCGGTGAGTTCGTTCAGGTATGCGGCAACGACATCGACCGGGCTGGCGTAGCCGGCGGTCAGGGCACCGTCCCGGCCACCGTGCGGGAACAGCCCCAGCGCGGCGGGGTCGGCTGCGGGGACGGTGACCGGCAAGGTGTCGGGCTGCTGCGCCTGACCCGGCGCATCCTTGGATGGTGAAGCGGCGAGCGCCCAGAGCCCGGCGACGCCGACCAGGGCGACGATGGCGGCTGCGACGCCGACGAGCCAGGTTCGGCGACCGCGACGACGGGCCGTGAGGTCGGACAGTGGAAGCTCGTGGACGTCGTGAGCGCCGTCGTCGATCCGCTCGTCGGCCACGGCTGCTGTCCGGTCGGGCAGAGCGGCGCCGTGGAACAGGTGGGCGCGCAACGTGTCGACCTGCGCCGGGGTGAGGGGTTCGACCTCGGGGCGGAGCTCCTCGAAGATGTCCAGGTCGTTCATCGGGCTTCTCCTCGGGAGGCATTGAGTTCGTGTCGGATGCGCCGGAGCCGGGATCGGACGGTGCCGGCGGGGATGCCCATCGCCTCGGCGACCTCTGCGCTCGAGAGGCGCTCCCAGGCGACGAGTACGAGCAACTCTCGGTCGTCGGGATCCAACGCGGCGACCGCGGCGGCGACGCGTTCGGCGTCGCCGATCGCGTCCAGCTTGGAGTCGCTGTCCACGAGCGGGTCGCCGGGAACGCCGTTCGCGGTCGCGGCGCGGGCGCTGGCGCGCAGTTGGCGGGCTTCGGTGCGGGCGTGGCGGTGCAGGATGTTCGACGCGATGCCGTACAGCCACGCCCGTTCGTGACCGCGCCCGGCGTCGTAGTCGTCGAAGCGTTCGAGCGCGACGCGGAACGTTTCGGCGACGATGTCCCACGCTTCGTGCTCGCCGATGCGCCGCGCCGCGTACCTGTGGATCGTCTGGACGTGCTGCTCGAACCATCCGCCGACCGCGGTGCGCGCTGTCTCGTCGCGACCGGCGGCCGTGTCCGATTCCGTCATCACATCCTCTGTTGCCCGGCTCGACCCATGCTGTTCACAAGAACTGAGCGATGCCGAGTCGGTGCCGCGCCGGCAACCCTTCGCGAGCGGTCAGCCGTCGGTGGCGGGCGGGACGTCGGTGGTGGGCGGGACGTCGGTGGTGGCGGTGAGACTGAGGAACTGCACGAGGAAGTCGCCGTTGCGACCGCAGTAGATCCCGACGTCCCACTCGGCGTTGCTGAAGTGATCGGCGTACACGATCGACTCGCTCTCGTCGGTGTCCGGCGTCGACGTCCAGGTGTCGTCGAACTGGCCCGCGTACTGCACGCAACGGTCGGTGCCGGTCGACGGATCCTGGCGGCCCGTGAACTGCCAGCCGACGCGCTGGTAGTCCCATTCCATCGGGGAGACGGTCTCGACGTCGGTCGGCAGCGGCACGGCGGTTGGGAACGCGGCCGGGTCGCCGCCAGTCGCCCAGCGTGGCGACCCGTCGGGGTTCAGTCCGGCAGGAGCGGTCGTGTCGGTGGTTGCGTCGGTTCCCGCCGGCAGTGCTGGTGATGTCGGACCTGGCTGCGCGGCAGGGGATGGCTCGTCGGTCGTCCGGTTCACGAGAACGGCGAAACCGCCGACCCCGGCGACCGCGATCATCGCTGCGGCTGCTGTGACGGGCCACCGGGTGGTCCGGGGTTCGTCGATCGGCAGGCTGGGGGCCACGTCGGCGACGCGGTGCATGGTGCGCTCCAGCAGTTCCATCAGGTCGTCGTCGGACAGCACGGATCGGTTCATGTCAGGCTCCTTCTCAACGATTCCAACGCCCGGTGGGCGGATGAGCGGACGGTGGACTCCTCGCAGCCGAGCAGTTCGGCGATCTCGCGATCGGGCAGATCGAGGTAGACGCGCAGCACGAGCACGGCACGCTGGCGGTCCGGCAGCCGGCGCAGGAGTCGCCACGTCTCGTCGAGCTCCGGTTCGCCGGTGACCTGCTCGCGGCGGCGCGGCAGCAGGCGGGCCCTTGTCTCGCGGCGGCCGAGCGACCGGACTCGGTTGACCACCGATTGCTTCAGATAGCGCTCCGGGTCTCGGATGCTCGCCCAGCGGGCCAGCGCAGCGGTGAACGCATCCTGCACGACCTCTTCGGCCGTCGCGCGTGATCCGGTGAGCAGTGTCGCCAGACCGACCAGTGGGCCGTACAGCTCCGCGTACGCCGCATCGGCGTCGGAGGGTTCAGCGTCGGGATCGATCCGAATCACAACCACACAGACGCCTCGCCCGTCCTCGACGTTGCAGTCATCTCACCAGAGTTCGCGGGCCAGGCCCGAGTCCGCCCGGGGGCTCAGTCACCGACGGTGGTCGCCGTCGTCGAGTCGAAGTCGGTGACTCGGTAGTGCGTCCGCCATGTCGTCTCGGCGGACATCGGCTATCGGGAGTACCCCAAGTTCGGGATCGTCCGCCGCACCTTCGTCGACAAGCAGGCGTTGCTGGAGGGCGGATCGCCTGGTGCGCGCCGGCGCGCTCCGCGAGCGGGAAGACATGTACTTCCTCATGATGGACGAGCTCCGTGACGCCGTGCGCACGCAGTGGGTGGATGGCGAGCTGATCCGCCGGCGCACGGCGGGCGCGCTGGTCGGGCTCCCGGTCTCCGCCGGGACCATCGAGGGCCGAGCCCGCGTCGTGCTCGACATGGCCGGTGCCGCACTCGACGCGGGCGACATCCTCGTCACGACCTACACCGATCCCAGCTGGTCGCCGCTCTTCGTCCAGGCGGCCGGCCTGGTGACCGAGGTCGGCGGCCTGATGACCCACGGCGCGGTGATCGCCCGCGAGTACGGCCTGCCGGCGGTCGTCGGGGTCGAGCACGCCACGCGGCTGATCCCGGACGGGCAGCGGATCCGCGTGCACGGCGCGCAGGGATACGTCGAGGATCCTCGGGTAGGGCTCCCTTGGGCGCGCTACCGACCGGAACGCGGGCGGCTCCGCGCCCAAACGGCGCCGGATCGGCTACACGCCGACGGGCGACCGGACGGGGTCGGCCGTGAACGTGTGTTGGAACGCGCCGGGAAGATCGTCGGTACCGAGGACGGCGGTCGATCGGAACTGGTCGTAGAACGCGTACACCTCACGCTCCAGGCGCTCCTCCTGCTGGCGTTCCAGCTCGCTCAGGCCGAGCAGGAACGAGGGATCCTCCTGCAGCGACTCGACCGTCGACGCCTCGCAGTGGTCGAGCGCCGCCCGCAGTGTGTGCGTCGCGTAGCGGTTGGCGATCGACGTGAGGTAGCGGCCCATCGCCTGCTCCTCGGCCGTCGCCCGCCGGCGGCCGACGACGTCGAGATGGAGCTCGAACTGCAGCGCCCGCAGGATGTGGCACAGCCCCAGGTCGGTGAAGTTCCGACGGTGGAACGTGTGCAGCATCCAGTCGTAGAAGACGTCGAGCCGCGGGTCGAGGAAGTGGTAGTCGGGATCGAACGGCGTGCCGAGCAGACGATCATCGGCGCGCAGCTGCTCGGCGATCGGGGTGCCGGCGTAGGGAAGCGTGCGGCAGAACGTCGCCACCGTCCACCCGTCGCCGACGAAACGGTCGAGGAAATCGATCCCGCCGCGCACGGACTCGAACGTGCTGTAGGGCTCGAGCACCATGTAGCCGAAGTCGAACGACAGGCCGAGCCGCCGGAACACGTCGGCGGCCGCCAGGTGAGCTTCGGGCTTGAGCTGCTTGTGGAGGTGCTCGAGCGTGATCGGATCACCGGACTCGACGCCGAGGTACACGTGGGTGAGGCCGCCCTGGTCGCGCAGGATCCGCATCGCTTCCTCGTTGACCTCGTCGGACCGGCAGCTGATCTTCAGCGATACCCTCCCGGCGAGCGGGCTGCGGCCGACTGCCTCGGCGAGCGCCACTGCCCACGACCGCCCGCGCCTCCCGGTCGCCATGAAGTCGTCGTCCTGGAAGAGGAATGCGACGACGCCCCGCTCGCGGTGCAGTTCCACCATCTCGGCCGTCACCGCTTCGGGATCGCGCAGGCGTCGCAGCGCGCCGCCCGGCGCCTCGTAGAACGGCCGGATGCTGCAGAAGCTGCAGCTCCACGGGCAGCCGCGGCTCGCCAGGACGGACGCGGTCGGCAGCTCCTGACGTTCGTAGTCGACGTCGGAGCGGTCGGGCAGCGGGAGCTGGTCCAGGTCGTCGATCGAGAGGCGGTTGTCGTTGACGACGATCGTCGGGTCGTCGACCGCACGGTGACAGGCGAGGCCGCGCAGCTTGCGCCACGGGACACCACGCTCGAGGCAGCCCAGCAGCTCGACGAAGGTCAGCTCGCCCTCGTAGCACACGACCGAGTCGAGCCCCTCGATCCGGGTCAGCACCTCGCCGGGATCGAAGCTCGGGTAGTGACCGCCCATCGTGATGTGCCCGCGGAAGCCACGGGCGCGCAACGTCTCGACCAGCACGCCGAACTGTGGCGCCATGTACTGGAAGATCAGCGACAGGCCGACCACCGCCGGATCGCTCGCCACCACCTCGGCAGCGAGCCGGTCGGCGTCGGTGCCGTACGACACGATGTGGCAGTCGTGCCCGTGGTGGCGCGCAGCGGACTGCAGGTAGCGCAGGCCCAGGTTGTCCTGGTCCTGGAAGCCGACCAGGACCACCCGCAACCCGGCACCGGCCTGCCGGCGGGAGGCGTCGGAGAAGGCGACGTCGTCGCGCTCGACCGGTGTCGCCGGCGCCGAGGCGACCGCGATCCTCACGTGCTCAGCCTCTGCCGAGAGCAGCCAGCTGCTCCTTGACGACCCCTTCGAGTGCGTCGAGACGGATCCGCTCGGCCGCGATCTGGTGCACGGCGAGCTCGAGCTGGACCCGCGAGAAGCGGCTCAGGTCGACCGGCGAGGGGTCACCCTTCGGCGGTGGCACCGGGATCTGCCATCCCCACCGATCGGGACGCCACGGGATCCGGCCCCAGTCGTCGGGCGCAGGGTCCGACACGGGGCTGAACCGGTCGAGCAGCGACTCCAGCCGTTCGAGTCGAGCGCTGACATCGGCGAGCGTGGGCTTCTCTCCAGCCATGGCAGGTCCTTTCGTGACAACGGCGAACGGCGCCGCGTGCCACCGCCCGCGGGGCAGCTACTCGAAGGAGATCGGCCCGGCTGACGGTGGCTGTCCGCTCGCCTCACGCATCATGCGCCCGCGCTCACGGAGTGTCAATGCGCGCTCAGCTCCAGCCCGATCCAGCGCCGCGGACCATGCCGAACGGCCCAGCCGGCCAGCGGAAGCAGTCCGTCATCAGCTGGTCGATCTGGGCGTGATCGGCGATGCCCTCGTCCACGACGCGCAGCGCCTCGCGGATCATCGCCGAGTACACGCGGTTGGTGACGTAGCCCCATGCCGTCGCGGTGTCCGTGACGACCACCGGGTTCTTCCCCGCCGCCGCGGCGAGTCGTTCGACGACCGCGACCGTCTCGTCGGACGTCACCGGGGCGCGCACGATCTCGGCCAGCTTCATCACCGGGGCCGGCGACGCCCAGTGCCAGCCGACCACTCGGTCCGGTCGGTCGGTGGCGGCGGCCAACGCCTGGATGGGGAAGCCGCTCGAGTTCGAGGCGAGGATCGCCGACTGCTTGCAGCGTCCGTCGAGGTCGCGGAAGACCTCGATCTTCAGGTCGAGGCGCTCGGGCACCGCTTCAATGACGACGTCGGCGTCGGTGACCGCGTCGAGCTCGTCGGTGAACGTGATCCGGGCGAGCGCGTGGTCGGCGAGCTCCATCGTGAGCTTGCCGCGATCGACCGCGCCCCGGATGCCGAAGCGGCCGGCGACCACGTCCTCGCGCGCGTGCTCCAGCACATCGGCGCTCACGTCGTAGCCGACGACCTGATGTCCGGCGATGGCCATCACCTGGGCGATGCCGGCGCCCATCACACCGGCACCGATGACTGCGATCCGTTCTTCCACGTGTCCTCCCGTGTCGTCACACCGACTCTAGGAGTTGGGTTCGGCCCGGCCCCGAGCGGTGGCACGACCGCTCAGTACGCTCCGTTCATGCCCGGAAAGAGCGTGAAGCTGGAGCGCGACGGCCACGTCGCGGTGATCTCGTTCAACCGCCCCGAGAAGCTCAACGCCTGGTCGTGGGGCCCGACCCATGAGCTGTGCGACATCGCCGACGAGCTGCGGTTCGACACGTCCGTGCGCGCCGTCGTGCTCCGCGGTGAGGGGCGGGCATTCTGCGCTGGTGAGGATCTGCGGCCGGACACCGACGACGTCGTCGAGCGCCACCCCGGACGTTCGGCAGCAGAGCGCACGATGCTGGCTTACGAGCGGGCCAAGCTCTGCTTCGAGCGATGGGCCGCGGTCGACCAGCTGCCGCAGCCGGTGGTCGCTGCGATCCAGGGCTACTGCCTCGGCGCTGGGATGGAGCTGGCGATGCTGGCCGACATCCGCATCGCCGCGACCGACGCGATCTTCGCCCTCCCACAGGTCACCCTCGGGACACAGATCGTCGGCGGTGCCGACCTGCGGATGGTCAGCGAGCTCGGCACGGCTCGCACCAAGCTCCTGGCGATGACGGGGCGGCGCTTCGGCCCCGATGAGGCCGAGCGCTGGGGGCTGGTGCAGCTGGTTGTCGAGCCTGCCGACCTCCAGCAGACAGCGATGGAGCTCGCCCGTGAGATCGCGGCCAACGCGCCACTCGCCGTGCAGGGCGTGAAGCGGGCCGTGAACCTGCTCGCGTTCCAGGGGTTCGCCGAAGCGGCGAAGTACGAAGCGCTGGCCTCCTCGGTGCTGTGGTCGTCGGACGACGTGTACGCCGGCTTCGCCGCCAAGGCCCGCAAGGAGCAGGCCAGCTTCGAGGGCAGTTGAGCCGTCGCCACGCGCCCGCGCTCCACTGCGAGCGGCACGCCCCCGGCTCAGTCCAGCCGCAGCACCGAGTTGTGCGTCCCATCGGGGCCGACTCGCGACTCGACGTCCGGATCGCAGAACCACGTGCCGTCGTCGGACAGGTACTTGAACTCGTAGACGTGCCCGCGAGGCACCGTCACCTTGGCTCGCAGGGCCCCGTTCCGGCGCCGCTTCATCGGGGTCGCATACGGTTCCCAGCCGTTGAAGTCGCCGAGCACGGACACCTGGTGCTGGCCTTCTCCGGGGCCCAGCTCGAACACCACCTTGGCCGTCTTCTTCTTGACGGTCTTCACTTCCAGCACCACTCGCTCCCTTGCGTGCGTCGACGACCGGGCCCACGGTAGGCGATCCGCCCGTCGCGCCGGCGGGCGCGTGACCTGTGCCTCTTCGGTCATCAGCGGCCGCAGTCGGTAAGTTCGCACCGTGCCGAACCCCGAAGCCCCGATCATCTACACGCTCACCGACGAAGCGCCGCTCTTGGCGACGTACTCGTTCCTGCCGATCGTCCGGGCCTATGCCGGGGTCGCGGGGGTGCCGGTGGAGTCGCGGGACATCTCCCTCGCCGGCCGCATCCTGGCCTCGTTCCCCGAGCACCTCGGCGAGGACCAGCGCATCGGCGACGCGCTCGCTGAGCTCGGCGCGCTCGCCACCCGCCCCGAGGCCAACATCATCAAGCTGCCGAACATCTCGGCGTCGATCCCGCAGCTGAAAGCGGCGGTCGCCGAGCTGCAGAGCCAGGGCTTCGCCGTGCCGGACTACCCGGACGACCCGCAGACCGACGAGGACCGTGACGTCCGCGCCCGCTACGACAAGATCAAGGGCTCCGCCGTCAACCCGGTGCTGCGCGAGGGCAACTCGGACCGCCGCGCGCCGCTCTCGGTGAAGCAATACGCCAGGAAGCATCCGCACTCGATGGGCGCCTGGTCTGCGGACTCGAAGACGAACGTGGCCCACATGACCGCCGACGACTTCCGCTCGAACGAGCGCTCGGTCGTGATCGAGGCGGACGGGGCGCTGCGCGTCGAGCACGTCGCCAACGATGGGACGACGACCGTGCTCAAGCAGTCGATCCCGGTGCTGGCCGGCGAGGTCGTGGACGCGACCGTGATGCGGGTCGGCCCGCTGCGCGAGTTCCTGACAGCGCAGGTGGCCCGTGCCCAGGCCGAGGACGTCCTGTTCTCGGTGCACCTCAAGGCGACGATGATGAAGGTGTCCGACCCGATCATCTTCGGCCACGTCGTGCGCGCATTCTTCCCAGCCCTGTTCGACGAGTTCGGCGACGTGCTTGCTGCCGCCGACATCAGCCCCAACGACGGGCTCGGCGCGCTGCTGGCCGCCTCCGCGAACCTCCCCGAGGGGGCGGCGATCGCCGCCGCGGTCGAAGCCGGCTTCGCCAGTGGCCCGGCGATCGCCATGGTCGACTCCGATCGCGGCATCACCAACCTGCACGTCCCGTCCGACGTCATCGTCGATGCATCGATGCCGGCGATGATCCGCACCTCTGGGCACATGTGGGGCCCGGACGGAAAGGAGGCCGACACGCTCGCCGTGATCCCCGACAGTTGCTACGCCGGTGTGTACCAGGTCGTGATCGACGACTGCCGGGCGAACGGGGCGTTCGATCCGGCGACGATGGGCTCGGTGCCCAACGTCGGCCTGATGGCGCAGGCCGCCGAGGAGTACGGCAGCCACGACAAGACGTTCGAGGTCCCGTCCGACGGTGTGGTCCGAGTGGTCGACGGTTCGGGCGCCGTGCTGCTCGAGCACGACGTCGAAGGCGGCGACATCTGGCGCGCCTGCCAGGCCAAGGACGTCCCGATCCGCGACTGGGTGAAGCTGGCCG
>CAZMGD010000100.1:0-15898 GCA_964565705.1 uncultured Ilumatobacteraceae bacterium | reverse complement strand
AACCCCGACGGCACACCGCAGGTGTCGGTGGTCTGGATGATCGCCCGTGGCGACGAGATCCTGTTCGGGACCGACGCGACGAGTCGAAAGGCGCGGAACCTGGCCCGCGACGACCGCATCGTGCTGTCGATCGAAGACGTCGAACGCAACGAGCGCGGCTTCCAGCGCCACCTGGTGGTTCGGGGCAGAGCCTCCATCGATCCCGAACCTGATCCGTTGCTGATGGATCAGCTGGCGCAGAAGTACCTGGGCCTCGAGCGGCATCCGCTGGCGCTGCGCGACTCGCCGTCGGGCGTCGTGATTCGCGTCGCGATCGAACGGATCAGCGGCGTCGGTCCGTGGATCGGCTGCTGACCATCGCTGGCTTCAGCGGCTCGCCAGCACCGGGGTCGCGTCCTCCGGCTCCGCTTCGGCCACGTTGGCGACGCGAGCCGCCTCGGGCACGATCCCGGACGCTGTGGTCTTGCCGGCGTACGCATTGACGTACTCCTGGCCGGTCAGCGACCGGATCTCGAACATCACCTCGTCGATCATCTGGCGCGGAACCAGTTGCGCGTCGCCGTTCCGGCGCAGGTACCGATCGGGGCGGATCGGGCGGCCGATGCGGATGGTGCAGGACTTGCGCACCTTGGGCAGCTTGGCATCGGGCGGCTGGATCGCATCGGTGCCGATGATGCCGACCGGAAAGATCGGACACCCGATCTCCAATGCCAGGCGGGCCGCGCCGGTGCGACCCTTGTGCAGCATCCCGGTACGGCTTCGCGTGCCCTCCGGGAAGATGCCGAACAGCTCGCCCCGCCGCAGCACCCGCTTGGCCGTCTCCAGCGCGGCGGCGCTCTTGTCGCCGCCGCGGCGGTCGATCGGGATCATCCCCATCGCCGGGAAGATGAACTTGGTCTTCCACGAATCCATGTACTCGGCCTTGCCGACGAAGCTGATCGTGCGCGGCACCGACAGCATCAAGAACGCCGAATCGAGGAAGCTGATGTGGTTCGGGCACAGGATCGCTGGGCCTTCACGGGGCAACCGCTCGAAGCCCTCGAGCTCGATGTCCCACAGCAATCGGGCGACAGGACGCATGACGACGCGTGCTCGCGCCTGCGCTCTGCCTCCGCCCTCAGCCCGCACGCTCCGCTCCCCGTTGCCGCTGCCCGGCCCAACGCTCCGACCGCACGCCGCGGACATTACTCCTCATAGGTTGCACCCAGCGCGCGGGTCGATGAACGGAGCGTGACCGCGGACCGAGGAGCTGGGGCTACAGGTCGATGCCGAGCAGCGCCGCGCCACTGCGGACATCGTGACCCGCGGCCGCAGCGTCGTCGATCACGGCCAGCGCTCCCGGTGTGTCGAGGTCGTCGTCCAGGCGATCGCGCACGGCATCGAGCACACCGTCGTCGCCCTCCGCATCGCCGGCTGTCTTCCAGCGCTCGAGCCGCGCCGCAGCCCGAGCCATGATGCCCTCGTCCCACTCCCACTCGTTGCGGTAGTGGTGCTCGATGATCGCCAGGCGGATCGCCCGCGGGTCCCATTCGGTGCGGAGGGCGTCCACGAACACGAGGTTGCCGAGGCTCTTCGACATCTTCTGGCCGTCTTTCCACACCATCGCCGTGTGCATCCAGTGGCGCACGAACGTCTCGCCGGTGGCGGACTCGCTCTGGGCGCGCTCGCACTCGTGGTGGGGGAAGATCAAGTCGGTGCCGCCGCCGTGCAGGTCGATCGTCGTTCCGAGCTCGCGCAGCGCCAGCGCGCTGCACTCGATGTGCCAGCCCGGGCGGCCCGGCCCCCACATCGTGTCCCACGAGGGTTCGTCGGGCGCCGACGGCTGCCACAGCACGAAGTCGAGCGGATGGCGCTTGTCCGGGTTGTCGACGTCGCCGCCACGCTCGCGGGCGTACGCGATCATCTCCTCCTCGGAGTAGTTGCTCACCGTACCGAAGCCCTCGAAGCTGCCGACCGAGAAGTACACGGCGCCGCCGACCTCGTAGGCGTGGCCGCTGTCGAGCACCATGCCGATGAAGCCACGGATGTCGGCGATCGCCGACGAGGCCCGCGGGGCCGAGGCCACGGGCAGCATGTTGAGCGCCTGCATGTCGCGCTCGAAGCGAGACTCCTCGCCGGCGGCGAGATCGAGGTAGTGGATGCCGAGTTCGCGCGCCTTGGCGAACAGCGGATCATCGACGTCGGTGACGTTGCGCACGCAGCGCACCCCGTAACCGAGGTCGAGCAGACGGCGCTGCAGCACGTCGTAGGCGAGGTAGGTGGCCGCATGCCCGAGGTGCGTGGCGTCGTACGGCGTGATGCCACACGTGTAGATGAGCGCGGTGTCGCCGGCAGGAGCGAACGGCACCACGGACCGCCGCGCCGTGTCGTACAGACGCATGGTCATGATGCGCCAGCGACCTCCGCCACGACCTCCGCCACCGCCTCGGAGGTCGGCGCCACCTCAGCGGGTGGCGCCACCTGATGGTCGCGGATGCCGGTCAGCTTGGGCGCCACACGGGTCTTGTAGCGCACGTTGAGCTGCAGCAACACCGCGGTGAACGCCTCGATCGCCGTCGCGTTCGACAAGGCGCCGGCGTGCAGCGGGCGGCAGCCGGGGATGTGGCGGACGATGTCCTTCACGACCCCGATCGCATCCTCGTCGTCGCTGCAGATCAGCACGTCGCTCTCGATCGGCTCGCCGAGATGACCAAGCTCCTTGGCCGGCAGGTGGTGGAACGCGGCGACGACGCGGCAGCCCGGCACTGCGGCCTGCACGTGCGCGGCGACGCTGCCGCGAGGCGGCAGGAGCGGTTGGAACTCCCCGCCGACGCGCACGAGCGCGTTGGCCATGCTGATCACGACCTTGCCCTGCAGCAGATCGGCGCTCTCCCGGGCGGTCGTCGCCGCCGAGTCCCACGGGGTGGCGAGCACGACCACGTCGCAACTCGCCGCCGCCGCGTTGTCACCCGAGTCGAGGAACCCCTCGAGCTGGGGCCAGGCGCCGACCAGCGCGTCGCGGGTCTCCATCGCCCGGTACCGAGACCGCGAACCGATGACGACCGTGTAACCGATGGACCCCAGCCGGGCGGCCAGGGCGCTGCCGGCGGGCCCAGTGCCGCCAAGAATCCCGATGCGCATACGCGCACAGCCTTCCACAAGGCCCCCGTGTTTCTCATGCTCACGGCTACGGTCTGACGGATGGGACTGCTCGACGGCAAGAACGTGGTGATCACCGGGGTGCTGACGGATGATTCGTTGGCGTTCGGCGTGGCGAAGCTGGCGATCGAGCAGGGTGCCGAGGTGGCGTTGACGGGCGCCGGCCGTGGGCTCAGTCTCACCAAGCGCACCGCCCGCAAGCTGCCGTCGGAGGTCGAGGTGTACGAGCTCGACGTCACGGCGCCCGAGCACCTCGGCGGCGTGCGCGACGCGCTCGCCTCGAGGTGGGGCCGCGTCGACGGCGTGCTGCACTCCATCGGCTTCGCGCCCGCGGCCTGCCTGGGTGACGACTTCATGGCCGCGACCTGGGACGACGTCGCCACCGCGATCCATGTGTCGACCTACTCGCTGAAGGCCCTCGCCGAAGCCTTCGTACCTCTGATGACCGACGGGGGTTCGATCGTCGGGCTCGACTTCGACAACCGGCAGGCCTGGCCCGCGTACAACTGGATGGGGGTGGCCAAGTCGGGCCTCGAGTCCGTCAGCCGCTACCTGGCCCGCACGCTCGGCCCGCAGAACATCCGCTGCAACCTCGTCGCTGCGGGACCGGTCCGCACCGTCGCGGCCAAGTCGATCCCCGCGTTCAGCGCGTTCGAGGACGTCTGGGACGTCCGCGCTCCGCTCGGCTGGGACATCCACGACTCGACCGCCGTCGCCAAGGCGTGCGTCGCGCTCCTGTCGGACTGGTTCCCGGCCACGACGGGCGAGATGGTCCACGTCGACGGCGGGTTCCACGCCATGGGCGCATGAACCGGCTCGGGTCGGAGACGTCGCCGTATCTCCGCCAGCACCGCGGCAACCCGGTGGACTGGTACGCCTGGGGTCCCGACGCGTTCGCCGATGCGACGGCGAGCAACCGCCCGATCCTGCTCTCCGTCGGGTACTCGGCGTGCCACTGGTGCCACGTGATGGCCCACGAGTGCTTCGAGGACGACGAGGTCGCCGCGCTCATGAACGAGCTGTACGTGAACGTCAAGGTGGACCGCGAGGAGCGCCCGGACGTCGACGCCGTCTACATGGAGGCGGTCCAGGCGATGACGGGGCGCGGCGGGTGGCCGATGACGGTGTTCCTCACTCCGACCGGGGAGCCGTTCTACGGTGGCACGTACTTCCCCAAGCCCGATTTCCTCCAGGTGCTGCGCGGGATCGACGAGGTGTGGCGCAACCGCCAGGCCGACGTGCGCACGAACACGACGACGCTCGTCAAGGCGATCGGCCGCGTGTCGGCGATGGCGCCGGCGTCCACGCTGCCGCCGCGGGAGATCATCGCCGGGGCGCTGGCCAAGCTCCACGAATCCTTCGACCACGAGTGGGGCGGGTTCGGCCAGGCCCCGAAGTTCCCCTCGACCATGAACCTCGAGCTGGTTGCCCGGCACCTCGCCGACTCCGGCGACGAGTGGGCGGCCACGGTCCTCACGACGTCGCTCGACGCGATCGCCTCCGGTGGCATCTACGACCACCTCGGCGGTGGGTTCGCCCGCTACTCCGTGGACCGTGAGTGGCTCGTGCCCCACTTCGAGAAGATGCTCTACGACCAGGCGCTGCTGGCCCGGACCTACCTGCACGGGTGGCAGGTGGCCGGTCACCGCCGATGGCTCCAGGTGCTGGAGGAGACGGTCGAGTACGTGCTGCGCGACCTGCGCGACCCGGGTGGGGGCTTCTACTGCGCCGAGGACGCCGACTCGCCCGGTGCGGACGGACACGGTCGCGAAGGCCTGTTCTACGTGTGGACGCCCGACCAGATGGCCGAGGTGCTCGACGGCGACGAGCTCGCCGCGGCGCTCGAGTGGTACGAGGTGACCGATGACGGCAACTTCGAGGGTGCGACGATCCTCAGCCGCGTGCGCCACCGAGGCGTCCTGCTCCGGCCGCCGGTGGTCGAGGCGGCCCGGGCCCGGCTGTTCGCGGCGCGAGCCGAGCGACCTCGCCCGCTGCGCGACGACAAGGTGCTCGCCGAGTGGAACGGCCTGATGCTGGCGACGCTCGCCGAGGCTGCCGCCGCGACGTCCAACGGCCGCTGGATCGATGCCGCGATCGCCAACGGGGAGTTCCTCGTGCGCGAGCTGCGCGCACCCGATGGGCGCTGGTTCCGCTCGTGGCACGCCGACGGTGGTGCCCGCCACATGGCCCTCGCCGCCGACCACGCTGCCCTCGTCGACGGCTTCACCCGGCTCGGCGAGGCGAGCGGCCAAGCCCGCTGGATCGGCCTCGCCACAGAGGTCGCCGACGTGCTGGCCGACCGGTTCTGGGACGCCACCAACGGTGGGCTGTTCACGACGGCCGACGACGCCGAGGCGTTGATCGTGCGCCAGAAGGATCTGATGGACAACGCCACACCGTCGGCGAACTCGACCGCCGCGGTGGCCCTCGCCCGCCTGGCGGCGCTGACCGGCAACCAGCGCTACGCCCACCTGGCAGAGCAGATCCTGCACCTGGTGGCACGGATGATGACCGCGGCACCAGCCGCGGCCGGGAACGCGCTCGGCGCCCTCTGGATGCACCATCACGGCATCACCGAGGTGGCGGTGGTCGGCGACCGCCCCGACCTCCTCGCCGAGGTCCGTGACCGCTGGATGCCCGATGCCGTGCTCGCCTGGGGCGAGCCGTACGAATCGCCGTTGTGGCAGTCGCGACCCGAGGGGCTCGCGTACGTCTGCCACCACTTCGTCTGCGATACGCCGGCGGCGACGGTCGCCGAGCTCGACGCGCAGCTCGACGCGGCGGCCACATGACCCGACGCCTCGTCGCGGTCTGCGTCGCCGCGTTCGCACTCGCGGCCGCGTGCAGCGACGAGTCGCCTGCACCGGTGACGCTCATCCCGACGACGCGAGCCACGGTGGTGGAGCCCGACGCCGGCTCCGGTGAGGGCGACTCCGGCGCGACCACCCCCGACGAGCAACTCGGCGCGTGCAGCGACCTGTCCCGCGCGTACTACGCGGCGATCGGGTCGTCCGGACCCGAGGCGGTCGTTCGGCCGCTGTACGAGGCGGTCACGCCGCTGCTGACCGAGGCGCTGCGCGGCGACTGGGCCCTCGCGTCCGAGGCGTTCATCGCCTACGAGGACGCGGCGAGCGCCGTGGCACCCGGCGACGACCAGCTCGACGATCCCGACGTGCGCGACACATACGACGTCGCGACGTCCGACGACGTCCAGGACGCGCTGGCACGTGTCCGCGCCGGGATCGACTCGACGTGCCCGGGCACGATCGACGACCTGACCACCACCACCGCCATCACCACCGTGACGGCATCGCCACCGACCACCTGACTACGGTGACCGCACGGGTCCGCCCCCCGGACCGCGTGAACGATCAACGGGAGACAACACATGACCAGGACTCGCCGGCTGCAGAGCGCAGCCTTCGGGCTCGCGTTCAGCGGGATCCTCGCCCTCGCCGCATGCGGTGGTGACGACTCGTCCAGCGACACGACCAAGGTCGACGCCACCGCGACGACCGTGAACGCTGACCCGGCGGGCACGACATCGGCGGACGAGTCGACCGACGACACCTCGGCGGACGACACGGTCGGGGACTCGACCGACACCACCTTCGACACGAGCGACATCGAGCCGCTCAGCGAGGACGAGTGCCGCGATCTCTACGACAAGTTCAACAGCCTCGGCTTCGACCTCAACAGCGCCGACGCACCCGAGGACATCGACGCCGCATTCGATGCGATCAGAGATGCCGTGCCCGACGACCTGAAAGACGATGTCGACACCCTCGCCGACGCCTACTCGAAGCTCCAGGACATCGACACGAGCTCGCCCGACGTGACCGACCCCAAGTACCTCGAGGCCCTCGAGGCCCTCAGCGCCGTCGAGGTGCAGGAGGCCTCGGCCCGGCTCTCCGCCTACTTCGAGAACTGCGACGCGGCGACCAGCGGCGACTGAGCTCGGTCACACACTGCGCAGCAGCGCCGACGGATCACGACGCACCCTGGCCGCACTGCGGCCGGGGCGTTCGTCGTCGTCGGGCCAGCCGAGCGCGATCGCACCGATGATCTGGTGCTCGTCGGCGATCCCGAGCGCACCGCGCACCTCGCGCTCGCCGTGGAACACGGCGAAGAACAGCGCCCCGAGCCCTGCGTCCTCGGCACCCAAGAGCAGCGTCATCACCGCCATCGACGCGTCGACGGTCCAGTAGGGCACGGGCCAGGCGTCGGCACCCGCGCCGAGTCCCGTCCGGGCCTTGTCCGCCTCCGAGTACCGGGCGACGTACGCCTCGGGCTCGGCGACGGCGACGGCGATCACCGGTGCGCGCAACAACCCTGGGAACGCGAACTCGGCGCGGCGTTCGACGGGCAGGGCAGCGTCCCAGAACAACGCGGTCTGCGAACCGCCGAGCGCGACGAGGTGCCAGCCCTGGGTCTTGCCGGCGCTCGGCGCTCGCGACGCGAGGTCGGCGAGGTGCTCCAGCAGCGCGGGGTCGACGGGGCGGGCGGAGAACGACCGGGTCATTCTCCGCCGGCGGACCAGCGCGGCGAATGGCGACTCGGTGGGGCTCAGCGGGCGCCGAGCTTGACGAGATCCTCCGCCATCGTCCAGCCATGGACGATCAGGGCGCCGCCCTTGGCGACGTTGACGTCGGCGAACTGGGCGGTGACGTCGGCGGGGATCCTGTCGGCCTTCAGCGACTCGTAGTCGAGGTAGCCACTCTGACCGTTGGCCTTGACGACGAAGGTCTTCTCGTCGTACTGCGAATCGACGCCGAACCGCTTGGCGAGGCGCCGGCCCCACGCCCGCTCCTCACCCACGGCACGGTGACCGGGACGGGGGATCACCTCGGTGAGTGCCTTGAACGCGTCGAGCCCGTGCGAGGTCACGAACCGCGAGCCGACGACGACGTCCTCGTCCGGGAACGCCATCAGGGCCCGGTGGTAGGCCTCGCCCATCAGGCCCTTCAGGACCGTGTCGCGCTTCGAGGTTCGCTTGACGCTGAGCAGACCGATCAGCACGCAGGGCGTGCCGCCGATGCGCTCGAGCGTGGAGAACAGGTAGCCGTGCAGTTTGTCGTCGATGCGGGCCGAGGTGCTGAGCACCCAGTCCTGGGTGGCCTTCGACAGCAGCCCGATGTCGAAGGATCCGCCCATCGACGCCATCTCGTCGAGATCGGCATCGGTGAGGGCAGTGCTGTCCTTGGTTTCCACCTGGAGGGCCATGGTGTCGGATCACTCCCGGAAATCGGCCACACCGGCGGCGGCGTGGGTCGGTTCGGAACGTACATTCTGCCACCAACGGCGACCGTTTCGATACTCGGCGCGACTCCCCCGCTGTGCTCAGAGGCGGACGGCGTCGTGTCCGAAGGCCACGCGCAGCTCGCCGACGACCCGATCGCGCTCGACGGCGTACTCGTCGGAGAGCCGCAGCGTCTTGTCCGACGACAGGTGCAGGTGGACGATCGAGTCGCCGGGGTGATCGCGCAGGATCCGCTTCAACAACGTCACCTTCTCGTCACTCAGCGTGGCCGCAGGGAGGTGGAGGTGCAAGGGGGGCGCCCCCGCGTCGAGGCCCTCCATCACCGTGATGTCCTGCGCCATCAGGCCGACGCGCTCCTCGCGTCGGTCCAGCCGGCCGCGAATGACGACGATCGCGTCCTCGGCCAGCTTGTGGCCCTGCTCGACGAGCACCCGGGGGAACAGCGTGACCTCGATCGAGGCGCCGAGATCCTCGAGCACGAACGTCGCCATCTGGTCGCCCTTCTTGGTGAAGCGCCGGGCGAGGTTGGTGATCACCCCGCCGAGGACGAGGCTCGTGCCGTCGTCGCGCTCGACAGCCTCGGCGATCGTGCACTCCGTGCGCCGGCGCAGCGCGGCCTCGACGCCCATCAGCGGGTGGTCGCTCACGTAGAGGCCGAGCATCTCCTTCTCGAAGCGCAGCCGCTCGGGCTTGGCGAACTCGAGCTCGGGCACGTCGATGCGCTCGACGAAGTCGGCCGTGCTGTCGCCGCCGCCACCCCAGTCGCCGAACAGGCTCATCACACCCTGGTCGCGCTCGCGGCGCCGGGCCAGCGTGCTGTCGATGATCTGCTCGAACACGGCGAGCAGCCCGCGGCGGGTGTGGCCCAGGTTGTCGAAGGCCCCGGCCTTGATCAGCGACTCGACTGTCCGCTTGTTCAGCACCTGCTCGGGAACGCGCTCGGCGAACTCGTGGAAGCTCTCGTACGGACCGTTCTCGTCGCGCTCCGCGACCAGCAGGTCGACGAGCCCCTCCCCCACGTTGCGCACCGCCGACATGCCGAACGTGATCGCCCGGTCGCCGCCGACCGGGGCGAAGTCGCGCCGCGAGCGGTTGATGTCGGGGGTCTGGACCTGGATCGCCATCGCCCGCGCGTCGCTGAGGTACACCGCCGCCTTGTCCAGGTTGGCCTTGACGCTGGTCAGCAGGCAGGCCAGGTACTCGACCGGGTAGTGCGCCTTCAGGTACGCGGTCTGGTAGGTGACGAGCCCGTAGCCGTAGCTGTGGCTCTTGTTGAACGCGTAGTCGGCGAACCGCTCGATCACGTCGAACAGCTGCGTCCCCATCTCCCGCCCGTACCCCGTGGCGTCACACCCCTGCTCGAACGCGGCCCGCTCCTTGATCATCAGATCTCGGGACTTCTTCCCGCAGGCCTTGCGGAGGTTGTCGGCCTGGGCGAGGTCGTAGCCGGCGAAGTGCTGGGCGACGCGCATGACGCTCTCCTGGTAGATCATCAAGCCGTAGGTGTCGGCCAGGAGCTGCTCGGCGTCGTCGTGGAAGTAGCTGACCGCCTGGCGCCCGTTCTTGCGGTCGGCGTAGTCGTAGTGCATGTTGGCGCTCATCGGGCCCGGGCGATACAGGGCGATGAGCGCGCCGACGTCGTCGAAGCTGTTCGGCGCCATCGAGCGCAGCAGGGCGCGCATCGGCGACGACTCCAGCTGGAAGACACCGATCGTGTCGCCGCGCCCGAGCAGCTCGAAGACCTTCTCGTCCTCCAGCGAGATCGTGTCGATCTCGAACTCGGGGTCGCGAGTGGCGCGCACCATCTCGACGGTGTCGGTGATCACGTCGAGGTTGCGCAGCCCGAGGAAGTCCATCTTCAGGAGCCCGAGGTCTTCCACCCCGTGCATCTCGTACTGGGTGACGACGGGCGCCTCCTCCGGCGCCTGGCCGGACTCCGGCTTGCGCTGCACGGGGAGGTAGGTGGTCAGCGGCTCCTTGGTGATCACGACCGCCGCGGCGTGGATGCCGTCGCTGCGCTTCAGGCCCTCGAGGCCCTTGGCGACGTCGACGATCTTCTTCACCTCGCTGTCGGCGTCGTACATCGAGCGCAGCTCGGCCGCGGCCTTGTAGCCATCGGTGTACTTCGGGTGCTGCTCGAAGCAGTACTTGAGCGGCGTGTCACGGCCCATCACCAGCGGCGGCATCGCCTTCGCGATCTTGTCGCCCATGCCGTAGGGGTAGCCGAGCACGCGGGCTGCGTCACGCACCGCGTTGCGGGCCTTGATCGTGCCGAACGTGATGATCTGGGCGACGTGGTCGCGGCCGTAGCGCTCGGCGGCGTAGCGGATCATCTCGTCCCGGTAGCGGGAGTCGAAGTCCATGTCGATGTCGGGCATCGAGATGCGACTGGGGTTCAAGAAGCGCTCGAAGAGCAGGTCGTACTTGATCGGGTCGATGTCGGTGATGCGCAGGCAGTAGGCCACCGCGCACCCGGCGGCCGAGCCACGGCCCGGGCCGACGCGGATCTGCATGTCGCGAGCGTGCTTGATGAGGTCCCAGGTGATGAGGAAGTACGCCGAGAAGCCCATGTCGTCGATGACCTTGAGCTCGTAGGCGAGGCGCTCGACGACCTTGTCGGGCAGCTCGGCGCCCCACCGCTCGCGGGCGCCTTCGAAGCAGAGGTGGCGCAGGTAGTCGGTGTCGGTGGCGAAGCCGTCGGGCAGCGGGAAGCCGGGCAGCTTGGAGTCGCCGAACTCGATCTCGACGTTCGCCCTCTCGGCCACCCAGAGCGTGTTGTCGCAGGCCACCTCGAGATCGCGGAACAGGTGTCGCATCTCGGCCGCGGACTTGAGGTAGTGGCCCTCGCCCTTGAACTTGAACCGCTCGTGCTCGCTCTGGCTGATCAGCGCGCCGGTCTGGACGCAGAGCAGGGCGTCGTGGCCCTCGGCGTCGTGGGCGTGGGTGTAGTGGCTGTCGTTGGTGGCCAGCAGCGGGGCGCCGATGTGGCGGGCGATCTCGATCAGCTGGGGGTTGGTCCGGTGCTGCTCGGGGATCCCGTGGTCCTGCAGCTCGACGAACAGGTTGTCGCGGCCGAAGATCTCCTGGAGGCGGGCCGCCTTCTGCAGGGCGGCCATCTCGTCGCCGGCCAGGAGCGACTGGAGGACGTGGCCGCCCAGGCAGCCGGTGGTGGCGATGACCCCCTCGCTGTGGTCGGCGAGGGTCTCCCAGTCGACCTTGGGCTTGCGGTAGTAGCCCTCCATGAACGCCCGCGACGACAGCTGGATCAGGTTGCGGTAGCCGACGTTGCTCTCGGCCAGCAGGGTGAGGTGGTAGTAGGCCTTCTTGCCGCCGTCGCCCTCGCCCCCGGTGTCGTCGACCTTGCCCCGGGTCTGGATCCGCTCGCTGCGGTGCTCGTGGGCCATGTAGGCCTCGAACCCGAGCACCGGGTTGATGCCGTGGTCCTTGCACGCCTTGTAGAACGGCAAGACGCCGTACATGTTGCCGTGGTCGGTGATGCCCAGCGCGGGCTGGCCGTCGGCGGCCGCGGCGGCGACCACCGACTCGATGCGTGACGCCCCGTCGAGCATCGAGTACTCGGTGTGGGTGTGGAGGTGGGTGAACGAGTCGCCCATCGGGCTCTGCGTCCTCTACTCGGGGTCGTCGATGAGCGGCACCTGCCGGGGGCACCGCTGGTCCACAACCGTGCGCCTCCGGCTGTGGACCCCCTGTGGACGCTCACCCGAGCGCTGTGGAGACCCTGTGGAGAACTACACGAATGTGATTCGGACCGTACCACTGCCCGGTCCCCGAGTCGACCGCCGGCGGCGATGCGCAGCGCCTCGCTCACCTCAACCCCCCCCACTCGCGTCGCAGCCGGGCGGCTTCGACGGCTCGCACGTCACCGTCCCCCCAAGCGTCGAGCGCAGCGTTCACGACTCGGCCGAGCAGCGCGTCGGCCTGACGCACGCGACCGACACGACGCAGCTCGTAGACAGCGGCGACGCCCAAGGTGTAGCTGTCCGGTAGCTCCGCGCGCACGAACGCGGAGAATCGTTCCGGGTCGGACTCAACGGCACGCTTGATGCTGGCGGCGAGCTGGACCATCTCGGAGTGCCGCTGAGCCAGCGCGGCGAGGAGGTCGCCCACCCGTGGCAGGTCGGATGGCCACCTCCCGACGGCCGAACGGGTCTCGTCGTACAGGGCCGCGCCCTCCGTGATTCGGCCAAGGATGACGAGCCAGTTCGAGAGGTCCTGACCGGCCAGCGCCCATTCGACCGACGCGTCGTCGGCGTCCCCGACGTCGGCCTGGAGCGAGCGCAGTGCCGTCATCGCTTCCTCCAGCCTCGCAGCTCGCGCCAGCCACCTGACCAGGCAGCAGCGGGCCTCGGTCGCTCGCCCCTCGGCTGTCGCGACCAGGTCCTCTGCACGCGTGACCCACCTGTTCGCCGACAGTGCTCGATGGATCAATCCACAGTCGAGCGCCGCTTCATGGACAGCGGCCCGAACCGCGGTTGTCGCATCTGCTTCGAGACGTGCCTCCAAGACCCTCCTGATGGACACCGGCAGCGCCAAGAACGGATCGGGGTCGTTGCCCGCCAGTGCGGCGAGCGCGTCGTCGGCTGCGCCGAGCACGTCGGGGGCTCCTTCACCCGACGACGGTGGGAGCCCGCTGAGCCGCCTCACCGCGTCGAGGACAGGTTCAGCGGACTGTGCCCTCTCCGCGGCCGCCAAGTAGCGGCTCAGCTGCTCATTGGCCTTCGCTGGCTCCTCCGCTGACACGAGCCCCACGAAGTCGTCGGGGTCAAACCAGTGCTTGAGGAAGTCGACGATGAGGCGGAGGGGTTCTCCTCGGTTGTCCTTGATCTGGAAGGACAGTCGGGCCATGGGCTCGGCGAGCTCGTAGTAGGTGCGGCGCCTGTCGAGGAGGGCGGTGACGGGCGAGTCGATCTCGGCGACCCAGCGGCGCTCGACCAACTCGCTCATCGTCTTGCCGAGGCTGCGCTGGTCGACATCGAGGCGCTCGGCGAGGTCCTTCACCGTCAGCGGCCGATCCGCCTCGGCCATCTCCGAGACGACCAGCCGCTGGCGGGGCGCGAGCTTCCCGAGCTGCTCCTGGTAGTAGGGCGTCAGGTCGTCGAACCGGGTCAGCAGCAGGTCGACGAGGTCGTCGAGCCCTTCGACCGTGAGCGCCGAGGCGAGTGCGGCCCACATGCGCGGCTGGCCACCAGCGAGGTGCTCGATCGTTCGCAGCCGCGCCCGGCCCTCGTCGCTCGCGAGGTATTCGACGAGGGCCTCGTCCTCGCGCTCCCGGGCGATCGCGGTCAGCATCTCGGCGGCCTCGTCGACGTCGAACGGCTCGAGCCGCGTCGTCGAGAAGAACGCGTAGAACGGCTTGGCCTGATCTGACAGAGCTCGGTCGAGTGTGGTCGTGGTGCCGACGAGGAGAAGCGATCGATCCCCCTGCAACAGGTGCCGCAGCGACTGCTGCCCGTCGTCGCCGAGCGCCGCCCAGATCTGGTCGAGGTTCTCGACGATCACGACGGCCGGTCCGTGCTCGGCGGCCCGTCGGGCGAGGAGAAGCTCCAGATCCGGCGCCGAGCGCGGCGCCTCTCCGTCGAGCGCGGGCTCCAGGCGAGCGACGATCTCGGCAAGCAGGTGGCGGTACGACACGAGCGTCCAGGGGTCCTCGGGCAACCAGGCCAGATGCACCCGTGCGCCCGCCCCCATCCGCTCTCGCGTCCGGTGCGCGACGAGGGACACGAGGTGTGTCTTGCCCGCGCCCCGCGGCCCGACGAGGAGCGTGTGGTTGCGCTCGTCATCGCTCGCCGACGCCGCGTCGATGCGCTGCATCACCGCGTCGAGCGTGCGCTCGCGTGCGACGAACAGCCGCTCGAGAAGGTCGTACGCCATCACCGACGGGGTGAAGCGCGACAGAGTCGGTCCGGCCATCAGAGCCTCCGTCGTCGTGCCCAGATCCGCCGCAACACGTCGTACCGCCACGTCATCGTCTTGTGCCGCTCACTCAGGTAGTGGTCGTCGAGCAGGTCGTCGAGAACCTCGTTGAGCGGCGCGACGGGGTGCTCGGCCCTCAGGGCGTCGATCGGCACCGAGCCTTCGATGGCCACACGATCGAGGATCGCCTCCGCGGCCCTGGTGTTGTCGCCGTACAGCGGGTCGAGACGGGTCACCAGGTGCGTCACCGCCTTGCTGTCGTCACGGTCGTCGACGAAGCCCTCGAACGCCTGGGCCACGTCGGCCGGGGTGACGGGGCCGCCGCCGGAGTCGTGGAGCCTGAGCGCGAGGGCATGGATGAGGAACGGGATGCACTCCGTCTCCCGCAGGAGGTCATCGACGGCCCCGTCCGCCGCGGGCCGGCCGATCCCGAGCAACAGGCGGGTGGTCAGTTCCCGCGCGTCGTCTTCGGCCAAAGGGCCCAGCGGCAAGTTGACCAGATCGTTCGTCGCTCCCTCGGTCGCACCGCACTTGCGGAGCACGTGGTGGAACCCGATCGACCCGCACACGATCCACCGCAGGCGCGAGTCGCGTCGGCGGAGCTCTCGAAGCGACTGCAGCAGCTGGTTCGCGGCAGCCGCGCCTTCGTTGACGGTGATGTTGTCGATCGCGATCGGCACCTCGTCCATTGCGACGACGAGGAGCAGGCCCTCGTCGAGATGGGCTTCGACGGCGGCCATCGTCTCGCCCAGGAGATCGGTCGACGTGCGGCTGGCGACGCCGACCTTCACCGAGATGGGAGTCGCCGGCACTCCCGCGCCGACCTCGACGCCGTCGAACAGCGCGCCGAGGCGCGCCAGGACCTTGCGCGAGAGTCCCTGGTGACGGTGCAGCTCCCTGACGGTCCGCAGGAGGAACTCCTCGGTCGAGCGCACCCCCTCGTAGTCGACCTTGACCGCGAGCAGGCCCGGGCCGGGATCCGAGCAGAAGAGATCGAGCCACACCGTCTTGCCCATGCGGCGCGGGTCGTTGATGCCGAGGTTGGTCCCGGCGAGCACGGCCGCGCGGGCGCGGGCGGTCGTGGCCCGCCGGCCGACCGCGTTGGCCGGAGCGATCGTCGATCCGGGTTGGGGGTACAGAGGCTTCACCGATGCGCTCCATTCGTACGGAGGACTTCCCGTACGAATATACGGGGAATCTCCCGTACATCAAGGAGAGACGCTGCGAAGGCGCGCCGAACGAGCCGATTCGCCCCGTCGCTCGCGACGAGAGAGCGTCTCCGCGCATCCCGGTCGTCAGGTGCTTGCCGGCCGCCCACCGCAGCCGGCTGCGAGCCGGACTACAGGTAGGTGCCGGGACCGGGCTCGCCCAGGCCGCCGGGCTGACCGGCGCGGACGCCGGGCGGGCTGGGCTGACCGGGCTGGGCGGCGCCGGGCGGGAGCTGGCGGCGCATGTCCTCGAGCTGGGCGCGCGCGGCCATCTGCTGGGCGAACAGCGTCGCCTGGATGCCGTGGAACAGGCCCTCGAGCCAGCCGACCAGCTGGGCCTGGGCGATCCGCAGCTCGG
>CAZMGD010000099.1:0-16231 GCA_964565705.1 uncultured Ilumatobacteraceae bacterium | reverse complement strand
GAGCATCACGTGAAGAGGGCGGCGCCGATCGACTCGCCCTCGGCCACTCCGGGAGGGACAGCGAAGATCCCAGAACCGGTGTGCAGCAGGTACTCGGACAGGGCGTCGTCACGAGCGAGGACGGTCTGCATCGGCACGAACTGCTGCGCCGGGTCCCGGACGAACGCGATGAAGAAGAGCCCGGCGTCCATTCGCCCGAGGCCGTCGCTGCCGTCGGCGAAGTTGTAGCCACGGCGCAGCAGCCGCACGCCGCCGTTGAAGTCCGGGTGGGCGAGCCGGACGTGGGAGTCGACGGCGATCAGCGGCATGCCGTCGCCGCCGATGCGTTCGAAGTCCGGTTCGGTGAACTCGTCGCCGCCCGACAGGGGTGCCCCCTCGCCCTTGTCGCGACCGATGATCGCCTCCTGCTCGCGCAGCGACCCGCGGTCCCAGGTCTCGATGTGCATCGAGATGCGGCGGGCGATCAGGTACGAGCCACCCGACATCCAGGGCGCGCCCGGCTCGTCGGCGGCTGCGACCCACACGTGCTGGTCGAGCGCGTCGGTCTCCTCGGCCTTGACGTTCGCGGTGCCGTCCTTGAAGCCGAACAGGTTCCGGGGGGTCTTCTGCGAGGTGGACGTCGAGGAGGTCCTGCCGAACCCGAGCTGTGACCAGCGCAGGCCGACGGTTCCGAACCCGATGCGCGCCAGGTTGCGAATGGCGTGGACCGCAACCTGCGGATCGTCGGCGCAGGCTTGCACGCACAGGTCACCGTCGCTGCGCGCTGCGTCGAGCCGGTCGGCGGGGAAGTGCGGCAACTCGATGAGCCCGCCTGGTCGGGACGCCGCCAGTCCGAAGCGGTCCTTGCCGTCCGCGGTGAGGAACAGCGACGGCCCGAACCCGAACGTCAAGGTCAGGTTCGACGGAGGCAGATCCATCGCCTCGCCGGTGTCATCGGGCGGGGCCAGGTACGGGCCGCTGACGGGGCCGTAGGGGCCGGCGGGCAGGCCCTGCGTCATCCTCGCCGCCGCGCCGGTCCACGCCGTGAGCAGGCGGGCGAGCTCGTCGCGGGACTTCGTGATCACGTCGAAGGCTGCGAAGTGCAACCGGTCTTGTGCCGGGGTGACGATGCCGGCCTGGTGCGGTCCGTAGAACGGATGCACCCCCGCCGAACCCGCAGCAGCGTCGTCGTCGGAGCGGCCGACAGCCACGGCGCCGACCGCGGCAGCCCCGGCGACCACGACGCCGCCGCCGGCCAAGCCGAGCACCTTGCGGCGCGACCAGCGCCCCGCTGAGCGCTCGGGCACGGAGCTTCCACCGGCGACCGTCGCCTCGCCCGCGGGAGCACCCGCGAGCGAGGGACCGGGGGCCGGCCGCTCGGTCACAGCACGACGGCTGCGGTCAGCTGGGAGAGCGGTTCGCCGAGGGCGTTCACCGAGTCGGAGAGCTCCTTGACCTGCTCGGGGGTCAGATCGGTGTACAGGACGAACCCGTCGCCTTCGCGGTACTGATCGAGCAGCGCCTGCAGCTCGGAGAACCGGGTGTCGAGCGTCGTCGCCAGCTCCGGATCCTTGACGTCGAGCGCGGGCCGCAGATCCTCGAACGCGATCCGGGCGCCGTCGACGTTGGCCTGGAAGTCCCACAGGTCGGTGTGCGACCAGATCTCTTCCTCACCGGTCACCTTGCCGGTGGCCACCTCGTCGAGCAGTCCCTTGGCGCCGTTGCCCAGCTGGTCGGCGGTGAAGCTGACCGTGCGGGTGCGGTCGTAGAGCTCCTGGGTGTCGGCCACGAGCTGCTCGGCGAGCGCCTCGCGCTCGGCCTGGGTGGCCACCGTGTACTCGGGGTCGCCGTCGGGCCACAGGTCCTTCTCGATGCGGTGCCAGCCGGTCCACGCCTGACCTTCCTCGAGGTCCGCCTCGCGCAGGTCCAGACGGGGATCGAGGTCGCCGAAGGACTCGGCGACGGGCTCGATCCGCTCCCAGTGCTCTCGCGCGGTCGCGTACAGCGCGCGGGCGGCATCGTCTTGGCCCGACGTGTAGAGATCTGCGAACTCCTGCGTCTGGGTGAGCAGCTGCTCGGTCTGATCCTTCACGTAGGACGCGTACTGCGCGGTCGCGACGTCGATGAGCGCGGCGATGTCGTCCGACGGCGTCAGATCGGCGCCGGAGTCCGTCACGACGAAGTCGGCCCGGATGCCATCGCCCACCATGCCCGGCTTGCAGGCCGTGATGTAGCTGCCCGGGCCCGCGGTCACCACGAGTGGTCGGGTCAGGCCGGGACCGATGTTCTCGATCTCGCCGATGATCCGCAGCCCGTCGTCGGCCAGCAGGTAGAACTCCGTCACCTGCGATCCCTCGTTCTTCACGGAGAACTGCAGGTTGCCGCTCGGCGCCGTGGTTGCCGACACGTCGCACTCGTCGTCGGTGCTGACGACCGACAGCGCGCCCTCGCCGTCCGAGTCGGCGTTGTTGTCGGTGCACGCGACACCGAGCAGGCCGAGCGATGCAACGAGCGCGAGTGCTGCGCCGTGGTGACGGGTCATGTAGTGCCTCCGTGTGGTTGAGGGATCGCAGTCACCGTGGCTGGACGGCGAGCGGTCGTTGCGCGGTTGACGGTGATGAGGAAGATCGTGAGCACCGGCACGACGTACAGGATCCACGCGACCGCTTGCAGCCAGGTCGTCGCCGGGGTGAAGTTGACGGTGCCCTTGAGCAGCGTGCCGTACCAGCTCGCCGGCGGGATCTGCTCGGACACGTCGAACACGAGGTTGTTCAGGCCCGGCAGCACACCGCCTTCTTGCAGGTCGTGGATGCCGTAGGACAGCACGCCGGCGGCGACGAAGATGAGCGCGCCGCCCGTCCAGGTGAAGAACTTCGACAGGTTGAGGCGCACCGCGCCGCGGAAGATGAGCACCCCGAGCACGACAGCGACGGCGAGCCCGATCGAGGCACCGATCAGCGGTTGGGTCGTCGACCCGGTGGCCTGGGCTGCCGCCCAGAGGAACAGCGCCGTCTCGAGCCCTTCGCGCCCGACCGCGAGCGCGGCGAGCACGACCAGGCTCCAGGTGCCGGCACTGATGGCTTGGTCGAGCCGTCCTTCCAGCTCGCCCTTCAGCGAGCGGGCCGTGCGCGCCATCCAGAAGATCATCCAGGTGACGAAGCAGACCGCGAGGATCGACAACGAACCACCGATGATCTCCTGGGCCTCGAACGACAGGCCCCGGGGCCCGTAGGTGAGCAACGCACCGAACGCGAGCGACACCGCGACCGCAAAGCCGACACCGAGCCAGATCCACGGGAGCAGGTCGCGACGGTCGATCTTGACCAGGTAGGCGACGAGGATCCCGACGACGAGGGTGGCCTCGAGGCCTTCACGGAGACCGATGAGGAAGTTGGCGAACACCGGGGGACTGGTCGATTCAGGAGAGTTGTTCAATTGTGTTCATGGGGCTTCACGAACTGCGTTCGAACACTACCGCCTTCCTGCGGAAGGTGTACGGTCGTTGGTCCCTATGAGGCCAGGCGACTGCGTGCCCTCCAGCGTCTGACTCCACGCCTCGATCTGCAGGTCACTCGTCGAGCGGCGCGCAGTCGCTCGGGGTGGGACGGAAGACCGTGATGTCACCGTGGGGCTCGGGGAGCAGTTCACCGGCGGTGACGAGCTGTTCGACGCTTCGGGCATCGAGGCCGAACATCAGGTTGCCGCCGGGAACGAGGAGCACCGCGTCAGCGTCCAGCATGGCGCAGGCAAGCGCGTCCCACTGGGCGTCGATGTCGATGTGCTCGTCGGTGAGCTCGAGGTACGCCTTGGGCGGATAGGCGGCGGGTAGGCCGGAGTACCAGTGGAGCAGGTCGGCGTCGGGGGTGACGATCGCCGACGCTCCGCTGGCCTCGGCGACCGCGACCGTCGCCGGCTCGGCGGCTGTGGGGAGATAGGGATCGGTGGCGCCGCGGGGAACGACGGCGGCGAGGAGCCATGCACTGGCGCCGGCGAGGGCGTAGCGGCCGGTCGCGGGGGTCGCGGTCCAGGCGAGCCCGGTGAGGGTGAGCACGCCGAGGGGCAGCATCACGCGGTTGTCGGGGTTGACGAGCGCGTCGAAGCCGAGCATCCCCGCAACCAGCCCGATGGCCAAGAGGGCGCTGGCGGCGAGGCACAGCTCCAGCTCGGCGGGAAGTCGCCGGGCAGGACCGACGATGACCGTGACGAGGGCGGAGAGCGCGGCGGCGATCCAGATGACCGCCAGGGGATACGTCCACCAGCGCGCACCCTCGTTGCTGAAGAACGTCAGCGCGATGTTCGCGTGCCGAGCGTCGATCCATCCGCCGACGGATCTCGAGAACCGCTCGACGTCGAGCCCGGAGATCGCGTGGAGTCGTGCGCTGTGACCGCCGCCAGCGCGAGACGCCCACCACGCGTTGGCCACCGCTGGCGCGATCGCCACGGCACCCCATCCGAGCGCGTCCTTGGCGGAACGTGTGCGGCGCCATCGTTCGGCGACGACAAGCACGACGAGCGACGCACCGACGAACCGCAACATGCCGGCGGCAACGGCGAGCGCGATGACGAGCGGCCATCGCCGGCCGGTGCGCCGGAAGTCGAGCAGGGCGAGGATCAGCCCGATCGCGATCGCGCAGAACAGCGGCTCGCTCATCCCAGCCCGCGTCACGACACGCATCGGCGACGTCACGACGAGACCGATCGCGATCGCCGCTCGGGTGGCGAGCATCGCCGGGGTCACCGGTCGAAGCGTCGGGCCCCAGCAGATCAACCCGGCGAACGCCGCGCATCCGGCCACCGTCCACACCGCCATCGCGGTGTGAGTGCCCGTCAGCAGACCGACCGCGGCGATCAGGATCGGGTAGCCGACCGGGAAGTCCACGAACGGAAGGCGACCACCGCGTTCGAGGAACTCGATCACCGTGAAGTTCGAGAACGACGGCTGCAGGTTGCTCCCGAACAGATCGCCGGCACGGATGGCTTCAGCGCCGCTCCAGTACGACACCGTGTCCCACGTCGGCAGCACGCCGTTGCGCAACTGGACACCGGCGACGAGTCCGGCGGTGGCCGCCACCGCGATGGCCACCACGGCACGGACCGAGACGCCCGTCACGGAACGCACGGACACGGGCACCACATCGACGGCGATGACGGCACCCTACGAGAGCGGTCCACGTGCTCTCGGACCCGCGATGTCGACGCGCACGGATTTGTACCCTCCATCGAGCGATCGGAGGTGCCGCGTTCAGCGGCGTCTGTTCGGCAACGACGCGAGCGCCGGGGAGTGCCGAGAGCAGTACCACGCCCCAGCCGCTGTCGAACGCGTACCAGACCTCATCCGCCGTCTGCGGATCCAACGTCCGGTCACCGAAGACCCAACCGAGGGACGGATCCACCCCGGCGTCGACGCCCTGCTCCTCCAACCAGGACAGCAATCCGGGACCGACGCCGACGAAGCCGCTGTCGCCGAGACGTACCACGATCCGGTCGCCGGTCGGGACCTCGACCTGGTCGAGCAATCGGCCGACCTGGTCTCCATGCTGCGTCACCCCATCGGCGGCGACACCGCTGCCGGCGGCGGCGATCACCGCGACCGCCGCGGTCGCGAGCGCCACTGCTCGACGGGGGACAGATCCGACCGCGGGGCGTGCGCACAGCAGGATGGCGACGATCGAGAACGTGATCAGCGGGGCGCGCCAGTTCAGCACCGGTCGCCGGCTGAGCAGCCTCCGACGATCCCGGGCGAGGGCCAGCGCGCCGAGCGCGATGACGATCACGATCACCCGTAACCGACGTGGAGCTGCGGGGCGATCGAGCCGAGGACGAGCAGCGCGACGACGGATGCGACATCGCCGAGCGCGGCGCCCCAGGCGGCGACGAGCAACGGAACGACGAGCGCAGCAGCGAGGTTCGGGGTCCACGGGTCCACGACCGACGCGCCCCCGAGCGACAGCCATGTGGCGCACTGGGCAGCGACGATGAGGCGACGAGCGTGCTCCCGCCCCGCCGCGCGGCGAGCCAGACGGCGGTGCCGAGGGCGGCTGTGTTCCACGCCGCGGCGCCGATCAGGATGCCCCAGGTGGCGCCGATCCACTGGAACGGAGCGAAGAGGTAGAACGCGATGGGACCGGGATGGTTCCAGCCGTACCGGGAGTACAGCCCGACGGTCGGGAAGCCACCCGTCGCGGCGTCGCCCGCCTGCATCGCGAAGATGGCTTGGTCGCCCGCCAATGTCACTCGGCTGCCGGCGAAGCGCAGCAGCACCGCGACGATGGGCAACGCGCCGACGAGCGCCGCGAGGCCGGTGACACGATGCCGGGCAACCCGGGCCGCGTCGGGTTCAGCCATCGCTGGTGGCGGTCCGCTGGACCTGCTCGATGAGGTAGCGCTCGCCGATCTCACGCGCCGTGCCCCCGGTGCCGCCTTCCCACGAGGCATGGACGCCGTCGGGCAGCAGCCGGTCGAGCTCTCCGGTCGCCTGCAGCCAGGAATCGAGATCGATGAGCGAGGCGCCAGCATCGGGTTCCGCGACGAGCCGGCGGACCAGCTCGTTGTAGCGCTCGTAACGCTCGCTCGTCTGCGGCCCGCTCGGCGTGACGGTGAGCCAGACGACGTGGTGCGCTGTGGTCAGCAGCAGATCCGTCGCCTGGCGCATCTCGTCGAGCAGCCAGTCGTCGAACGCCGGCTCGCCGATGTGCGACCAGCCCTCACCGAGCGCCGGCACGCGCTGGTCCATGACGTCCCACGTGCCGAAGTACACGAGGGCGACGTCGACGAGCCCGCTGTCCGCTGCCACGGCGGGCCAGGTGTCGTCCCAGCGACAGCTCGGTGGCAGGCGCTCGGGCTGCTGCTCGGGCCCGCCCCTGAGTGCCTCGCTTCGGCCCAGCGGGCACCCGAACTCACTCGATCCACCCACCATCGAGACCCGCGGATCGTCGGCGGCGAGCATGCCCAAGCCGTACGCGATCACCTTGGAGTCGCCGAACACCGCGAGTCGCACCGGTGTCGGCGGTGCGACAGGCGGCTCCGTGCCGAGCACGGCGGTGGACGCTGGGGGTGTCGTCCTCGGCGGGCCGATCGTGCTCGACGGTGTCGCCGCGGTGGCGTCGGTGGTCGCCAGCTCCTCGAACGCCTCACGGCCCCGTTCGAGCGCGAGCGCGTCGGCCCTGTCCGACCCGCGCGGGAACGCTGCGGACGCCACGAGGACGATGACCGCCGTCGCCGCGGCGAGCAGCACACGACGCCGGGACGCCGCCGGGGAAGCCAGTGGGCGGTCGAGGCCACGTGTCATCGCCACCGCGAGCAGCGCGGTGCCGACCATCGTGGCCGCCGGCAGCCGCCAACCGTCGACCGACGCGCGCCGGAGGCCGACCAGGATCGGCCAGTGCACGAGGTAGGCGCTGTACGAGACGACGCCGACGGCGCCCAGACCGCACGCATCGAGACGGCGGCCGAGGTTCGGTGCCAGGCTCACGCTCGTCAGCGTCAGCGCCGAAAGCCCACCCACGAGGAGCAAGCCGCCGGCGTAGTACCCCTCGCTACCGAGTGAGGTGCGCAGGACGACGGCGGCGAACGTCGCCAGGCCCAGGACGGCGAGGACGACGGCGGCCTCCTGGTGGACGATGCGGTGGACCCAACCCGATCTGAGGATGAGCGCGGCGATCGCACCAAGGGCGATCTCACCGACCCGGGTGAACGTCGAGTAGTACACGATCGCTGCGTCGCCGGACCACACGATGGTGGCGGCGACCGCGGCGAGCACCACGGCGCCGAACCCCGCCACCATCGACCGAGTCGTGCGGCAGGCGGCGACGACGAGCGGCAGCAGGAGGTAGACCTGTTCCTCGATCGCGAGCGACCAGAAGTGCAGCACCGGGGATGCCGCGGGGTCGGCGCCGTAGGCCTGGCCGGCAACGATCTGGTGCCAGTTCGCGACGTTCAGGGCGCTGGCGGCGACGTCGCGGGCGATGTCGGTCGTCCACCATCCCGCCAGTCGCCAGACGACCGTGACCGCCAGCAGCGTCGTGAGCGCCGCCGGCATGATCCGGCGGAGGCGACGCTGCCAGTATCGGCGGAGATCGACCCGACCGGACGCGGCGCGCTCGTCGGCCAGTCGCAGTGTGAGCAAGAAGCCCGACAGCGTGAAGAACAACGACACGCCGACGAAGCCCCCCGGCACGTCGGCGGGAAAGAGGTGAAACGCGATCACGGCCAACACGGCCAGGCCACGGAGCCCGTCGAGGCCGGGCACGCGCGCCGGGCTCGCAGCCCGCTCGTCGTCATGTTTCAGCTGGGCTGGTTGCGCCATTGCGGGCCCTGTCGATGCGCGAGGGGTCGTCCTCACCGTCGCGGATGACCGCCCCCGGACCGGGACGAGGTTGTCAGGAAGTTGTCAGGTGGATCGATCGACCGGGGCAGGGAGCGGTACGGTCCGCGGCGAACGCCGCTGCGCCGGTTCGACCCGCGACGACGTGACGGCGCGGAAGGCACGGCATGCGCGTACTGCTGATCGATGACGAGCACGACCTGGTGACGGGGGTGCGGCGCGCGCTGGTGGCAGATGGGTTCGACGTCGATGTGGCCTTCGACGGACCGGCCGGTCTGGCGCTCGCGCTGGAAGGCGGCTACGACCTCATCATCCTCGACGTCATGCTGCCCGGCCTGAACGGCTACGAGCTGTGCCGGACTGCCCGAGGATCTGGCCTCGCGACGCCGATCCTGATGCTCAGTGCGAAGTCCGGCGAGTGGGACGTCGCCGAAGCGCTCGACCTCGGAGCCGACGACTACCTGCGCAAGCCGTTCTCCTCGGTCGAGCTCGTCGCTCGAGTGCGTGCCCGCGTGCGCGGTCCCGGTCGAGGCGCAGACCCGTACGCGGCCGGCGACATCCGTCTCGACCCCGAGCTGCGGCGCTTCCGGCGAGGGACGTCCGAGGTCGAGCTCAGCTCGCGGGAGTCGCTGCTCCTCGCAGCACTGTTCGACCGGATCGGCCTCGTGGTGTCGAAGGCCGACCTGCTCGCCGGCGTGTGGCACGACGTGGACGGCATCGATCCGAACGTCGTCGAGGTGTACATCGGCCGGCTTCGTCGGAAGGTCGACGCCCCGTTCGGCACGAACGACATCGAGACCGTTCGAGGGGTCGGCTATCGCCTGCGTGGTCTGGCGCGGCCGGCATGAGCGATCGCAGTCGCAGCAGTGCGCCCGGCATGACGCGCGCCAGGATCCGGATCACGATCGTCACGCTCCTGTGCCTCGTCGTCGTGCTCGTCGCCGGGGCCGCGGCCGTCGCGCGCATCTATCGGCACGACCTCATCCGCCACGTCGACGACCGTCTCGTCACGGCGACCGAGCAGATCGGCCGGTTCGCCGGCACCGGCGTCACCTCGGACCAGAACCTTGACCCGTATCTGCAGACGCTCGACGACGCGGGAGCGGTGAGCTTCGCCGGCCACGCGCTCGCCGGGCTGCCACCCTTGTGGCAGATCGGCGATCCGACGGGCCCCCACGACGTGCGCACCGCGGCCGGACGGTTGCGCGTGATCGTTGCGGACTATCGCTCCACCACGATCGTCCTCGCCGCTCCCCTCGCTCCTCTCGACGATCAGGTCCGCGCCCTGCGCGATGCGATGCTGGTCGCGGTTCCCGCGCTGCTGGCCGGTTTCGGTCTCGTGATCTGGTTCGCGGTCGGTCGAGCGTTGAGGCCGGTCAGCGACGCGGTCGAACGCGAGCGTCAACTGCTCGCCGACGCGAGCCACGAGCTCCGGAGTCCGCTCGCCGGCATCAGGGTCCTGCTCGAGACGGAACCAGATCATCCCGACGCGATCGCCGCCAACCGCCGCCAGACCTTGCAATCGTTGCGGCGGCTCGAGGCGATCACCGACCAACTGCTTCGGCTCGAGGCGTCAGGGGCACGCGCGCCACGCGACGTTCGGCCCGTCGATCTCGACGACCTGGTGCACCGCGCGGTCGCCGCGCGTCGCGACACGTCGCCGTGCTCGATCGACGTGTCCGACGTCGTGGCCGCGCAGGCGCTCGGGCACGAAGCCGACCTGGAGAGCGTGTGCGAGAACCTGCTCGCGAACGCGGTTCGGCATGCGTCAGGTCGGGTCAAGGTGAGTGTGCACGAGGTTCGGGGTCTCGCCGTGCTGTGCGTCGAGGACGACGGACCCGGCATCCCCGGCGACGATCGCGACCGTGTGTTCGAACGGTTCACGCGCCTCGATCAGGCTCGAGCGCGCGACAGTGGTGGCAGCGGGCTCGGGCTGGCGATCGTGAAGGCGATCGTGACTGCGCACCGAGGCACCGTGCACCTCGACGAGTCTCCGCTCGGCGGCGCCCGGTTCACCGTGTCGCTGCCGGCGACGACCATCGAGGCCCCCGGGGACGTCGGCGGACGCCGGTGATCCACGCGCCGCGTCCGCTCGCGCTACTGGTGACGGAGCAGGGCGTCGACCTGGGCGGCGTCGTCCAGGGGTGGCGGCGGACCGGGCCGGATCGTGACGCCGGCGAATCCGGGGGGCGCGGGGAACGGCGGGGTGTAGTCGTCGCACACCGGGAAGGGTCGGCCGTAGCCGATCGTCAGGAACGCCCCATCGGGTGCTCGCACGGTGGGAAGGTGCCGGAACGAGCCGGTGGCGAGCACTCGGTCGGCCGTGCCGACCGCCGTGTCGAAGCCAACCCCGACCCGCGGCGTCGCCCACGCCCGCACCTCGAGCGTCCCCGCTGGGATCGAGCCACGGGTGCGCTCCACGACCCCGTCGGAGCTCTGCACCAGCAGCAGGTCGCCGTCGACGATGACGAGCGCGAGCCCGGAGATCCAGTCGCCCTGCTCGAGGATCGTGCCGCTGGCCCCTGGTCCGAGCGGCTGGTCGAAGCGGGCGGTGATGCTGAACCCGCCGAACAAGATCGGTCCGTTGCTCTCGTGCACCTTGTCGCCGGGCGCATAGTCGTAGCGGCCGCGGAACTCGACCCACGGCAGGCGCATGTGGGCCATGCGGTTCGCGTTGGAGTCATCGAGCGGGAACACGCCGTTGCGCTCCGCTTCTTCGTGCCACCTGCCCACCAGCTCGGCGAGACGATCGGGGTGGCGCTCGGCGAGGTCGACCTGCTCGGTCGGATCGGAGCGGGTGTCGAACAGCAGCCAGCGGTCGTCCTCGAAGCGGTGCGAGCCGACCAGCGCGTCGCGCTCCTGCTTCGTCAGCTGGTTGACGTGGTCGGTCACCGCCTTCCACCCGTCCACGTACATCGCCCGGCTGCCCCAGCACTCGTAGTACTGCGACGTGTGCACCTCGCCGGCGTGCGCGTCGGCGAGCACCGGGGCGAGCGACGTGCCGTCGAGATCGAGCTGGGCGACCCCACCGATCGAGGTCGGCGCCTCGATGCCGAGCAGCGACAGCAGGGTCGGCAGCACGTCGATCGCGTGGCCGTACTGGTCGCGCAGCGCGCCGGCCTGCTCGGCCAGTCCGGCCGGCCACGAGACGATCAACGGGTCGCGCACGCCACCCTCGAACGTGTACCGCTTCCACAGCTGGAACGGTGTGTTCCCCGCCAGCGCCCAACCCCACGGGTAGTGGCCGCTCGAGCGGTGGCCGCCGAGATCGTCGATGTGGGCCAGCTCGACGTCGATGTCGTCGTCGTCATCGCTGATGTAGTGACGCAGCTGGTTCCAGGCGCCGTTGGGCCCGCCCTCCGCGGATGCACCGTTGTCGCTGACCATGACAACGATCGTGTTGTCCCGCTCGCCGGTGGCCTCCAGGTGGGCGAGCAGCCGGCCGAGGTGGTGGTCGAGGTGGCTCACGAACCCGGCAAAGACCTCCATCATCCGGGCGTACAACCGCTGGCGCGGTGGATCGATCGCGTCCCACGGCTCGACCCACGGTGGCAGCGGCGGAAGCGTCGCGTCCGCGGCCACGATGCCGATGGCTCGCTGGCGCTCGAACACGTCCGCTCGCCATACGTCCCATCCGGCGTCGAACCGGCCGCGGTAGCGCTCGATCCACTCCGGCGGCGCCTGGTGCGGCGCGTGCGGCGCCCCGCTCGCGTACCACAGCAGGAACGGCCGGGACGGCTGGGCGAGCCGCAGCTCGCGGAGGTGGGCGATCGCCTGGTCGGTGAGGTCGGCCTCGAGGTGATATCCCTCGTCCGGCGTCGCCGGCGGCTCGATGTGGTGCTGGTCGCGCACCAGGTTCGGCGTCCACTGGTTGGTCTCGCCGTTGAGGAACCCGTAGTAGCGCTCGAACCCGAGACCTGTCGGCCACATGTGGAACGGCCCGGTGGCGCGCTGATCGCGGGGCACGAGGTGCCACTTGCCGATCGCATACGTGGCATAGCCCTCGGCGCGCAGGATCTGGGCGAGCGTGCCCGCACCCTCGGGGAACTCGCCCCGGTAACCGGGGAAGCTCATCGGCAGGTCCGGCAGCATCCCCATCCCGACGCGGTGGTGGTTGCGCCCCGTCAGCAGGCAGGCCCGCGTCGGCGAGCACACCGCGGTCGTGTGGAAGTTCGTGAACCGCACGCCGCTCGCGGCGAGCGCGTCGAGGTTCGGCGTGTCGAGGTCGCTGCCGTAGCAACCGAGCTGAGCGAAGCCGAGATCGTCGAGCACGATCACCACGACGTTCGGTGCGCCCTGACGGAACGGTGGCGCACCCGGCTCCGGCGGCGTCGTCGCGAGCGTGCGGTGGCGGCCGGGATCGAGATCGTGGTCGGTCACATCGCCATCCTCGCGTGTCCGGTCTGGACGAAAGACGCTCGGCCGAGCAGCTTCTCGGCGATCACGAACTTGGCAATCGCACCGTCAGCGATCGCGCCCCGTGATCCATCCAATGGCGTGCTGCACCGCCCGGACCGTCACGTGCTGCGCTGTGCCGTGTCGTTCGAGGAGCCGCTCGACGGGGATCGACGTGAGACGTTCCAGCGCTATGACCGAGTTCTCGTGTTCGATCCACCGTGTACCCACCTGTCAATCCGCGCCTCTTCAGATCACGAAGACGCTCTGCTCGTCATCGACCTCGAACCGCTCCAGTTGGTCGGCCCGCGCGAGCACCGTCGCAGCGATCTCGTTGGCGCGCATCTCGCCCACGCGCGCCCACACGACCTTGGGCGGATGACAGCGCAGCAATGCCCGCTGGTTGAAGTCGAAGTCCTTCGACAGCACCACGAAGTCGTTGTCCGCGGCGTACCGCCAGATCGACTCATCGCCCACCCCCGCAAGGCCCGCCGACACGACATGGATCGGGCCAGGAAAGCGTGAGTGGAGGAGACCAACGATCTTGGGCGGCAGGTTCTCGTCGGCCAGGAACCTCACGTCGGCGCGGCGGACGCCGCTAGCGCGTCGCGGCGAACTCCAACGCCGCCGACACATGATCGAGCGCCATTTCGCGGTGGACCCTCCGCGGCGAAGTCAGACGCAAACCACAACAGAGCCGACGACCGCACCCGTCCCAGAACGGCTTGAAGGCGGTTATCCACGGTCGGTGACCGGGCTTGAGCCCACGCGTGAACCGGCAATCTGCGCTCTGCCGACAATTGATGAATTGACCCGCAGAACGGCCACGCCGCCGGCGGTACGGTCGGCGGCGTGAGCCGCTTCTGGCCGACTGATCGCCCGTTCGAACGCCTCGTGCGTTGCGTCGTCGGACTGGTGATCTTCGGCGCTGGCGTCGCGATGCTGCTCGACTCCGACCTCGGCGCGGCGCCGTGGGACGTGTTCCACACCGGCGTGAGCGAACTGATCGGCATCCCGGTCGGCACCGTGATCATCGTCGTCGGCATCGCGCTGCTCCTACTGTGGATCCCGCTGCGTGAGCGCCCCGGCCTCGGCACGATCCTGAACGCGGTGCTGATCGGCCTCACCGTCGACATCGTCACACCCTCGGTCCCCGAAGACCTGCCGCTCGCAGCGCGCATCGGGCTGATGGTCGGCGGGGTGCTCGTGATCGCCGTCGGATCGGGGCTCTACATCGGTGCCGGGTTGGGCCCGGGCCCGCGCGACGGGCTGATGACCGGCCTCGGCAGGCGCGGCATTTCGATCCGCGTGGCCCGGACGGGGGTCGAGCTCGCCGTGATGGTGGTCGGCGTCCTGCTCGGCGGCGAGGTCGGCATCGGCACCGCGGTGTTCGCCCTCGGCATCGGGCCGCTCGTCCACGTCACGTTGCCGCGCCTCAGAATGGAACCGTCCGTCACCGAGGCCGAGGCGATCGCCGCCGCCGCTGAGGCCTGAGGTCGCATGTCGTCCAGGAAGAGCATCTGAGCAGCCGCTGACGCGAAGCCCGACGTCGTCATGTGGAGCCGCATCGCGAGCGACGCAGCGCCCACTCCGACTGGCCGGTGATCGGCGTGTCCGAGTAACCCGCCGGGTACCGCGGCCTGCCGCGTCCGAGCACGCCGGGTTGACGCGTAGGCGATGACACACCCCGGCGCTCGCAAGGCACCCGCCGTGATGGCAAGGCTTGTCATCAGAGCGTAGGGTTGCCGCATGTCGACGATGAACGTTTCGCTGCCCGACGAGATGCGCTCCTTCGTCGAGGAACAGGTGGACGCAGGCCGCTACGGCTCATCGAGCGAATACGTCCGAGCCCTCATCCGACGCGACCAAGACCGTCAACACCTCCGCGAACTGCTGCTCGCCGGCGCCACCTCCGAGTCAGGCCCGGCCGCTGACGACGCCTACTTTGCGATATTGCGCCGTCGCATCACCGCCAAGCGCTGACGCATGGCCAAGCTTGTTCGGCTGCGCCGCCTCGCAGCCGACGATGTCGACGCGACGGTTTCCTACCTGACGAGCGAGGCCGGCGACGACGTCGCTGACCGGTTCGTCACAGCTCTTGAGCGCGCCCTTCGCCACATCGCCCGGCATCCGCACTCAGGATCGCTGCGCTTCTCCTACGAGCTCGACGTTCCCGAACTACGCGCATGGCCGTTGGCCGGGTTCCCGTACGTCGTCTTCTATGTCGAGGCCGTCGAAGAGATCGATGTCTGGCGCGTGCTGCACTCGCGTCGCGACATCCCTTCGACCCTCGCCGATCACGACACTGAGTAACCCTGCCTCGCGGCGTCCGTGATCGCCGGCTACGGGTCGTCGAGCTGGTCGAGGATTGCTGACAGGTCCTGGGCGTCGGCGAGCAGACGTACGACGTCGAGATGATCAGCTTGGTGGAAGTAGAACCATCCGCAGGCGAAGCCGTCGATGCGTCGCACTCTGAGGCCCGGAACGCCAATGAGCTCGCCGAGGTGCGGCGAACCAGCACCAGGCATCCGCTCCGCAGCTGTCAGCGCAGCGATCGCCGTGTCGAAGAACCGGGTCGCGACCACGTTCCCTGCTTCGGCGAGGTAGAAGCCGGTCCGCTCGATGAGATCGGCTTCGGCCGCCGGCCGGAGCCAGGCCGGCGTCATGGCCGAGCGGACAGGGCCCGTTCGCGCAGTTCGGCGACGCGACGATTGGTCAGCGGCGCCGCCGGGCCCGACTCGAGACCCTCGGCGATCAGGTCGCGCAGCCGGCGCATGGCTTGCTCTTGCTGATCGCGTCGGATCAGGTCGCGCAGGTACTCGCTCGTGTTTCCGTACTCGCCCGAGCGGACTCGGGCGTCGATGTAGTCACGCAGTGACTCCGGGAGTGCGAAGCTCATGGTGTTCCGGCTCACGGATCGATCTTTGCGCGAGTATCAACAGTTGTCAACCGGGCTTCGGCTGAGCCCGGCGATGATCCCGAGCGCCAACGCCAGGCAGCGCGTCGCAGACCGCCGGCTCGGTGGCCGCATCAGACATTGCCTGACGCAGACTGTTTCCGCTCTGACGAGTCCTCACCATCGAGGGCGTGCGCCAGCGTCGCGGCGACGACCGCGTCGGCGCCGTCGATCGCATGGGCGTAGGTCCGAAGCGTCATCGCCGGGTTGGCGTGGCCGAGCCGGCCGGCGACGGTGCGGATGTCGTGGCCGCGGCCGATGGCCTCTGTCGCTGACCAGTGGCGGAGGTCGTGGAGCCGCCACTTCTTGTCGAGCCCGGCGGCGCGGCGGGCGAGCGCCCACCACGACGTCAGCCGCTCCGGATTGAGCGGACGCTCGCCGACCCACAGCATCCACGGACCGAACGCTTCGCGTTCACTCCGGAGTGCGTCGAGCGCGGCCACGGTGCGCGGGTCAAGGCGCACGACGCGACGGTTGCCGGTCTTCGTCGCGGCATCGCGCAGGATCGGTTTGCGCTTCTCCCCCGCGTTCCCTCGGCGGTCGATCTCGATGCTGGAGTCGAGGGTGAGTCGGTCGTC
>CAZMGD010000098.1:0-16394 GCA_964565705.1 uncultured Ilumatobacteraceae bacterium | reverse complement strand
GGCGAGGTCGACCCGATCAAGGTGGCCGAGGGCCGGTACCTCAGCGACGAGCTGACGTTGCACTACGGGCTGGTGCCGCGCACCAACCGCGGGATCTTCGCGATCAACGAGCTGCCCGACCTGTCCGAGCGCATCCAGGTCGGTCTCCTCAACGTGTTGGAGGAGCGCGACGTGCAGGTGCGTGGCTACAAGATCCGCCTCCCGCTCGACGTGATGCTCGTGGCATCTGCCAACCCGGAGGACTACACGAACCGCGGTCGGATCATCACCCCGCTGAAGGATCGCTTCGGTAGCCAGATCCGCACCCACTACCCGCTCGAGGTCCCGACCGAGATCGCGATCATGCGCACCGAGGCGCGCACGTTCGACGTCGGCGGGGCGCAGGTCCGGGTGCCGGACTACATGGGCGAGGTCATCGCCACGTTCAGCCACCTGGCCCGGGCGAGCAGCCATGTCAACCAGCGCAGCGGCGTGAGCGTCCGGCTCACGGTCAGCAACTACGAGGTGCTCGCAGCCAACGCGCTGCGGCGCGCGTTGCGTGCCGGCGAGACAGTCGTCGTGCCGAGGGTGTGCGACCTCGACGCGCTCGCCGCATCGAGCAGCGGCAAGATCGAGATCGAGTCGCTGGAGGAGGGCCGCGAGGGCGCGATCCTCGAGAACCTCATCAAGTCCGCGGTGCTCACGGTCTACAAGGAGCGGGTCAGCCCGGAGCAGGTGCGCGACGTCATCGCCGCGTTCGACGAGGGTGCGATCGCCCACACCGGCGAGGACGTGACCTCGGCCGAGCTGATCTCCCTCATCGAGACCGTGCCGGCGCTGCGCGCTCCGGTGCAGGCGCTCACCGGAGGCGACGAGTCACCGGCCGCCGGCGCTGCCGCGGTGGAGTTCGTGCTCGAGGGCCTGCACCTCTCCAAGCGCCTCAACAAGGACGCCGCTGGGCGCCAGTCCACCTACCGCGGCCGCTGACCCCGGCCCCGGACACCCCACCGAACTCGGGAGCTTCTTGGCTGCCAGAGCAGCCAAAACCCTCCCGAGAACGGAGGAGATCGGTCGCTGAGTTCAGTGCCAGGCGCCGAGGGTCGGGCGGGGGTCGCGGTCGAGGGTGAACAGGTGGCTGAACGGCGTGAACGCGACCGCGATGTCGGTGCCCGTCTGCGCGATCACCGACGATGCTGCCTGGAACAAGATGCCCTGTTCGTCGGCGTCGGGGCCCTTGACGGCGAGCTGGGCGATGGCCAACTGGTGGTTCGGCAGCGCCTCGGCGGCGCGGTGGAGCGCGTCGCCGACGTGGCGCTCCCAACCGATCGGTGTGCCGTCGACGGCCAGGCGCAGACCGACCACGTCGCAGGCGCCGTCGAGGTCGGCCAGTTCGCGCTCGCCCCGTCCGGGCACGGCGAGCACGCCGTCGTGGAGGCTGTGCAGCCACACCGTGGCCCACCAGTCGTTTTCGACCTTGGGCCCGAACGCGCCGAGCGAGGTCGCGACCGGTGGACCGCCGCGCAGGATCCGCCACGAGTCGCGCCAGGCGGTGAGCAGGTTGACGATCGCCTCCTGGTGACGCAGCGAGTCGTCGCCGGCCGATTCGGCCGCACGTCCGACGGGATCGTCGAACGGGAACCACCCTGACACGCGGGCACCGAACGCTTCGGCGACCGCCTCCACCCAGCGCGGCCAGAAGCGCGCGGTCGCCCGGTCGTCGACGAAGCCGCGCTCGTCGAGGAACCAGCCGGGGATCGCCGCGGCTCGGTCGAACAGCGCCAGCCACACCCGGACGCCGGACGCGTCAGCGGCATCGAGCACGTGGCGGTACCACTCGGCGCGCTCCTCGTCCCACGCTCCGGCCCGTGGTTGCAGGGATGCCCAGTCCACCGGCAGGCGGACGTCGTGCAGGCCGTGCTCGGCGAGCAGGGCGAGATCCTCGGCGTACCGGGTGTCGAATCCGTCGCCGAGCGAGAGGTTGATGCCGTAGTACATTCAGGCGACGAACGGCGAGCGGGTCCACAGCTCACCGGTATCGTTGCGACCGTCGGCCGTGATGTGACCGCTGAGCTGCACGACGTCGACCGGGCCCGGGAAGCCGCGCAGGTTCAGTGCCGAGTGCGGGTGGGCGGTGACACCTGTCGGCAGCGTGTCGAGCTGTGACGCGGGCATCAAGACCTCTTCGGCCCCGGCCGCGTCGCAGAGTCGTGACGCGAGGTTGACGGCGGATCCGATGTAGTCGTCGCCCTCGAACAGCAGGGCGTACCCGGTGGCGACCCCGATGCGTACGGCCAGCGGGGCGCACAGCGGCGTGGCGCGCTCCTGCAACTCCAGCGCGAAGCGCACCCCGTCGGTCTCGTCCACGGCGACGACCATGCAACCGTCACCGAGCCACTTGGCGATGCGCACGCCGCGGTCGGAGGCCACCTCGCGGGTCAGCGCGCGGAACGACGCGAGCAACGCGCCGGCGGCATCGTCGCCGTTGGCGGCCGTGTAGTTCGTGAACCCGGACAGGTCGACGAACACGAAGGTGCGGGGAACGCGCATGGCCGCGACAGCGTATCCCGCCCTGCGGGACGGGTGTCGACGTCACGCTGCCGGACGGCCCGTCGGTGGGGAGGGTCCGGACGAAGCGCCTTCGACGGGGACGGCGTAGCCTCGGGTCATGCCAGCGCGGTTCACGTACTCCCGGTGGGACGGCACGCAGACGGGGTTCGAGCTCGACGCCGACAGCGTGTTCGACGACATCACCGATGACCTGCTGTACCACGGCGACGTCGCCAACGCGCTCCGGCGGATGATGCACCAGGGTCTGCAGGACCGTGACGGCAACCGGCTGCCCGGGCTGCGCGAGCTGATGGACCGGCTGCGCGCCGAACGCTCCGAACGCCTCGAGCGCGGCGACCTCGGCGGGGTGTACCAGGAGATCGCCGACGAGCTGAACGACATCGTCGACGAGGAGCGCCACGCGATCGAGAACGACACGCGCAGCGCCGAGTCGAGCGGTGACGAGCGGCGGGCCACCACGGCGCGCGAGGCGGCTGCGGAGCGCAACTTCCGGCTCGACATGCTGCCCGACGACCTCGCCGGCAAGGTGCGCGAGCTGCAGGCGTACGACTTCAGCTCGGCCGAGGCGCAGCAGCGGTTCGAGCAGCTGATGGACAAGCTGCGTGAGCAGCTGATGCAGCAAGCGTTCGACCAGATGTCCGGCGCGATGCAGAACATGTCGCCGCAGGACATGCAGCGGATGAAGGACATGATGGCGGCGCTCAACGAGATGCTCGCCAAGCAGGCCGCCGGCAAGGATCCCGGGTTCGAGCAGTTCATGGAGCAGTACGGCGACTTCTTCCCGGAGGATCCGCAGTCGCTCGAGGAGCTGATGGAGATCATGGCCCAGCGGATGGCGGCCATGCAGGCGATGCTCAACTCGATGACGCCTGAGCAGCGCGCTCAGCTGCAGGCGCTCAGCGAGCAGCTGCTGGAGGACATGGATCTGCGCTGGCAGATGGAGCAGTTGGCGCAGAACATGCGCTCGATGTTCCCGCAGATGTCGTGGAACCGCAGCTATGACTTCGAGGGTTCGGACTCGATGGGCTTCGCCGATGCGATGCAGACGATGCAGGAGCTCGGCGATCTCGATCAGCTGGAGAACCTGCTGCGCAACGCGTCGAGCCCGGCGGCGTTGGCCGAGGCCGACATGGACAAGGTGCGCGACCTGCTCGGCGACGATGCGGCGAAGTCGCTGAAGCGTCTGTCCGAGCTGGCCAAGATGCTGGAGGACGCGGGCCTGATCGAGCAGAAGGAAGGACGCCTCGAGCTGACGCCGAGGGGTCTGCGCAAGATCGGGCAGAACGCGCTCAGCGAGCTGTTCTCCAAGCTGGCGAAGTCCACGTTGGGCCAGCACGAGGTGAAGCGGATCGGCTACGGCCACGAGCGCACCTACGACACCAAGCCCTACGAGTACGGCGACCCGTTCAACCTCGACCTCCAGCGCACGATCCGCAACGCGATCCGCCGGCGCGGTGGTGGTACGCCGGTGCAGCTCGACCCGGACGACTTCGAGATCGAGCGCACCGAGCAGCTGGCCAGGTCGTCCACCGTGCTGATGCTCGACCTGTCGCTGTCGATGCCGATGCGCGACAACTTCCTGCCGGCGAAGAAGGTGGCGATGGCGCTGCACTCGCTGATCACGTCCCAGTTCCCGCGCGACTACCTGGGCATCGTCGGCTTCAGCGAGGTCGCCCGCGTGCTCACCGCGCAGCAGCTGCCGGAGGTGTCGTGGGACTTCGTCTACGGCACCAACATGCAGCACGGCCTGCTGCTGTCGAGGCAGCTGCTCGCCAAGCAGACCGGCACGAAGCAGATCATCATGATCACCGACGGCGAACCGACCGCGCACATCACGCCGAGCGGCGACGTGTACTTCAACTACCCGGCGTCGCGCGAGACGGTCGAGGCGACGTTGCGCGAGGTCGTTCGCTGCACGCGCGACAACGTCCGCATCAACACGTTCATGCTCGACGCCGACCGCGGTCTCACCCACTTCGTCGAGCAGTTGACGTCGATCAACCGGGGGCGCGCGTTCTTCACGACACCGGAGAACCTCGGTGACTACGTCCTCGTAGATTTCATCGAAGGCAAGCGACAGACGGCGCGAGGTCGCCGCCGCGCCTCCTGATCTCGGTCGGATTCTGGTCGCTCTGGCGACCAGAATCCGACCGAGAACCGAGGGGGTGGGCGGTTGCCAAGGCTTGTTACCCACTGGTAACTTAGGTGCATGGCTGACTTCTCACTGAACCTGAACGAAGACCAGCTGCAGATCCAGAAGTGGCTGCACGAGTTCGCCGCCGACGTGATGCGCCCCGCGGCCCACGAGTGGGACGAACGCGAGGAGTTCCCGTGGCCGATCGTGCAGGAGGCGTCGCAGAACGGTCTCTACAGCGTCGACTTCCTGCTGAACGCGCTGGCCGACCCGACCGGTCTCACGCTCCCCGTGGCGGTCGAGGAGATCTTCTGGGGCGACGCTGGGCTCGGCATGGCGATCATGGGCTCGTCGCTGGCGGCCGCCGGGATCTCCGGCAACGGCTCGCCCGAGCAGGTGATGGAGTGGGTGCCACAGTGCTATGGCACGCCGGAGAAGGTCGCCCTCGGCGCGTTCTGCGTGAGCGAACCCGACGCCGGCAGCGACGTGTCGTCGCTGAGGACCAGGGCTGTGTACGACGAGGCCAAGGACGAGTGGGTGCTGAACGGCACCAAGGCGTGGATCACCAACGGCGGCATCGCCGACGTGCACGTGGTGGTCGCAGCGGTCGACCCCGCGCTGAAGGGTCGTGGTCAGGCGAGCTTCGTCGTGCCGCCCGGTACGAAGGGCCTGAGCCAGGGGCAGAAGTACAAGAAGCACGGCATCCGTGCCAGCCACACCGCCGAGGTGGTGCTCGACGACGTGCGGGTGCCCGGCAGCTGCCTGCTCGGCGGCAAGGAGAAGCTCGACGCCAAGCTGGCCAAGGACCCCGACCGGGGCCACTCGGGTGAGAAGCAGCCGGCGATGGCGACGTTCGAGGCCACCCGCCCAGTCGTCGGGGCCCAGGCCCTCGGCATCGCTCGCGCGGCCTACGAGTACTCGCTCGACTACGCCAAGGAGCGCGTGGCGTTCGGCAAGCCGATCATCATGAACCAAGCGATCGCGTTCAAGCTCGCCAACATGGCCACCGAGATCGATGCCTCGCGCCTCTTGATCTGGCGCGCCGCGTGGCTCGCCAACAACGGTGGCTTCCGCAACGGCGAGGGCTCGATGAGCAAGTACAAGGCCAGCGAGGTGGCTGTCCGGGTCACCGAGGAAGCGATCCAGATCCTCGGCGGCTACGGCTACACGCGGGAGTACCCCGTCGAGCGCTGGCACCGCGACGCCAAGATCCACACGATCTTCGAAGGCACCAGCGAGATCCAGCAGCTCGTCATCGCCCGAGCGATCTCCGGCCTGCGCATCGAGTGAATCTGGCGCCGTGCCGGGTTGGCTGGGCCCTCAGCCGTCGGCCTGACCGAGCGCTTCTCGGGCTCTCTCAGAACGTGCGGACGTGACGCTTGTAGCGCTCGTACTCCGCCCACGAGAGCAGCCCGACGGCGAACAGGTCGGCCAGCGTCACCAGCTGACGAACTGGGTCGACGAGGAAGGGGGCCCACTCGTCGACGAACTCCCTCGTGCCAGATGGTGGACGCACGAGCAGGTCCGGTAGCCCCTCTCGCGTGCCTGTCGACGATGTGGTCATCACCCCTCCTTCAGGTGGTCCGTCACCCGTTCCAGCGCGAACTCGACCCGCTCCTGAGCGATGCGCTCCCCCGCCCGAACCCCCCCGCCGACCTTCCGCGCGGCCGTGGCCAGCGGCAACGCCCAGCGGTCCTCGGCGACGAGCACGAGGGCGCATTCGCCCGCACGGAGGGAGAGCGACACGAGCTCGATGTCGTGGTGGCTGAGCAGCACCAGGTTGCTGGCGCCGGAGTCGCGGATCTCGCCGAGCTCGGCGATCGTGTCGATGTCGACGAGCTCGACATGTTGCTGCGCGTCGACGGTGACGACGACGAGATCGAGGACGCGCACCGCTCGCGAGGCCGTCACGCCCGAGAGCTCACGTGCGATCGCCGGGAGCGCGTGCGGCCCGGGAAGGACGATCACCACGTACTCGACCAGGTCGGTCGCGATCGCGGGCTCGGGTGGCTTGACCATCTCGTCCCTTCCTCTGCCGTGCGCTCTCCAGCAACTCTGACGGCACTCGCGGGGAGCGCACACCACCCCCGGAGGGGTGGAGTCGGGCCAGACCGGCGAGGACGGCGGCGCCGCAACCACCCGTGCCCGGGTGGTTGCCTGCCATCCACCTCGGCAGTAGACCTTCATCGCACACTCGAACGTGGAGGTACCAGTGTCGGAAAAGCCAGTGACGATCGCCGTCGCAACCTATGCAGACATCGATGGCGCCGAGCAGGACTTCGACGCCATCTGGGGGATCAAGCACGAGGGTCAGCTCGATCACCTCGCCATCGCCGTCGTGTCCAAGGATGAGTTCGGCAAGCTGAAGATCGACCGTCACAACACGTCGGCCAAGCATCTGGCCTGGGGTGGTGGCATCCTCGGCGCGGCCGCGACCGTGATCTCGGCACCGTTGGGCATCGTCTTCCTCGGCCCGCTCGCCGCCACCGCAGCGGTGTGGGCAGGCGCCGGTGGACTCATCGGCCACTTCTGGAACACGATCCCGAAGGATCAGCTGCGGAAGATGACCGACGTGCTCGAAGCCGGCGAGCACGGACTCGTCGTGGTGGCCGTGAACCCGGCGGGCGTCGACATCGAGGCCCTGCTCGCGAACGCGCAGGCGAAGTCGGTCAGCTCGCAGCAGGTCGACACCGAGGGTGCCCTCGACGAGGCGTTCGAGGCCGTCTCGGACTGATCACGCGGTCGGTTCCACGCGCACCACCCGCCCGGCGTGCATCACCGCCGTCCGATCGGCGGTCGCCCGGACGAGGGCGAGGTCGTGGGTGAGGAACAGGATCGTCGTGCCGAGCTCGGCGTTGAGCTCGGCCAGGAGCGTCACGATCGACGCGGTCACGACCGTGTCCAGCGACGACGTGATCTCGTCGCACACGAGGACGGACGGCTCGCCGACGAGGGCTCTCGCGATCGCCGCCCGCTGCAGCTCACCGCCGCTCAGTCGATGTGGGTGACGGTCGGCCACGTCGCCGTGGAGTGCGACACGGTCGAGGGCATCGGCGACCTGCGCACGCGCCTCGCGCCGTGACACGCCGGCGAGGCGCATCGGTCGAGCGATGGACGCGCCGATCGTGCGCTGGGGATTGAACGAGCTGCGCGGGTGCTGGAGGATCATCTGGATGGCTCGCCGCTGCGCAGGCGTCCGCCGCCGGGCCGTTGCCGCGAGCGCTTCGCCGGCGAGCTCGATCCGACCCCGGTGTTCGCCGTGGAGTCCGGCGAGCGTTCGAGCGAGGGTGGTCTTGCCCGAGCCCGACGGTCCGACGAGCGCGAGCCACTCACCGCGCGCGATGTCCAGATCGACCTCGCGCACGACGTCTGCGCCGCCGAACGACGCCGAGACGGCGCGCAGCCTGAGCAGGGGGTCGCGAGGCGATGGCCGCGGTGAGGCAGCGCGGCGCGCTGGTGTGGCGTCACGCAGCGCGGCTGGCACGGCGAACGGCTCGAAGCAGCGAACCCGGCGAGCATCGCCGAGGTCGAGGGGATCGGGCAGCGACTCCGTGCAGCGCTCGTGGGCCAGCGAGCAGCGCGGCGCGAACTGGCATCCCGGCGGGCGCCGCGCAGGATCGGGGGCCTGCCCGGGGAGGCCGATCATCGGACGGCGACCGTCCGCGTCGGGCTGTGCCGCGAGCAGATGCCTGGTGTACGGGTGTGCCGGTCGGGCGCACACCGCTTCCGCCGGACCTTCCTCGACGACGCTGCCCGCGTACATCACGTACAGCCGATCGGCGACTGCAGCGGCGATCGCGAGGTCGTGGGTGATGCACAGGACGGCGAGGCCACCCTCGACGGCCCAGCGGCGGATGGCGTCGAGGAGCTCGCTCTGGAGTGCGGCGTCCAGTCCCGTCGTCGGCTCGTCGAGCACCACGACCTCGGGATCGGCCACGAGCGCGATGGCCAGCGCCGCACGCTGGAGCTGACCACCGGACAGTTGGTGAGGGAACCGTCGCAAGATCTCGTCCTCACCCGGCAACGCGGCCGCGGCGAGCGCCTCGTGGACCCGGTCGCGTCCGTCGTCGGTGTGGCGATCCAGACCGTGGGCACGCAGCACGTCGACGAGCTGCGTCTCGATGCGCAGCGCCGGGTTGAGCGCCGCAGCGGGGTGCTGGGCGAGGTAGCTGACCCGAGCCCCGCGAGCGGCGCGCACGCTGGCCGCGTCGGTGCCCGTGAGCACGGTGTCGTCGAGACGAACCGAACCTGACCGGATGACGAGCCCGGGTCGAACCCGGCCCAGCATCGCCCGCCCGAGCGAGGACTTGCCGGCTCCGGACTCGCCGACGAGGCCGACGATCTCACCGGCAGCGAGACAGATCGAGACGTCCGCGACCACGGTCACGTCAGGACGCTCCGCCGACAGCCGCAGCCGATCGACGGTGAGCCGGGTGCTCATCCGGACCTGTGCCGCGAGGAGGCACGCGCCACACCGTCGGCGACGAGCCCGCTCCCGAGGCCGAGCGCGGCGATCGCGATGACCGGCAGCACGACACCCCAAGGCTGGAACGCGAGCGCGGCCCGGTTCTCCTGGATCATCACGCCCCAGTCGGCAGCGTTGACGTCGGGCGTGAACCCGACGAACGCGAGCGACGCGACGATGCCGATCGAGTAGGCGAAGCGCACGCTCGCCTCCACGAGCAGTGGTGCTCGGACGTTTGGCAGCACGTCGGATCGGATGATCTGCCACGTCGACTCGCCCGTCGCCTCGGAGACCCGAACGAAGTCGAGGTCGACGACGGCGACCGCGGCACCCCGAGCCACCCGGGCGACGCGGGGTGCGGCGGTGATCGCGACCGCCCCGATGACCAGCCACGACTTCGGGCCGACGGTCGTCATCGCGACGAGGACCAAGAGGAAGCCAGGTAGCCCGAGCAGGACGTCGTTCGCCCGCATCAGCACCTCGTCGAGCGTGCCGCGTGCACGCGCGGCGATGAGACCGATGGCCGCGCCGGCGAGCACACCGATCACGGTCGCGGCGGTGGCGTGGAGCAGGATCGAGCGGCCCCCGAGCAGGAATCGCGACCACACATCCTGTCCCAGGCGATCGGTGCCGAACGGCGCGCCGTGGAGACGGCCGGAGTTCGGCCGCCCGACGTACTCCGTCTCGCCGTGCGGCGCGAACAGCGGCCCGAGCACGGCGATCGCGACGACGAGGCCGAGGATCACCAGACCGACCCACAGCTCGCGGCGGCGGTTCACGGCAGCGTCGTCCGCAGGCGGGGTGTCACGAGCACGGTGCCGATGTCCGCGAGGGTGTTGCACGCGACGTAGAGCGCGGCGACGAACAGGGCGATGGCCTGCACCTTCGGAACATCGTGCGACGAGACGGCCTCGACGAGCGCCGACCCCACCCCGGGGTACCCGAAGACCTGCTCGACGACGACGCCGCCGCCAGCCATGAACGCGATGCTGAGGGCGATCACCTGGAGGATCGGGCCGACCGCGTTCGGGAACGCCTGACGCCACGCGATCGCGCGGTCGTCGAGCCCGTTGAGCGCCGCCATCTCGACGTAGTCGCTCTCCAGCACCTCGATCATCGACGCCCGGGTCGCACGAAGGACGTAGGGCACGGCGGCGAGAGCGAGCGTCACCGTCGGCAGCACCATGCCGGCGAGGTCGTCCCACGGCCGGGTGTCGCCGCGGACCGACGACACGGCGGGGAGCACGTGGAACACCCCCACGGCGAACAGGGCGACGAGCCCCGTGGCCAGCACGAACTCCGGGATCGCCGTCAGGACAAGGGCAACGGTGCTCGCACCGTGATCGAAGCTGCGATCGCGGCGACGTGCGGCGTGCACGCCGACGATCAGCGCGACGGGGATGGCGATCAGCGCGGCGGCCGCCATGAGCACCAGCGAGTTCTGGGCGCGGTCGACGAGGTCCGGCCAGATCGGGCGGCCACTGGCGTACGAGGTCCCGACATCTCCGCTGACGGCACCTCGCAACCACTCCCAGTACTGGGCGGGCAACGGTCGCTCCAGACCGAGCTCTGACCGCTTGGCGGCCAGCAACGCCGGCTGGTGCGCGTCCCTGCCGAGCACGGCGGTCGCCGGGTCACCGAGCGCTTGGGTGAGCAGGAACACGATGATCGAGACCGCGAGCAGCGTGAACGCGCCGAGGGCGAGCCGGCGGATCACGAATCGGGCGATCGTCACGTTCCGTCCACGTCCTCGTCGAGCCAGATGTTCTGGAAACCGCGCCCGAAGTGGTCGAGGTTGAGGACGTTGGGACGAGCGACGAGACCGCGCACCGCGTCCCGGTGGGCATCGACGAGGTTGCTGAAGAAGGCGATGATGTTGCCCCCGTCGCGATGCTCCTCCTCCTGCATCTGCCGAACCAGGCGGCATCGGGCGTCGTCGTCGGTCGTGGCGATCGCCTCGAGATAGGTGGCGGCGAAGTCGCTGCCGGCCGGCGGCCAGTGCGTCTCGGGGTACACCGCGTCGTGGAGGCTGCTGAGCGGGACCTGGGGGAGGTAGGCGCGCGTGCCCCAGAAGCCGGTGGCGAACGCACGGCGGCAGTAGTCCGCGCCCCAGTACTCCGCGCCGGGCAGGATCCGCACGTTCACGGTGACGCCAGCGCCCTTGGCGTGGTCGGCGAACACCATCGCCGTCTCGGCGAGACCACCGATGTCGTTCGGGGCGAAGAGGTCGACCTCGAGGTCGGTGTGACCGGCTTGTTCGAGCAGTACCCGGGCACGTTCGAGATCGCGGGTGCGCTGCGGGAGGTCGGCGAGGTAGCACGGGTCGAGCGGCGCGTACAGGTCGTTGGCGACGCGGCCGTGTCCGGACAGCACACGTTCGACCATCTCGTCGCGGTCCACGATGAGCCGGAAGGCCTGACGCACGCGCGGGTCGTCGAACGGCGCTTCGTCGACGGCCATCGTCAGCGGCAGCCACGTGCCTCCGGCTGACTCGAGGACAGCGACCCCGTCCTGCTCGGCGACGGCGCCGACCTGTGCGAACGGCACGTCGCAGATGCAGTCGACCTGACCGGCGAGCAGGGCGTTGACCAGCGCCGTGCTGTCGACGAAGTCGATGATCTGCACCTCGTCGAGGTAGGGACGCCCGCCCTGCCAGTAGTTGTCGTGCCGGACGTGGCGGCTCTCGATGCCCGGCGTGAAGCTGGTCAACTTGAACGGGCCGGTGCCGATCTGGGACGGATCATCGCGGGAGTACCCGTCGGGCACCATGCCGAACACGTAGAGGGCGAGGAGATCGGGGAACGTGACCGCCGGCTGGTTCAGTTGGATCGCCACCGTGCGCTGATCCAGCTTGGTGATGCCGCTCGCTGGCAGCAACGCGGCGAGCGCGGGCTGGACGCCGAGTGCGGGATCGATCGCCCGCCGGAACGAGTACACGACGTCGTTCGCGTCGAGCGTCTTGCCGTCGTGGAACTCGATGCCGTCGCGGACGCGGATCACGTAGTGGTCGGGCGACGACGACTCGACCGACTCGGCGAGGCCGCCATCGAGCGTGACGACGAACGCCTCGTCGTAGGTCGCGAGCGACTCCCAGCCGGCGACGAGCCTGGCGATGTCGGTCTTGGTCCTGATGTACTGACCGTCGACGAGATCGTTCGTGTCGCCGACGATCCCGACCCGGAGGGTGCCCCCCGTGCGGATCGGCACCGACCGCCCCGGTGCGGGCCCCGCGCCCGGGCGCCCGGACGTCGATCCGCCGCCGCTCGCGCACGCACCGAGACCGATCGACAGTCCAGCGAGCAGCAGCTGGCGCCGGGACAGATCCATCTGGACTCCTCGGGGTCAGCGAGATGCCGCGGGCGACAGCGTCAGCGAACGAGCCACGACGGCCGCCTCCTCTCGGCTGTTCACCCCGAGCTTGCGATAGATGACGCGAAGGTGGAACTTCACGGTGTTCACCGACACGTACAGCTCCTTGGCGATCTCGGCGATCGTCAGCCGACTCGGCAGCAGCCGCAGCACGTCGCGCTCGCGATCGGTGAGGTGTTCGGGCAGGTCCGGTGTCGGCAGCCGAGCACCGACCCGAGGAGGGGCCATCGCGAGACGCAGGCGGTGGAGCCACTCCTCCGGCACCCGCCACGCGGCGCGTTCGAACGCGTGCACCAGCTCGCGTCCGTCGGCGACGACGGTCTGGAGCATCCCGTGCTCGCTCGCCAGCTCGGCAGCCCGCGCCGCCAACTCGACCACGTCGTCGGGCGCCGAGGCCGCACGCGCTTCCAGGAGATGGAGCGTCACGTGGTGGCGTGGGCAGCGCGGCACCGCGAGCACCAGCGCGGCGGCGGCCGACGTTCGATCACCGACCGCGAGCTCGATCCGGGCCTGGCTCACGGGCCCCCAGAACGGGTCGGTCACCGTGCTGGCCCGGCGCCGGGCTTCACCGATGTCGCCGCTCAGGATGGCGACCGACGTGGCCCGCGTGCTCACCCAGCCCCGCAGGTCGGGACCTGCGGACGCGGTGAGATCTTCAGCCCGCTCGAGCGCGCTCGCCGCGGCATCCGCATCGCCCTCGGCGACCGCCGCCCCGGTGAGCGCCAGCAACGCGCCAACCGGAGCGAACAGCCTGGGATCGTCTGGATGCTCGGCGATCGTGTGCAACGCGGCCCGAGCGCGATCGCCCTCGGAGAGCTCGAGGAGCGCGAGCGACTCGGCCAACGCCAGCTCCACGCGCAGGATCGACATCGCGGGCGCAGCCGGACGAATGCCGGCGGCGACCCGGAGGGCGTCCACCGGACGCCCGGCGAGCGCGTGACCGAGCGCCCGGATGCCCTCGAGCGAGATGCCGCGGCGCGGGTCGCGGCTCATGGCGATGGTCGCGTCGCGCACGAAGCGGTCGTCGTCGTCCCAGCGCTCCGACAGCGCGACGCCGCGCGCAGCGGTGTTCCATGCGAAGCGCCCCGCTGGATCGTGCCACCAGCTCCGGCCCAGCGTCGCGATCGAGCGGTTCGCGGCGTCGTTGCCGGCCGTCCAGTCCCCCGACATCGTCAGCGAGATCGCCTGGAGCGCATCGACGGACCCCGAATGGTCGTGTTCGTCGCGATCGGCGTGCCACACGACGTCGCGAACCGTCTCGACGAACCGATCTCGCGGGCCGAGGATGTGACTCACGGAGAAGTCGATCAGGGCGGGAACGTCGGTCGCCGCGACCTCGCGGGGGATCGCCTCGAGCGTCTGGGCGATGATCGCCTCCCGACCTTGGTCGTACAGCTCCGTCGACCTGGCGGCGACGAGACGCAGCGCCTCGCGCTGCCGTCCTGCCTCGAGCCATTGGGCCAGCGCGTCGACGGTCTCGCCCGCGCCCTCGAACCATCGAGCGGCGCGCTCGTGGTACACCTGATGCCGACCCGAGCGGACGAGCTCGCTGCGCAGTTGCTCGCGCACGAGGGGATGGATGCGGAACCAGCCATCGGGACTCAGCCGGAACACGAACAGGCCCTGTGCTTCCCCTCGAGCGAGCAACTCGCCGGCGTCGGGCCGTTCCGTGATCGCTGCCGCCAGCGCCGTGCTGACCCGGTCGACGACGGATACGGCGAGCAGCACGTCGACGATCTCTGCATCGCCGTTCGCCAGCACCTCGTGCCAGACGTAGTCCTCCGTGAGCCGGCTGGTCTCCAAGCGCCCGACCGGCGCCAACCGGGCTCGCGCGTATCGTGCCGACAGGGCGGCGAGTTGCACCCCCGCAGCCCACCCGTCGGTGCTCACGGCCGAGATCGCGAGCTCTTCATCCGACGCGTCGGGGGCGAGGCGGCCGAGGACGTCACGGGCCTCGTCATGGGTGAACCGGAGCTCCGCGAAGCGAACCTCGGTGACCTGATCGCGAACGCGGAGACGATCGAGCGGCAGGGAGGGCTCGGTTCGGCTGGCAACCACGACGTGCAGCCAGCTCGGCAGGTGCTGGAGGAACACGGCGAGCGAGCCAGTCGACGACGGATCCTTGACGTGGTGGAGGTCGTCGAGCACGAGCACGGCATCCTCCACGGCGACGTTCTCGAGCCCGTCGAGCAGCGCGCTCACCACCTCGTCGACCGGTGCGCCGCCGGTCATCAGATCGCGAGCGACGTCACCGCTCGCCGGCGCCAGTTGGTCGAGCGCGGCGATGACCCCCGTCCAGAGCATCGCCGGTTGGTCGTCGATCTCCTCGAGCGACAGCCAAGCGACGGGCAGCCCGGTGTGGGCCGCCCAGTGCGACAGCAGCTGGGTCTTGCCGGACCCCGCGGGTGCGACCACCAGCGTCAGCGGCCGGGCGACGACCGTGGAGAGCACCGCTTCGAGGCGCGGTCGAACCACGAAGTACGCGGGCACCCTCGGCCGCCGCAGCTTCGAGCGCAGCAGCGGTGAGGCGTTCCGTCGTCGATCTTCCTGGGAGCTGCTGGTCGTGCCCACGGCAGGTTCCCTCAGAGATGCAGTCGCTCGCGGCGCATGCTATGTCAACGTCCGGTCGCCTGGGGTGGGCAGCTTCACAGCCCGAACCTAGCGCGACGGCTCCGTCAACCGGCGGCTGACCCGGCGTTTGTGGACGCCCGGTCCGGGGGACGTGCGGTCAGCGAGGCAGGTGACCTGCCCGACGCGTCCGGAGGAAACCCATGGCGAATCGCAAGCATCCGACGTCAGGTCGTTCGGCTCGAGACGAGGTGGGCGACGGCGGCGAGGTGCATCAGGTCGCGGGTCGCGGCGACGTGCTGACGACGCAGCAAGGCCTGCCCGTCGCCGACGACCAGAACTCACTGCGCATCGGCGAACGCGGTCCGCTGGCGATGGAGGACATGCACTTCCGGGAGAAGATCTTCCACTTCGACCACGAGCGGATCCCCGAGCGCGTCGTGCACGCACGCGGCTACGGCGCCCACGGCTACTTCGAGAACTACAAGTCGCTGCGATCGCTGACGAAGGCCGACCTGTTCCAGCGGCCGGGCGAGCGCACGCCGGCCTTCGTCCGCTTCTCGACGGTCGCCGGGAGTCAGGGCTCGGCCGACCTGGCGCGCGACGTTCGCGGCTTCGCCGTGAAGCTCTACACGAAGGAGGGCAACTGGGACATCGTCGGCAACAACATCCCCGTGTTCTTCATCCAGGATGCGATCAAGTTCCCCGACCTGGTCCATTCCGTGAAGGCAGCGCCGGACCGCGGGTTCCCCCAGGCCCAGTCTGCCCACGACAACTTCTGGGACTTCGTGTCGCTGATGCCCGAGTCGACGCACATGCTCATGTGGGTGATGTCCGACCGTGCGATCCCGCGCTCGTTCCGGTTCATGGAGGGCTTCGGCGTCCACACGTTCCGCTTCGTCGACAAGCAGGGCAAGGCGCGGTTCGTCAAGTTCCACTGGAAGCCACTGGCCGGCCTGCAGTCGGTGCTGTGGGACGAGGCCGTGAAGATCAACGGCGCCGACCCCGACTTCCACCGGCGGGACCTCTGGGATGCCATCGGCCAGGGCGACCTCCCGAGCTGGGAGCTCGGCATCCAGTCGTTCGACGACCGCTTCGCCGATCGGTTCGACTTCGACGTCCTCGACGCCACGAAGCTGATCCCCGAGGAGGTCCTCCCGGTCGAGCCCATCGGCCGGCTCGTGCTGGACCGCGTGGTCGACAGCTTCTTCGCCGAGACCGAGCAGGTGGCGTTCTGCACCCAGAACGTCGTGCCGGGCGTCGACTTCACCAACGACCCGCTGCTCCAGGGCCGGAACTTCTCCTACCTCG
>CAZMGD010000097.1:0-16416 GCA_964565705.1 uncultured Ilumatobacteraceae bacterium | reverse complement strand
GGGCTAGCGCGTCTGTGGACGATGCGGCCTGTCCTCGCCGCACATTGACGAACGCTGGCGAAGCCTCGTGCAGCCTCCAAGGCTGTCGGGCTGGCGTTTCTGAAACGCTCCGTTGCGTTGCTCTCGCGGTTGCTCTGTTGCTCTCGCCATCGAATCATCACGTATGCTCTGACCAGGTGTTATATGGCTCCTCGCAGAAGACTGGCGGAACCCCTCCCGTTCCGCTCCAGGGCATTCGTGGGTTCGTCGAGATCCGCCAAGCGAACTACTCAGTTTCGGCCCACCGACGCTGCACGCGGTCCGAGCTTCATCAGAGCCGAGCGTCGCGCCGTCGACCAGATCATGAACTGGATGCTGCGCCACCACCCTGGTCCGACTGCGAGATGTTCGGCTTTGGCGCTCGGCGAGCTGGCGACTCTGTTCAACCGAAACCGAGGGTGGCCGAGTGGAACGTGTGATCATCCGGCTCAGCTGAGCTCTTGGGCGAGCCCGACGAGGATGCCTTCTGGTCCGCGGACGTAGCAGAGCCGAGAGACGTTCTCGTACTGGACCACGTCGCCGACGAGCTGCGCGCCCTGCTCGACCAGCCGGCTGAGGGTGTCGTCGATGTCGTCCACGGCGAACATCACACGGAGGTAGCCCAGGGTGTTCACCGGGGCGTCACGGTGATCGGCGACCACCTGCGGCGTGAGGAAGCGCGAGAGCTCGAGCCGGCCATGGCCGTCCGGGGTGCGCATCATGGCGATCTCGACGCGTTGGTCGCCCAAGCCGGTGACGCGCCCCGCCCACTCTCCCTCGACCATTCCTCGCCCTTCGAGCTCGAGGCCGAGCTCGCGGAAGAAGTCGATCGCAGCGGCGAGGTCTTCGAGGACGATGCCGACGTTGTCCATCCTGAGCGCCACGTGCCGACCCTACGTAGCCAGCGGCCGGGTCCTCGACGCAGATGGTGTACGGCAGTCACGTCTGGCCCCTGACTTCGCGCGGTTCGATTGCGCCCGGGCGCCTGCGATCGCCGGACAGCGAGTTGAGCGATGGCCGCGCCGCCTTCTTCGCATCGACGAGCAACGGCCGCAGCGCGACGTTGGTGCTCGCCGTCGCCGGCTCGGTGCTCACAGCTCTCGCGTCCACACCTCCGTACGGGAATCCCAGGTTCGTACGAGGGGAATCTGCGTGTTGGCGACGAGTTCGGCGGGCGTGGTTCGTCGAAACTGTCGTATGAGTGAGGAGGATCTCGCGCCAGCGATCGACGCCGTGTTGGACGAGGCGGTCGCGTCAGGCGGCGAGCTGGGTGTCCAGGTCGCTGTCATCCGTGGCGGTCGCACGCTGGTCGACGCGGTCCGCGGGGTGGCCGATCCGGGCACCGGCGTCGCGGTCTATCACGGCACGCTGTTCTGGGCGGCGTCGACGGCCAAGGGGGTGGCGTCGACGGTGGCGCACACGCTGGTCGAGCACGGGGAGTTGAGCGACGACCTGCGGGTGGTCGAGGTGTGGCCCGAGTTCGGGGCGCACGGCAAGGACGACGTCACGCTGCGCCACGTCCTCGAGCACACTGCCGGGGTTCCGTTCCTCCCCGCCGACATCTCGGCTGCGGGTCTGTGCGACTGGGAGCACATGTGCTCGGTGATCGCCGACTCCACGCTGGCCTGGGCTCCAGGGACCCGGTTCGGCTATCACGCCAAGACCTTCGGGTTCCTGCTCGGTGAGGTCGTGCGCCGAGCGACGGGCGAGACGATCTCGGCGTTGTTGCGCGAGCGGATCACTGGTCCGCTCGGCGTCGCCGACGAGGTCCACTTCGGAGTGCCCGAATCGTTGCTGCCACGGGTCGCTCGTCAGGTCGCCGCCAGCGGTCCGGTTCCATCGCCACCCGAGCCGGGCTCACCGGTGGCCCGGGCGATGCCGCCGGGCGTCCAACCTGACGCGGATTACGCGAACCGGGCCGACGTGCTGACCAGCGACATCCCGTCGGAGGGCACGATGACGGCGCGTGGTGTCGCCCGGATCTACTCGGCGTTGCTCGGCCACGTCGACGGTGTCACCCTCGTGTCGCCGGACCGGCTGAGGGCGATGGCCGCGATCACCTTCACCGGCACCGACGCGGTGATGGACGTGGCGGCGTCGTGGGCGTACGGGTACAGCCCGTTCCGTCCGGACGGCCACGGTCGTCCGAGTTCGACGTTCGGCATGGTCGGGATGAACGGCTCGGCCGCCTACGCCGACATCGACTCCGGTGTGGCCGTCGCCGTGATGCGCAATCACTTCACGATCGGCGATCTCTCTACTGCCGCCCGCATCGACGAGGTGGTCCACGACACGCTCGCCGACGAAAGGACGACCGAACGATGAGCACCCCTGTCACCAGCCTCGACACTCGCTTCAGTGACCCCGATACAGAATCCACCTCGTGGGACGACACCGTGCGGGCGTTGGAATCGGCGCAGCTGTTCTGGATCACGACCGTGCGCGTCGACGGCCGGCCGCACGTCAGTCCGCTCGTGGCCGTGTGGCTCGACGACGCGATCCACTTCTGCACCGGTGCCACCGAGCAGAAGGCGGTCAACCTGCGCGCCAACTCGAACGTGATCCTCACCACCGGCTGCAACCAATGGGACCGCGGCCTCGACATCGTGGTCGAAGGCCGCGCCACTCGAACAACCGACGACGCCACGTTGCAGCGTCTCGCCGACGCCTGGCGCTCGAAGTGGGATGGCCAGTGGCAGTACGAGGTGGGCGACGGCGCCTTCCACCACGGCAGCGGCGAGGCGCTCGTGTTCACCGTCACCCCAGCCAGGGTGCTGGCGTTCGGCAAGGGCACCTTCACCCACACCCGCCACGACTTCGGAGCCGCCGCGGCAAGCCAGGCTTGATCGGTGGTTCAACGCTCGGTTCGCCGATCTCGCTTGGCGGCTTGACGCTGCTTCGCTCGATTCGGCCCGGCCGGCTGAGCGCGCTTCGCGGCGAGGGTGAGCTGTGCGCGCAGCCGGCTGTTGTCCGTCCGCAACGCGTTCAGTTCATCCCGCGCCGCCAGTTCCTCGGCTCGACGCTCATCGCTCGCACGATGACCGTCGAGGTCCGCCGTCGCCGGGTCGAGCTTGCGCTGCGTCGCCAGGTGTCGCCGACGTTCGGTCTGCACCGCTGCCTCCGTCTCGGCGAGCACCTCCACGGCGGCGGCAAGTTCAGCGTGCAGCCGCCGGATGTGTTCGAACGGCACGCGCCAGCTCGTCGCCGTCGGCGGCGTTGTCCTTCGTCCACGTCGCGAGTCCGTCATCACATCCGCATGAGCAGGTGGCAGCAGCGGCTTCATCATCGTCTCCTTCATCGTCGGTCGAACCAGTTCGCGCGCGCCACCGCCGATGAACAGGCCGACCGAGATCGGCGCTGAGCCCGGGCAGTGCGTGGACCGGCTCGAGCTCCACAGCGTCGAAGTGCGCAGTCTGAAGACGGATGTGAGTCACGGCACTGCGCACTTCCGTGCCCGTGGCCCTGCCCGTGGGCGAACGGTCGCCTGACCAAGTTCAACATTTAGGTATTGACCTAAGTGTTGGTGATGGGTGAGACTCGCGTCTGTGCCGAAGCGTGCGGATCGGGTCGATCAGGTCTTCAAGGCCCTGGCCGATCCGACCCGTCGTCAGGTGATCGAGCGGCTCGTGTCGGGTCCGGCGTCGACGTCGGAGTTGGCCGAACCGTTCGCCATGGCGTTGCCGTCGTTCACCCAGCATCTCGAGGTGCTGAAGGGGGCGGGTCTGGTGGCGTCGGAGAAGAAGGGGCGCACCCGGACGTACCGGTTGGCGCCATCCGGTCTCGACGCTGCGGAAGGTTGGCTCGCCGGCCAACGCCGAACCTGGCAGCAGCGCCTGGACCAACTCGACCAGTTCCTCATCGCCCAGAAGGAGTCACCGTGACCTTCACCCCGCACCCCGTCAACCCCGACCTCGACCTCGAGCTGATCCGCGACGTCCCTGTCTCTCCGCAGGCGGTGTTCGAGGCGTGGACCGACCCGGACTCGATCAAGCAGTGGTTCGCGCCCCGGCCGTACTCGATCTCGCTCTGCGAGATCGACCTGCGGCCCGGAGGCGGGTTCCGCACCATCATGAACGACCCCGACGGCGAGCAGATGATGGACGGCACCAGCTGCTACCTGGAGGTCAGCCCGAACGAACGCCTGGTGTGGACCAGCGTGCTCACCGCCGACTACCGGCCCCAGACCGACGACCTGCCCTTCACGGCCATCCTCGAGCTCGCCGACAACGGCAGCGGTGGATGCACCTACCGTGCCATCGCGGTCCACCAGGACCCCGACGGCGCCAAGCAGCACGCAGAGATGGGCTTCCACGAGGGCTGGGGCACGGTCGTCGACCAACTCGTCGAGCACATCCGAGGTAGTTGAGCCGCCTCGGTGCATGAGTCTGGGATTGGGGGCGTAGGAGACGACGCGGGCGCGCTCGACGAGATCGTGCTCGGTCGAATCCGAGCGATCTGTGAGCGCTTCGACGACGTCGAGGAGGTAGCACTCCAGGACCGTCCGCTGTTCGGAGTTGGCCGCCACCGCTTCGCGATCTTCAACGGGGAGACGTCGCCCGGTCGACCACGCTGGAACTGCTCGGGCCGCTCATTGCACTTCCTCGCTGACGCCGACGAGCTCGAAGCTCTCCGCGACGACGTCCGATTCGCCGTGTCTCCACATCACGGCAGCCGCGGCTGGTTCGCCCTTGGCATCGGCGATCCGGACGCCGCCGACGGGACCGAGATCGCCGAGCTGCTCGAGTCAGCCCACCGCATGGTCGCGCCACGAATCGCCTGATCGACGAGCAGATCGCCACGGAGGCGGGTCGGGACGCCGACCGCGAGTTGCTCGAGGCCGGACCGGACGCGTCGGGGGTGCTACCACCACCGTCGATCCACCAGGTGGGGTCATCGACCGTCGAGCGCCGGAAGCGTTCCATGGCAGACGTTCAAATCGACGTCTCGCCAGGAGCACCTCTCATGCGCATCCGCCGCACCCGTCCACTCGCCACGCTCGCCCTCGCCTCGCTGTCGCTGACCACGTTCGCCGCCTGCGGGGACGACGACGACGGCTCGTCGTCATCCCTCGATCCCGCGGCGTGCGACGCGGCCGTCGCCTACGGCGCCGGAGGATCCCGCCGAGATCCAGGCCTACGCCACCGACACGCTGGTGCCCATCGCGGAGACGATGGTGCCCAACCTCGACGGCGAGGCCAAGGAGGCGGCCGAGACGATGCGCGACACGTTCACCCAGATCGGCGAGACCGGCGACCCGTCCGCGCTCCGGGCCCCCGAGACGGCCGACGCGATCACCACGGTCGGACGGCTGTGCACGAGGGCTGCGAGCTGCGGGCCGTCGACATCGGCGCGGTCGAGTACGTGTTCGAGAACGCTCCGGCGACGCCCGACGCCGGCCGGGGTCAGCTTCGCGCTGGAGAACCAGGGGGTCGAGGACCACGAGATGGTGCCCTTCAAGGCAGCCGACGGCGTGACCGAGCCGCTCGGCGAGCTGCTGGCCCTGCCCGAGTGAGGAGGCGATGGCCAAGCTCCAGTTCACCGGCGTCACGTTCGGTGGGCCCCGCACGACCAACTACGTCGCCGTCGACCTCACACCCGGCGACTACTTCCTCGTCTGCTTCATCCACCAGGGCGGCGGCGAGGATGGTCCGCCCCAGCTTCCTGGCCGGCATGCAGCACACGATCACCGTCGCGTGATCCCCGCGCCGTGCTCGCGGCCGGTCGTTTCGGGCATCCTGTGGTCGCCGTGTCCGACCCCCGAGACGGCTCGGCCGTGACCGTGCTGGAGGCGCACGACGTGCGCCGGACGTTCGACGCCGCCACCGCGCCCGTGCGCGCGCTGCGCGGCGTCGACGTCGTCGTGCACGCCGGGGAGTTCGTCGCTCTCACCGGCCCGCCCGGTTGCGGCAAATCGACGTTCCTCAGCGTCGTCGCCGGGCTCGAGCGCACCGGACGGCTGCCGGGCCCCGGCACCTGGAGGATCGCCCCCGTCGTCGCCGCCGCCGTGGTCGGTGGAGCGCTGTGGCGGCCGTGCCGGCGATGGGCCCTCGCCGCGCACGCCCGTCTCTCGCGTGGGCTCGGCCCGCTCGCCGGAGGACGTCGTGCGCACGTTCGGCCGCCGCGCCAGCACGGACACCCCAGACGACGATCTGCTCGTGCAACTGGCGGAGGCGCTGGTGCGGTCGATGCAGGCCCCATCGGCGGATCTGGCGCGTCGCCTCGTCGGCGGAGATCTGGCGCGTCGCCGAGACGTTGGGGTGGGGCAGGGTGGTGGTGCTCATGATGATGCTCCTCGTGCGGTGAACGCCCGTAGGGAGCGTTCGTGGTTGACGAGTGCATCGTGCGCCGCCCGGCGACGTGGATCGACCGCGCTACCCAGCGTCTTGCGTGGTGGTACCAGCTACACCCCGGGCAGGTCGTCGAGGAAGCCGACGAGCTCGGTGGTGAACGCGTCGTTGCGGTCGCCGGCCACCATGTGCCCGGCGCCGGACACGTCCGCGTACCTCGCGTGCGGCACGACCTCGAGGAACTCGCGGGCGCCCTCCTCGCTCAGGACGTCGCTCATCCGTCCGCGCACCAGCAGCACCGGGCAGCGCAGCGCGGCGGCGCACGCCTGCATCCGCTCGAAGTCGCTGACCTCCGCCGGACCCCGCCCGCCGGTCATGAACACCGGGTCCCAGTGCCACCGGTAGCGACCGTCATCGCCGACGCGCAGGTTCTTCATCAACCCGGCGAGATCGCTCGGCCGCTCGCGGTGCGGGTTGTAGGCGGCGATCGCGTCCGCCGCCTCCTCCAGCGACCCGAACCCGTCGGGCTGATCCATGAACGCACGGATGCGGTCGGTGCCATCCGCCTCCAGGCGGGGGGCGACGTCGACGCAGGCGAGCGCTCGCGCCGTGCCGGGCCACAGCTCGCCCTCCAGCAGCAACGAGGTCAGGCCACCGAGCGACGCGCCGATCAGCACGGGCGGCGTGCGACCGCCGAACTGCTCGATCACGTCGTGGAGATCGGTCGCGAAGGCCGTGAGCGAGTAGTCGCCGTCGGTCGGCCAGCCGCTGCGCCCGTGGCCCCGCGCGTCGAGCGCGAGCGTTCGCCATCCCCGGGCGGCGAGGTTGGCAGCGGTCGATCCCCACGCGTGGCGGGTCTGCCCACCGCCGTGCAGCAGGATCGCGGGTGGCGCGGCCGGGTCGCCGCGGAGGTCGCCCTCCACGATCACGCCGCTCGTCGTCGTGTACTGCATGGTGGTCGTCGACATGGATCAGGTCGCGGCCGGCTGGTCGGCCCGGTGCGGGCGGGCCATCATCCGGCCGTCCGAGCTCAGCCACTCCTCGGCCGTCATCGACCCCGCGATCCGGATGATGCTCGCCACGAGACCGGTCCAGCCGGTCTGGTGGCTCGCGCCGAGCCCGGCACCGTCGTCGCCGTGGAAGTACTCGTAGAAGGGGATCAGGTCGTGCCAGTGCGGATCGGTCTGGAACACCTCGTTGCCACCGAACACCGGTCGGCGCCCCTCCTCGTCCTCGGTGAAGATCGTGATCAGGCGTTGGCTCAGCTCTCGTGCCACTTCGAAGAGGTTCTTCTGCACCCCAGACCCCGTGGGGCACTCGACGGTGAACTCGTTGCCGTAGTAGCGGTAGTAGTGCAGCAACGACCGGATGATCAGCAGGTTGACGGGGAACCAGACCGGTCCGCGCCAGTTGGAGTTGCCCCCGAACATGCCCGAGTGCGACTCGGCCGGCTCATAGCTCACCCGGTGTACGTCGCCACCGAACTCCAAGTGGTACGGGTCGTCGAGGTGGGCACGGGACAGCGACCGGATGCCGTGCGGCCCGAGGAAGCGATCCTCGTCCAGCATCCGGTGCAGGATGCGGCGCAGCTTGGATTCGTTGACCAGCGACAGGATGTGGCGACCGTGCACACCTGGTTTGCGCGGGTCGGCGATGTTGGCCAGCAGGTCGGCGTTGCGGGTGAGGTAGTGGTCGAGCTGCTTGGCGATCCGGGGGAAGCGGGCGATGACGTCGCTCGAGATCACGGTGGTCGCACACAGCGGGAGCAGCCCGACGAGCGAGCGGACCTTGACGCGCTGGCCGGTGCCGTCGGGCATGCGGAGCACGTCGTAGAAGAACCCGTCCTCCTCGTCCCACATCTCGTCGTCGTTGTCGCCGGGCGGATCGACGGCGAACGCGATCCGTGTGAAGTGCTCGACGAACTTGAGCACGAACCCCTCGTAGGCATCGTCGTCCGCGGCGAGCACGAGCGCGATCTCGAGCATGTTCTGGCTGAACATCGCCATCCACGCGGTGCCGTCGGCCTGCTCCAGGCGAGCGCCGCCGACGATCGGCTTGCTGCGGTCGAACACCCCGATGTTGTCGAGCCCGAGGAAGCCACCCTCGAACACGTTGTTGCCGGCGAGATCCTTGCGGTTGACCCACCAGGTGAAGTTGAGCATCAACCGCGAGAACGATTCGGCGAGGAACTCGCGGTCGGCGGCTCGGTGCTGGTTCGCGACGTCATGGAGCATCAACGTTGCAAATGCATGGACCGGTGGGTTGACGTCGCCGAAGTTCCACTCGTACGCCGGCATCTGGCCGTTGGGGTGGAGGTAGGTGTGCGACAGCATCAGCATCAGTTGATGCTTGGCGAAGTCGGGGTCGATCATCGCCAGCGGCATGCAGTGGAAGGCGAGGTCCCACGCTGCGTACCAGGGGTACTCCCACTTGTCAGGCATCGAGATCACGTCGGCGTTGAGCATGTGGAACCACCCCTCGTTGCGGGGTTCGCCGTGGTAGGTGGGTCGGCGCATCGGGTGGGCCTTGCGCTCCAGGAGCCATCGGTCGACATCGAAGTAGTAGAACTGCTTCGACCAGAGCATCCCGGCAAACGCCTGGCGCATCACCATCGCCTCGTCGTCGGTCGCCTCCGCCGGACGAAGTGATGCGTAGAACTCGTCGGCTTCTGCGCGGCGAGTCGCCACGACCTCGTCCACGTCGGCGAGCGGCGCATCGTCGGGAACTGGCACCGCGCTGGTCAGGCGCACGGACGTGGCCTCCGTCGCCCCGGGCTGGATGGTCAGCTGCGTCCACGCCGCGACCTTCGTGCCGATGCCGGCCGGGTTGACCGTCGCCGCTCCACCGACGACGTGGTCGTTGATCCCGTCCTTCGGGTAGGCGGCCATGCCGTCGACGTTCCAGAGCCGCCGGGCGTTGGACTCGTTGTCGCAGAACAGCAACTCGGCGCTGACCGGGGCGCGGAGGTACATCGCGCCGAGCTCCTGATGCTCGGCAACGACGGCACCGCCGATCCCGGGCACGCGGCTGATCGACGGCACCGGGTCGTTCGGGAAGAACGTCCACGTGTTGCGGAACCACAGCGTCGGCAGGAGGTGGATCGTCGCCGCCTCGGCGCCGCGGTTGGTGACCGAGATCCGGCAGACCAGGTCGTCGACGCCGGCCTTCGCGTACTCGACCTCGACGTCGAAGTAGGCGTCGTCGTCGAAGACGCCCGTGTCGATCAGCTCGTACTCCATGTCGTCGTAGCCGCGGCGGGCATTGACCTCGATCAGGTCGGCGTACGGGTACGCGGCGTGCGGGTACTTGTAGAGCCACCGCTGGTACGAGTGCGTCGGCACGTTGTCGACGTAGAAGTAGTACTCCTTGACGTCCTCGCCGTGGTTGCCCTCGGCGTTGGTGAGCCCGAACAACCGCTCCTTGAGGATCGGGTCGTTGCCGTTCCAGAGCGCGAGCGCGAGGCACAGCTCCTGGCGGTCGTCGCTGACGCCGGCCATGCCGTCCTCCCCCCAACGGTACGAACGCGATCGGCTGTGATCGTGGGTCACGTAGCCCCAGGCGTCTCCCTCCGGGCTGTAGTCCTCACGGACGGTGCCCCACTGACGCTCGCTGAGATAGGGGCCCCACTTGCGCCAGGGCACGCCCTCGCCGGCTTCGGTCAGTCGTCGTGCCTCGGCTCCGTCGGTCATCGCCCGGATCCCTCCCAGCTGCGGTGGTCCGTCGGGGGTGGCGGACCGGGCCTGATTCTGGCCGCGACGGCCGTGCTTGAATGCACCGCGCATGCCCCGACCGATCCTCATCGACTGCGACCCCGGCACCGACGACGCCATCGCGCTGGCGATGGCGGTCGCCAGTCCCGAGCTCGAGATCCTCGGCGTCGTCACGACGTACGGCAACGTCGGGATCGAGCACACCAGCCGCAACGCCCTGCGCGTGCTGGAGTGGTTGGACAGCGACGCGCCGGTGTACCGCGGCGCGACCCGCTCTCTGCTCAGCCCGCGGATCGACGCGTCGCAGTTCCACGGCGAGTCCGGACTGGACGCGCCGGCGATGGGCCCGCCGACCCGCAGCGCCGAGCCCGGTGGCGTCGAGTTCATCGTCCGCACCCTCATGCAGCACCCGGAGCCCGTCACCGTGGTCGCGACGGGGCCGTTGACCAACCTGGCGCTGGCGATCCGTCTGGAGCCGGCGATCGTCCCCCGCATCGAGCGGATCGTGGTGATGGGTGGCTCCACCGACTTCGGCAACGACAGCCCCGCCGCCGAGTTCAACCTGCTGTGCGACCCCCACGCGGCGCAGATCGTGTTCAGCTCCGACGTCGAGATCGTGATGTTCGGGCTGAACGTGACCCACCAGGTGATCGCCACTCGGGATGAGGTCGACGCCGTGCTGGCGATCGGCAACGAGTCGGCCGACGTGTACGCCGGGATCATGAGCAAGTTCGAGGGCGACTACGTGGCCCGCTACCAGTTCGGCGGTGCGGCGATGCACGACCCGTGCACGATCACCTACCTGCTCGACCCCGGCATCTTCACGTTCCGCAGGATGCACGTCGACGTCGACACCAATGCCGGCGTCAGCTTCGGCCGCACCGTCCACGACATCTGGAACTGGTCCGGCCAGCCGCAGAACGTCGAGGTCGCGATGACCGCCGACGCCCCGAGGTTCTTCGCCCTCCTCCGCACCTGCCTCGCCCGCCTCCGCTGACTGGGGCGGGGTGGGGTGGGTACGGTCGGGCCATGAGTGCGACGAGTACGGGCGACCACACGTCGGGTGCCTACGAGCGCGACACCCACTACATCACCGACCGGATCACCGCCGACGCCGGTGCCGAGTGGCCGGTGGAGCCGGGGCGCTACCGGCTGATCGCGGCGCGGGCGTGTCCGTGGGCGAACCGCACGCTGATCGTGCGCCGGCTGCTCGGCCTCGAGTCGGTGCTGAGCCTGGGGCTCGCCGGCCCCACGCACGACGAGCGGAGCTGGACGTTCGACCTCGATCCGGGCGAGGTCGACCCGGTGCTCGGCATCCACTTCCTGCGCGACGCGTACGAGGCCCGGTTCCCCGGCTACCAGAAGGGGATCACGGTGCCGGCGATCGTCGACGTCCCGACCGGCCAGGTCGTCACGAACGACTTCCCCCGGATCACGCTCGACTTCAGCAGCGAGTGGCGTGCGCACCACCGCGACGGCGCGCCCGACCTCTACCCCGAGGAACACCGGGAGGAGATCGACGCCGTGATGGAGGTCGTGTACCGCGACGTCAACAATGGTGTGTACCGAGCCGGGTTCGCGAAGAGCCAGGACTCCTACGAGCGGGCGTACACCAAGCTGTTCCGGCGGCTGGACTGGCTGACCGATCGACTCGCGACGCAGCGCTACCTCGTCGGCGACACGATCACCGAAGCCGACGTCCGGCTGTTCACGACGCTCGCCCGCTTCGACGCCGTGTACCACGGCCACTTCAAGTGCAATCGCCAGAAGCTCAGCGAGATGCCCGTGCTCTGGGCGTACGTGCGCGACCTGTTCCAGACCCCGGGGTTCGGCGACACGATCGACTTCGAGCAGATCAAGCGCCACTACTACTGGGTGCACACGAGCATCAACCCGACGCAGGTCGTGCCGCTGGGGCCCGACCCGGCCGGGTGGATGGAACCCCACGACCGCGAGGCGCTCGGGGGCTCGCCGTTCGGCGACGGGACGCCACCCGGTCCACCACCCGAGAACGAGCGCGTGCCCCCACTCGAGGTTTCTCGCACCTGATCAGCGACCGTTCGCTCGGGATCCAGGACCGAGAACGCGTGTCGGCGTCGCCTGAACGGACGGTGAACAGCCGCCGAGGGCGCCGATGGTGGCCCGGGAGTCGCTGGTAGCGTCTTTGGCCGCCTCGCTCGCGGTTCGGAGCGCGGCACGTGTCGTCCTTCGTCCCCAGAGACCTGCGCATGACCATGCCCCGCACGCCCTACTACCTCATCGACGAGCAGCGCCTCCAGGAGAACCTGGAGATCATCCGGCGCGTCCGTGAGCGGACGGGGGCGAAGTCGGTGCTGGCGCTCAAGTGCTTCTCGACGTGGGCCGTGTTCGACCTGGTGAGCGAGTATCTCGACGGTACCACCAGCAGCTCTCCGTACGAGGCGATCCTCGGGCGCGAGCGGTTCGGCAAGGAGGTGCACGCCTACAGCGTCGCCTACTCCGAGGACGACGTGCTCGCCGTGCGCGACATCGCCGACAAGGTGATCTTCAACTCGGTCGGCCAGCTGCACCGGTTCCGCGAGCTGGTCGAGGGCACCTCGCTCGGACTGCGTGTCAACCCCGGCGTCAGCTACTCGCACTTCGACCTCGCCGACCCCGCCCGCAAGCACTCCCGCCTCGGTGTCACCGACGACGCCCAGCTGCGTGAGGTCGCCCACCTGCTCGACGGGTTGATGTTCCACTTCAACTGCGAGAACGAGGACTTCGACTCGCTCGCCGCCGCCGTCGGTCGGATCGCCGACCGCTACGGCTGGCTGCTGCGCGACGTCGGCTGGGTGAGCCTGGGCGGCGGGATCTCGTTCACCGCTGACTGCTACCCGCTCGACCGGTTCGTCGCCCTGCTCATCGACCTGCGCGACCGCTTCGACGTGCAGGTGTACCTGGAGCCTGGCGAGGCTGCGATCACCAAGTGCGCCGAACTGGTCACGACGGTGCTCGACGTCGTGCGCAACGAGGTCGACATCGCCATCGTCGACGCCTCGCTCGAGGCACACATGCTCGACCACTTGATCTACGGCACGCGCCCGCGGGTGTCGTCGCCGGCGCCGGGCGTGCACGACGTCACGATCGCCGGACGTACCTGCCTCGCCGGCGACGAGTTCGGTGATCATCGCCTGGCTGCACCGCTCGTCGTGGGCGACGAGGTGCGCTTCGCCGATGCCGCGGGCTACACGATGGTGAAGACCACGTGGTTCAACGGCCTGCGCATGCCGTCGATCGTCGTGCGCCGCCTGGACGGCACCGTCGACGTGGTGCGCGAGTTCGACTACAGCGACTTCGAGGCGACCCTGTCGTGACGCGAGGAGGAACGCGATGAAGAAGAACGTGCTGATCATCGGTGCCGGCGGGGTGGCCCACGTGGCCGCCCACAAGGCGGCGATGCACAACGGCGTGCTGGGCGACATCTGCATCGCGTCGCGGACGGTGTCGAAGTGCGAGGCGATCATCGACAGCGTCAAGCGCAAGGGCCACATCGAGGACACGAGCAAGCAGCTGCACGCCCACCAGCTCGACGCGATGGACGTCGCCGCCACGGCCGCGCTGATCCGGGAGACCGCCTCGGGGATCGTGATCAACCTCGGCTCGGCGTTCGTCAACATGTCGGTGCTGGAGGCCTGCATCGAGACCGGCGCCGCCTACATCGACACGGCGATCCACGAGGATCCGGACAAGGTCTGCGAGGACCCGCCGTGGTACGCCAACCACGAGTGGCTCAAGGCCGAGGAGTGCGAGGAGAACGGCGTCACCGCGATCCTCGGCGCCGGCTTCGACCCCGGTGTGGTCAACGCCTACTGCGCGCTCGCCGCGAAGAAGTTCTTCGACACGATCGACACGATCGACATCCTCGACGTCAACGCCGGCAGCCACGGGCGCTACTTCGCGACGAACTTCGATCCGGAGATCAACTTCCGTGAGTTCGTCAAGGTCTGGACCTGGATCGACCGGACGTGGCAGGAGTTCCCGACCCACGCCGTGAAGCGCACGTTCGAGTTCCCCGTGGTCGGTGAGCAGCCCGTGTACCTCACCGGGCACGACGAGCTGCACTCGCTGTCCAGGAACATCGACGCCAACAGCATCCGGTTCTGGATGGGGTTCGGCGATCACTACATCAACGTGTTCACCGTGCTGCGCACGCTCGGCCTCCTGTCGCACGAGCCGGTCGCGCTGCCCGGCGGTGGTGAGGCGATCCCGCTGCAGGTGGTGAAGGCCGTGCTGCCCGACCCGCAGAGCCTGGCGCCGGGCTACACCGGCAAGACCTGCATCGGCAACGTCGTCACCGGCACCAAGGACGGCACGCCGCGGGAGATGCTCATCTACCAGGTGTCCGATCACGCCGAGGCCTTCGCCGAGGTGGAATCGCAGGGCATCAGCTACACGGCAGGCGTGCCGCCGGTTGCCGCCGCGCTGCTGATCGCCGATGGCACGTGGGACACGCACCGGATGGTGAACGTCGAGGAGCTCGACCCCGAGCCGTTCATCGATCTGCTCGACCGGATCGGGCTGCCGACGGAGTACCTGGAGATCGAGCCGGGTTCGGCCGCGTCGTTCGACGGGGAGGTGCGCAGCCTCGACGAGGAGCTGGCCCGCTCCACGGCGACGGTGACCGTGTCGGCGGCCGACCCGATGATCGCCGTCCGCCCGCGCTGACTCAGCGCATCCTGCGCCAGATCATGTCGGTCTCGGCATCGGGGTCGAACCACGTCGCCGGGTCGACCTGGTCGACGTGGCCGAGCAGTCCGCGGTAGGTGCTGTAGCCGACCATCCGCCGCAGCCGGTCGGGGAACGCCGCGACCTGCTCGCGCGACAACGCCAGCAGCTGGTTCTCCTCCTGGCGGATCCAGCCGGCGGCGTACTGCGACACGATGCCGAGCCGCCGTTCGCCGGACGTGTTGGGCCCGCCGCCGTGCCACGACGAACCGTTGTAGACGAGGATGCTGCCGGCGGGCATCAGGGCCTCGTCCCAGTGGTCGGGCGTCTCCCCCTTGGCGGGCCGGCGGTCGAAGCGATGGCTGCCGGGCACGATGCGTGTCGCCCCGTTGTCGGGCGTGAAGTCGGTCAGCGCCCAGATCGCCACGCAGCTGAGCGGCACGTGCGGCCGTGGCAGCGGGATCGACCCGTCGTCGGCATGGAACGGCTGGGCCTCCTGCCCGGGGTGCATCTCGATCGCGGTGACCGACGCGACCTGGAGCTCGCGGTCGAGCACCGACTCGGCCAACGTGAGTGCTGGCTCGAACAGCGGCACCTCGGCGAAGATCGGGTCGCGCGACAGCAGGTTGAACAGCCGTCGCGTCCGGTGGCCGAGGAACCGGTTCGGCCCGAACTCGACGGCGGCTGCGGACATCGCTCGATCGACGCGCCCGATCAGCTCGAGCCGGAGGGCCTCGGGCACGACCTCGGGCAGGATCGTGTAGCCGCGCTCCTCGATCTCTGCCAGGTGCTGATCGTGCACGGAGACGGCGGCATCCATCCATGTCAGCTTGCCGTGCGGGGGATGCCGGTGCGCGGTCGGCGCGATCGCGGAGGCGGTGGGCCAGGTGCGGCAGGGTGACGCGCGCGCTGCCCCGACCGGCGGGGTCGATCAGCAGCGCGTCGATCAGGCGCCGACGGTGGACGCCGATGCTAGAGAGTGGGGATGACCTGCCGGGACCGATCGAGGCAGGCCTGCAGCACGGGGCGCACGATCGCCGGCGTGGAGGGGTCGGCGAGACCCGCGGCGGGCCACACGATCCGCGTCGCCGGATCGAGACACACCAGCAGCGGGCTCGCCTCCACGTCGAACCGGCCGGGAGCGACCTCGGTGAACCGGGCCGTGGCGAGCAGCCCGTCGAGGGTGCGCTGGTCCTCGTAGCGGCCGGTGCCCGGCACGCCCATGCCCGACAGCAGGTTCCCCACGCTCCAGTAGACGACGGTGCCGTTGACCCGCTCGACCGGTTGGATCACGTGCGGGCCGTGCTGGATCACCAGGTCGACCGGCGCCTGCGACGTCAGCCACTCGACGAACAGCCGGTCGGCGGGGATCGGCTCGCGCTCCATCTCCTTGCTCGTGTGGATGCTGACGATCACGACCTCGGCGCCTGCCTCGCGGGCGGTGCGCACGTCATCGACGACCGGCACCGGGGTGGCGACCAGGCGCAGTTGCCAGGGCATCGCCGTCGCCCCGGTGTTGCTGAACCTGGTGTAGGACAGATGGGCGACGCGCACGCCGTTGACCGTGAACAACGCGGGCGCGGCCTCCTCGGCCGTGCGAGCGGTGCCGGCGTGGCCGAGACCCACGGCGTCGAGGTCGTCGAGCGTGCTGTCGATCCCTGCGGTGCCCGTGTCGTTGCTGTGGTTCGACGCCGTGCTGCAGCGATCGAAGCCTG
>CAZMGD010000096.1:12337-16453 GCA_964565705.1 uncultured Ilumatobacteraceae bacterium | reverse complement strand
CGGGTCGACACGATCCCGGCGGGCCAGACCAGCGGTCAGCTGTTGTGGCCAGGGATGGTGCTCAACGCCGACGGCATCGCGGTCGGCTGGCCGGGTTGGCGAGACCTCCAGCCGTCGGATTTCCCCCTGGCGCCCGGCGCACAGATCTACGGCACGCAGATCCAGGATCCGTCGATCCCGAGCTACGCCTACCGCCTGCCGATGACGGTCACGTTCTCGATCAACCCGTCCGAGACGCTGCCCGTGCTCTACCCCGACGTGACGCCCCAGGGATGCGCGGTGCTCCGCGATCCGGCGCTCTCGATCGTGAAGTCGGCGAGCACTTCCACGGTCACGCCGGGAGAAGCGTTCACCTACTCCATCGCGGTGGCGAACATCTCGACGCTCGGCGTCGCCTACCCGGTGACGCTGACCGACCCGATCTCCTCCGCGCTGCGCATCACCGACATCACCACCAGCACCACCGACTTCCCGCGGTGGGTCAACTGCGCCATCACCGGTGCGGACGGTGAGGGCTACGGCGGCACCCTGAACTGTGAGCTCAACGGCGCCCTCGGTGTGTCGTCGATGGCCCCGCTCGTCACCTTGACCGCGGTCCCGCGGGCGACGGCTGCGCCCGGCACGATCGCCAACACGGCGACGGTCTGCTGGTCGAACCCGTCGGACACGAGCCAGCCGCAGCAATGTGCTCCGTCGACGGTCAACGTGAGCCTGCCGGTGGTCCCCGTGCCACCCGACGGCGGTGACCTGCCGGCGACCGGTGCGCAGATCATGTCGACGGCGGCTCTCGCCGCAGCGACGTTCGGGCTGGGCTGGTTCCTGCTCGTGGCCGTGCGCCGTCGTCGTCGCCGTTTGGCCTGATCCACGTGTCGGGTGGGGCGAGCCACGGCTCGCCCCACCCGGTGCACATCACGACGCCTGTGACATGACGAGTTCACCGTCGACGGGTGGCGGTGCCTTGGGAACGCACGGGATCCGCACAGCAGGTTCCCAGACTCGTCCGCGATCTTGACCGCCATGTCACGCACCGCTCTGTTCGCCGTCGACCTCGCGCTCATCACGTTCATGGTGTTCGGCCTCTACTTCCCGAGGCACCGTCGACGGGACATGCTCGTCGCCTACCTGGTGATGAACCTGGGCGTGCTCGCCGTCACCGACGTGCTGGCTACGACGAGCACCCTCGGGGCGGGGCTCGGGCTCGGCCTGTTCGGTGTGCTGTCGATCATCCGGCTGCGATCGGCCGAGCTCGATCAGGCCGAGATCGCCTACTACTTCACGGCGCTGGCGCTGGGACTGCTCGCCGGACTCGGCGGGACGGGCGACGGCGTCACGATCGCGCTGATGACCGCCCTCGTCGCCGCGTTGGCGATCGGCGACCATCCGCGGCTGCTGAGCGGCTACCGCACGCGCACGTTCACGCTCGACCGGGCGTTCGCCGACGAGGCGGCCCTGGTGTTGCACCTCGAACGTCTGCTGGGCGCGACGGTGCACCAGGTGCGCGTGCGCAAGGTCGACCTCGTCGAGGATACGACCGTGGTGGAGGTGCGCTACCGCCGCAGGGAGCCCGCCGTGCCGGTGGCGTCGGTACGCCATTCGACGATGGAGTCGGCGTGAGCCGTGCCGTGCGCCACCCGCCGGACCCGCTCCATCGGTTCGCGCGTGTGGACCTCGACGACGTGCGCGACCGCGCCGAGCTGCTCGACCGGCGAGATCGCAAGTACCTGCTGGCACCCGACGAGCTGTCCCGCTTCCTCGCCGAACTGCCCGACCGCACGCAGGTGCTCGAGATGGAGGGTCTGCGCTCCTTCCGGTACCGGTCGGTCTACTTCGACACGCCGGACCTGGTGTCCTACCGAGCCGCGGCGCACGGCCGGCCGCGCCGTTGGAAGCTGCGCGTGCGGACGTACGTCGACAGCGGGGAGAGCTGGCTGGAGCTCAAGATCCGGGACCGGCGGGGCCGCACGGTCAAGCACCGCCGCCCCCGTCCGCCCGTCCTGCCGGAGGTGCTCGCCGGCACGGAGCGCGCCTACGCGGCTCAGGTGGCCGACGATGCCGCACTGGAGTCGGCGTTCGCCGCTCGGCTGGAGCCGGCGTTGACCACCTCGTACGAGCGAACGACACTGCTCGACCCGCTGCTGGGCAGCCGAGCGACGATCGACCTCTGCCTGCGCGGGGACCTTCCCGGTGGCGGCCAGGTGCTCCTGCCCGACCTTGCGATCGTCGAGACGAAGTGCACCGATCGTGCCGGCGACATCGATCGGCTCCTCTGGTCGATGGGGCGCCGCCCGCTACGCCTCAGCAAGTACGCGACGTGCTTGGCGGCTGCGCGGCCGGAGCTCCCCGCCAACCGCTGGCGGCGGACCATCGGCCTCGCCGGGTTCCACACGCTCGCCCCCTGACACGACACCGCGAGATCGACGGCTTTCCACGGAACGGTCGCGCGTGATCTACTCGCCGGTATGACAGCTTCGGGGAACTGGGATCGCATCGTGGACGTGGTGATCGTCGGGTCGGGAGGCGCGGCGCTGACGGCCGCGACCCTCGCCCACGACGGCGGCGCCGAAGTGCTGGTGGTCGAGAAGGCGTCGATGCTCGGTGGCACCACCGCGGTCTCGGGCGGTGGCGTGTGGCTGCCGGGCAACCACGTGATGCGCGAGGCGGGCTTCGAGGACAACCGCGAGGACGCGCTCATCTACATCCGTCGCCTGGCGGGCGGCCGCGAGCCCGATCCCGAGCTGCTCGAGGTCTTCGTCGACACGGCGCCCGAGGTGCTGCGCTACCTCGAGGACCACACCCCGCTGAAGACGCACATCCAGCCGTTGCCGGACTACTACTCCCCGTGGAAGCTCCCCGGCCATCGCCCCATGCCGTGCCGCACCGTCGAAGCGAACCCGTACCCGGTGCGCGACGAGTTACCGGACTGGGCAGACCGTCTCGTCAAGCGCGGCACCCTGATGTCGCTCGGCACGGCGACGACGCTGACCGAGGACTTCATGCCGCGCACGCCCGAGCTGGAGGCCGACCTGAAGCGCCGGGAGGAGCAGGACATCCGACCGAAGGGTGCGGCACTGATCGCCCGCCTGTTCAAGGGCCTGCTCGAGCGCGGCGTCGAGACGATGCTCGACACGCCGGCGCAGTCCCTCGTCGTCGACGACACGGGTGCGGTCATCGGGCTCGTCGTCGAGCACGACGGGTCGACGTTGCGCATCGGCGCCCGGCAGGGCGTCGTGCTGGCCTGCGGCGGCTTCGAGTGGAACCCGGAGCTGGTGCGCGCCCACATCGGTTACGACGTCAAGCCGCTCACCCCGCCGAACAACACCGGCGACGGCCTGACGATGGCGATCGCCGCCGACGCCAAGCTCGCCAACCTGTCGTCGTACTGGGGCACACCGGCGATGTTCGATCCCGAGATCTCTCGCGACGGTGAGCTGGTGCCGCAGTTCGAGTGGGGCCGCGGCGCACCGTCGTCGATCGTCGTCAACCGCCACGGGCAACGCTTCGCCAACGAGGCGCTGCCGTACAACGACTTCCCGAAGGCGTTCGGCACCTATGACCCCGAAGCCGTCGAGTTCCCCAACGCCGGGCCCGGCTTCTTGATCTTCGACCAGACCGTGCGCGACTCGCAGCGCATCCTGTCGATGTTCCCTGGCCAGCCCGACCCCGACTGGGTGGCCACCGCCGACACGATCGGTGAGCTGGCCGAGCGGGTCGGCATCGATCCGGCGGCGCTCGAGGCGACCGTCGCCCGCTACAACGAGCACGCCGCGAATGGTGAGGATCCCGACTTCCTGCGCCACCAGCACGGTCTCATGGCCCCTGGCGTCGTCGCGCCGATCGAGGCGGCTCCGTTCTACGCGGTCGAGATGTATCCCGGCACGCTCGGCACCAACGGCGGCCCGCAGATCGACCGCCACGGGCAGGTGTGCAAGCGGGGCGGCGGCGTGGTCGACGGCCTGTACGCGGCGGGCAACACGGCGGCGAACGTGTTCGGGTGGGCCTACCCGAGCGGCGGCGGCACGCTCGGCAACGGCTTGGTGTTCGGCTTCCTCGCCGGTCGTCACGCCGGCGCACAGCCCCGCCGCGACATCTGAACCTGCGGTCAGATCGCGCCCGAAC
>CAZMGD010000096.1:0-12237 GCA_964565705.1 uncultured Ilumatobacteraceae bacterium | reverse complement strand
CAAGCGCACCGACCCGTCGGTCAAGGGCGCCGGGGCGGGCGGTCGAGGCGGAACATCTCGGCCGCATCGACCGGGGTGCCGCGGAGCGCCCGGGTGATGTACTCGGCGGCCAGCGCGCTGTAGGTGATGCCGTTGCCGCCGAACCCGAGTGCGAACTGGAATCGTGGCTGGCTGCGGTGGGCACCGATGTACGCGAGCCCGTCTGGCGTCTCGGCGAACGTCCCGGCCCAGCCATAGCCGAGCTCCCACTCCAGCCGCGGGAATCGGCGTGACGTGTCGCGCTGCAGGGCGCGCAGCTTCGTGGGCAGGGCCCGGCGGCGGCGCAGCGGGTCCCGGTAGCGCTCGTCGCGACCGCCGACGAGGAACCGCCCGTCGTCGGTGGTCCGGGCGTAGAGGTACGGCTCCGCGTACTCCCACGCGAGCATGCCGTCGGGGTAGGTCTCGTCGAGGTCGGCGATCGGCTCCGTCACGAACGCGAACGTCGTGTTGAGGGTGAACGGCAGGCCGGGCAGCACGCGCTCGACCTCGTACCCCGTCGCGATCACGCACCACTTGGCCGAGATGGTGACGTCTCGGTCGGTGCGGAGCCGGACGCGCCGCGCCGTCGCGTCGTATCCCACCACCTCGGTGCGATCGACCACCGGGTGGCCAGCCGCAGCGATCGTGCGCAGCGCGGCGTGGGCGAGCGCGTACGGATCGACGGAGCCGCCCAGCGCGGACACCATCCCGCCGCAGCCGGTGATGCCCCAGCGGGACAAGAGCTCGTCGGCGTCCAGCCACTCGACGTCGAACCCGGCGGCGCGCCTGGCGTGAAACTCCGCCTGCAGCTTGGTGACGTCGCGCTCGTGGATCGCGACCATCACGCTCGGCGATCGGCGGAAGCCGTGGGGACCGCCCGCGCGCTCGCTGGCAGACTGGACGAGGTCGATCGCCCGCCCGCATTCCCGATAGCACGCCTCGGCGGTGTCCAGTCCGTACTCGTCGGCGAGATCGACGAGCAACTCGTCGATCTCGTACTGCAGCAGCGACGTGCTCGCACCCGTGCTGCCGTGGGCCACGTCGCGGCGATCCACGACGATGACGTCGAAGCCAGAACGGCTGAGCTCCAGGGCGACCAGCGCGCCGGTGATGCCGCCACCGACGACGGCGACCTCGCACGAGCCGTCGGCGAGGAGCGGTGGGAACGTCGTCGGGAGCCCGTCGCGGGCCAACCAGAACGGCTCGCCATCGTGTAGATCCACCCGTGTCCCTCCCGTCGCCGCCGCCAGTGTTCCACCATCCGCGCCCCGTCGCGAACAAACGATCGTGTGGTAGACCAGCCGGGTTTCGATCCGTGGGGGTTTGCTCGTGAGTGTCGTGTTCGTCACCGGTGGTACAGGTCTGATCGGGGCCAACATCTGTCGCCGCCTGCTCGAGGCCGGGCACGAGGTGCGGGCCCTGGTCCGACCAGGCAGCGAATACGGGCCGCTCGTGGAGCTCGGGGTCACGCCCTGCGAGGGCGACATCACGAGCGCCGCCGACGTGCTCGCGGCCGCGGGCGACGCCGAGTACGTGATCCACTCGGCGGCCGTGCTCGGCGGCGCGTCACAGGACCCGGAGGAGCACCAGCGGGTCAACACCGGCGGGCTCGGCCACGTGCTCGACGCGGCGGCGACGGTTGGGGCGAAGCGGACCGTCGCGCTCGGCACCACGACGTACTTCGACTACAGCACGGAGCCGCTCAGCGAGCGATCACCGCTCCTCGCCGACCCGCCGGGTGATCCGTACTCGGTCACCAAGAGAGCCGCCTTCGTCGAGACGATGCGCCGCGCCGCCGAAGGGCTCGACGCGTGCGTCGTCATCCCCGGCGGCACGTTCGGCCCGTCGCCGGTGCCGGGCCGGGCGATGGAGGCGCCGAGCTACAACCTGCGCATCGCCCAGGCGCTGCGCGGCGAGCTGCCGCGGCAGGTCGCGTTCCCGATCCCGTGGTCGTACGCGGACGATGTCGCCGCGGCGGCCGTCGCCGCGCTGACGCGCGGCGTGTCCGGTGAGAAGTACCTCGCGTTCGCGTCGCCCGAGGACGTGTCGAGCACGGCGTCGTTCGTGAACCGGGCCCTGGAGCTGGCCGGCATCGACCGTCGGGTCGACGAGGTGACCGCCGAGCAGCTCGACGCCGACCCGGACCTCGAGCGCGAGGTCGGGCCGAGCCTCGCTGCGCTCACCCGACGGAAGTTCCCGACTCCGTACTACGACGACACGCTGACCCGCGAGCGCCTGGGCCATCAGCCCCTGCGCCTCGACGATGGCCTGCGGCGCACGCTCGACTGGCTGGAGGAGGTGCATCCCGGATGACGCTCGATCAAGCGACCATCGTCTGGGCGGAGCGCTGCCTGCGCCGTGTGCCGCTCCAGTACCTGAGCGGCGTCGACCGGCGCGACTGGGACCTCGTCCGCTCGCTGTTCGCCGACGATGCCTACGTGCAGGGGACGCGGACGACGGCGCCACTCGCCGAGTACCTTCCGTCGCTGTTCGCCGGCGTGGAGTACTTCCCGGTCACCATGCACTTCGCCGGCACCCAGCTGGTCGAGGTCGGCGGCGACGGCAGGTCCGGACACGTCGACACCTACGCGATCGCCTACCACTGGCGTGGCGACGCCCCCGGTGAGGAGCACCCGGAGAATCTGATCGTCGGCGTCCGCTACCACGACGACATCGCCGAGATCGACGGCACCTGGCGCATCACCCATCGCGCGGTCGACAACGACTGGCGCCGCGGTCCCTATCCCCCGATCGTCTGACGACCAAGCGGTTCGATCACTCCCGCTCAGTTCGTCGCGTAGCTGCGAGAAGCACTCGCCCGGTCGTGTCGCGGGCGGTCGAGCATGAACGTCAGCACGACGGCGCCGACGGCACCGACGACCCCGACGAGGATCGACTGGTGCAGGCCGGTCGAACCGACCGAGCCGGCGATGAACGTGATCGCGAGGGCGCTGCCCAGCGTGGCGCTCGTGCGCTGAGCCATGAAGTTGATCGAGCTGCCCACCGAGTGCTGATCGGCGGGCGTGCCGAGCAGCGTGGTCGCGATGAACGCGGGCATGACGAGCCCGCTGGCGATGCCGAGCATCGTGCCACCGACGAGCACGACGGCCACCGACGGCTCGTCACCCATCGCGAACCACAAGAACGCGCAGCTGACGAGCACCCCGATGGCACCAGCGATCATGAACGGCCGCTGCCCGTGGCGGTTCGCGGCGCGGCTGCTCATCACCGCCGAGATCCCCGAGGTGAACGCGACCGGGCACGTCGCCAGGCCGGCCTTGGCGATGTCCCACCCCCACTGGTTGACGGTGTGCTGCACGAACGCCCAGTTGACCGCGTAGAAGCCCACCCCGGTGAAGAGGACGCCGAGCGAGCCGTAGCGCAGGTCACGGGACCGGAACAGGTCCAGGCGGAGCAACGGGTTCGGGCTGCGGCGGCAGCGGCCGATGAACCACGCCAGCAGCAGCCCGCCGCTGGCGAAGCAGAGCAACGTCTTCCAACCGAGCCATGCCCAACCTGGTTGGGTCTTGCTCTGCACGATGGCGAGCGTGATGACCGAGGTGGTGGCCATCACGAGCGCGACACCGACCGGATCCGGCAACTTGCGGGTGCGGTCACGGGTGGACTCGCGGAGCACGAACGGTCCGAGCGCGAGGACGAACAGGCAGATGGGGAGGTTGATCCAGAACGCCCACTCCCAGCCGCCGTGGTCGACGATGACACCGCCGAGCGACGGCCCGACGGCGGACGACACGCCGCTGACGACCGCCCAGATCCCGATCGCAGACGGCAGCCGATCGGGCGGGAACGCGGAGATCAGCAGCGCGGTGCCGGCGGGCCCGTACGCAGCGGCGCCGAGGGCCAGCACGGTGCGTCCCACCATGATCCAGCCCGGCGAGGGGGCGACCGCGCCGACCACCGAGCCGATCGTGAACAGCACGGTGCCGATCAGCACCATCCGCTTCCGCCCGGCCCGGTCGGCGAGCACGCCGGCGGGGATCAGCACCGCGGCGCTCACGATCGTGAACAAGTTGTTGATCCACGACAGCTGGGCCGGCGAGGCGTCCGGGAAGTCGGCACGGATCGCCGGGAACGTGACGACCATGATCGACATGCTCAGCCCGGTGAGCGCCGTCGTCGCGATGACGATGACGAGCACCCACGTGGCCTGGCGGTCCCGTGGACGGGACTGCGCCGGGTCGTCGATCTGCACCCCGTCTACCTCCGGCGGCGACCGTACCGGCGCGCCCACACGGCGTGGGAGTCAGACGCCGTCGACCGCTCGCAGATCGGTGGCGCGCCGAACCATTTCTCAGCCGAGCGCCAGCTCGGCCAACTCCGCTGCGCCGGCGAGCTGTCTGCGGATCTCGGCCACGAGCCGCGGCATCGGGATGCCTTGATTGAAGCCGGCTGTCTGCTGGTCCAGTTCGCCAGGGGTCTTCGTGGGACCGGCTGCGTGGTGTAACCCCACGATCCGCCAGTCGCGGTTGAACACCGGGGAGCCGGACGAGCCGCCTTCGGTGTTCGTGCGGTAGCGAATCCGATTGCCATGCTTCGTCGTGCGGAGCTGCGCCGGACTCGCATAGGACAACTGCATCGGCCGACCGGCCGGATGACCGATGATCAGGACCGGCTCCTCGGGCTGGAAGTCGTACGTTCCCCCGTCGAGCTGGTAGTGCCCGCGCACACCGCGTTCGATCTGCTGCGGATCGGGGCCGATGCCCTGCGCTCCGATCGGCTCTGCGAGCCGTACCAGCGCGAAGTCCCAGGTGCCGACGACGGGCCCGTCCGGCGAGAGTTCGACCGTGTGCTCGTCGTGGACGCTGCTGGCGACGAGCCAGTCGTCGGCGAAGGCGACCGGGCGCCCGTCCAGCACTGCTCCTGTCGCATCGGACGTGCTGTGGTCGAATCGGGCGACGCAACCGTCGCCGGCAGCGTTCTTCACCACGTGCCAGTTCGTCAGGAGGTATCGATCGCCGACGAGGAAGCCGGTGCCCGACGCTTTGCCCCGGATGTCGACGCGAGCGGTGCGGGCTTCGGCCTCGGCGAGCCTGGCGCGGAACACGCGGATGTCGTTGAACCCGGCGGCGGCGTTGATCGTCCTCTCGAACTCGGCGACATCGGCGATCGCCGTCGCCTCTGCCTCGCCCGGTGCCCACAGTTCGACCGCTGGAGGAAGCATCGCCAGCGTCGCCAACGACGGCCTTCGCAGGAGCGCGGCCTCCCGGATCCTGGCGTGCGCACCGGGCAGCAGAGCGTTCAGCGGCTGGTGGTACGCCTCGACCGCGGGGTCGGAGAGCACCTCCGCCAACAGTGCGAGCAGACGGTTCGCCCGGCGTGCTTGATCGAGGATCTCGCGCATGAGTTGGTCGACGGGAGCGACCTGGCTGAGGGTCTGTGGCCGGAGGCCGCTGTTCTGCGCGAGCGTGAGCGCGCTGACGGTGAACGGGAACGCTTCGACCAGCAGGTCGTGGGTGCGCCGAGTCTCTTCGCGGGTCCAGTCGAGTGGGAGCTCGTCGAACCAGGCAACCGATGCTGCACGCTGGGTCGTGACCGGCGAGGTCGGCACGACGGGAGGTACTGCCTGATTCTGGATCACGATGCCTCCCGTCCCTGCCTGTGCGACCTGACCCGACACGTTGCCCTGGATGTAGATCGTCGGCGCCGGACCAGGTTCGTCTGGATGGTTCACATCGTCGTCAGTCGACATCTGGTTCCTCCTCGATGGTGAACGTGAAGTCGCCGGAGCCGTTGTTGGTCTCGCTCACCTCGACGACGCGGCACGGTGGCACCTCGATCTCCTCGCCTGCGCAGCTATCGGCGTGGACGCGAATCGTGACCTCCTGCCCGAGCTTGTAGAGGCGGGCGTCGAACGCGACGAAGATCTCCATCTCCGACGTGCGCTGGACATCGATCGGGCTGTTCCAGAGCACCCGGTTGAACGAGTCCTCGGAGTTCCCGGCCGGCAGCAGGATGGGTTCGCGTTCGTCGCCCGTCTCCACGGTGAGCCTGAACGGCTCGTCGACGGGCAGCCCACCCGAGTTCCGGATCTCGACGACGATCGGTATGACCCAGTGATCCGATTGACCGACGACCCGAGGCACGCCGGTGCCGGCACCGGTGATCTCCGACTCGAGATCAGCAGGCACCGGCACTTCCGCGCTCACCGGTACGTCGATCTGGCCGTCCCCAGGCATGTACTCGACGCGCAGCACATCGGCGAACTCGCCGGATTCCCCGGCGACGAACTGCACCGTCACGCCGCACGACCGCTGCGGCTCGAGCACGCCGCAGTCCACGGCCGCGATGTCGAACGGCGAGCCGTCGCTGAAGCCAAGGGCCACTTCGGTGGCACCCTCGCCCGTGTTCGCGATGTCCAGCCGACCCTCGACGACATCGCCGACTCGCACCTCGCCGAACGCGATCTCGGTGGGGACGACCGCGATCTCGACGACCTCGGGGGGAGGCCGGGCAACGGTGGCGCTGATCAACACGTCGAGGCTCCCTTGCCCGGAGCCGTCTTCGATGTGCAACACATCGGTGAACTGCCCGGCGTCGTCGCTCGCCGCAAACCCCACGGTGGCGACACACGTCTCGCCGGGGCCGAGCACTGCGCACTCGGAGGCAAAGAGGAACCGGACTCCCTCGTCGAGCGCCAGCGACAGCTCCACCGCGGTGTTCCCGGTGTTCGTGAGTGTCACGTCGGCTGCCACCAGCCCGTCGGCGATGTCGACGACACCGAAGTCGACCTGCAGGGGGGAGGCTTCGAGCGCGACGTTCGACCGTTCGACGCTCGCCCCTCGAACGGGGATCGTGGATTCGCTCACCTCGTCGTCGGCCCGATGGTGCGCGACGACGAGCTCCGCCGCGACGGACCCGAGCTGAGGGGGAGCGGTGAACCCGACCAGCACCACACAGCTCGACCCGGGTTCGACCTGGCCGCAGCCGTGTTCCACCCGGAACGGCGCGTCGATCCGGACTTCGACGATGTCGATCGGCGTGGCTGCCGTGTTGGTGATCGACACGGAGGTCTCCCGTGACTCGCCCGACGGCACCTCACCGAAGTCGATCTCGGGAACTCCGAGGATCAGTTGATCCTCGTCGTCCTCGTCGCCGATCCGGTCGATCAGGGCGCGGACCAGGCCGATCGCGAGTACGCCGATGACTGCGACGACGGCGATGACGAGCAACCGGCGCAGCGTCCGGCGCCAACGCTGCCGGCCGATCGCTCCCGTGACGAGGTCCAGGTTGTGGCGAGTGACCCGAGCCCCTGCGATGTCGCCGAGCTGCTCACGAAGTGTCAGCGCCTCTCGCAGTTGGGCGGCGGCGAGCCCACGGTCGCCCACGAGCAGCGAGTGGGATCCGAGCTCGTGGAGCGCCCACGCGGTGTCGAACTCCTCCTGGAGTGATCGTGCCGATGTCAGGCTCGCCTCCAAGAGTCGCCGCCACAGCCCCCACTGGGCGGTGACCGCGTAGCCGGCGTGCGCTCGTCGGGCGAGCTCGATGACTCCGTACGGCTCGATGGTGATGAGCTGTTCCGCAAGACGCACCAGAGCGGGGCCAGCGGCAACGAGCTCACGCGGGTCGCGCTCGCGTCCTGCCCATCCAGCGAGGCCCTTCAGGAGCACCAGGCGTCGCGACTCCACCGACCTGGTGCCGAGACCCAGCTGCTCGGCGGTGTCTCGCGGCAGCCAGAAGCGAGGGGAGGCCGACAAGAGCAGGCCATCGTCTCGGAGACGCTCCAGGATCGCCTCCACCTCACCTTCGGGCAGCAGCTCTTCGAGCGCGCTGGACGGAAGTGGGGAGCCAGCGACCACCGCCAGCGTCTCCAGGGCGCGGAGCTCCTCGGAAGAAAGTCCCGGTCGCAGCCGGGCGACGACCTGCTCCACGGCGGTGCAGTCACCCAACTCGGCGATCGTGACCGTGCCTCGCCCGACCGTTCCTGCAGCGATCCGCAGCGCCTGCGGCTTCCCACTGCACACGCCCGCGTACCGTTCGATCGACGGGAGCTCGACAGCGGTGAGCGCACGACCCAGGGCGCGTTCGAACAGGCCGACGGCGTCGGGGGTGGCGAGCCCCGCGATCGGAAGGGTGGTGGCGTTCGTGAGTGTGCGTTCGCGGGAGCTGATGACGAACGCACTCATCGGAACGTCGTCGAGCAGGCGCTCGATGTGTTGAGCGCTGAGGTCAGCGTCATCGACGGCGATGACGGAGACGACGTCGCGCAGGTGGGCGCGAAGCAGCGATGATGTCGCTCGTACCTGCGGAGTCGAATCGAAGAACGCATCGAAGATGTCCTGCTCGAGGTCCTCGATCGTCCGCCCGAAGCCGGAGACGAAGACCACACCGTCGGTCCACGCCTCGAGCGCGGTGTCGCGAACGACGTGCTTCAGGATCGTCGACTTGCCCCAGCCGTCGCCGGCATGCAGTTGCACCGGTTCGGTCTGGAGCGCCTGGAGTGTCCGCCTGATCAGCTCCCCACGACCGATCGGTTCCGGGATGCGCCGCGGGCGGACGAAGGAGGGCCGAGTACGAGCACGGATCGGATCGACGCCGATGAACTGATTGATCTCACCGCCCGGAGCTTGCACCTGGTACACGTAGGTGCCGCTCGCCACCAGCCCGGACACGCCCCCACTCACGTGGATCGGTCCGACATCAGACCGGCCGTTCACCGCGCTCGCCTCACCTCACGCCGTCCGCACGCACCGAGTCGGCCGCGTCACACGTCGTCGCCTCCTTCGCTGCGTCCCTCCCGGATGCTGGTGACACCGAGCAGAGCGGCGAGCGGTGCGACCAACGCAACGAAGTTGCCCCCATCGAGATGACCCGTCAATCCGAGCGCGACGGCACCGAAGACGACGGCGGTCGCGACCACGACCAGACCCCAGCTGCGCGTCGCCAGTTGGATGACGAAGGCCGGCGGCTTCGGAGCCGGGTCGACCTTGACCGTCTTCTGCCCGATCTGCGTCCCCGCTTCCACGATCACCGTCAGCTCGGCGATTGCCTCGTTGGGTGTGAGCACCAGCTCGTGGGCTGACGCGAGGCGCTGTGCATAGGCCGTGATCCCCGAGAGCCGCCACGTCGGGTTCTCGACGGACGCTTCCACGCTGTAGGCCCCGCTCTCGCCGACCACCAGTCGATCCGGACCCGTGATCGCGAGCGCGTCCACCAGTGCTTCGAACCCGCCGCTCGCCGTCGCAGACGTTGTGCTCGACGTGACCGGCGTACCTCGCGCGAGTGCTGCTGCAGCGAGCTCTTCCTGGGCGCGGTGTGCCCGATCGACCATGACGACCACGGCGGCGCCGACGATGATCGCTCCGAGGATCGCGACCAGCGCCGCCCAGGATTCCATGTCCGTCGGCTCGTCGTTGGTCGGAGCGACGGCCGTCGTCGGAGCCACTTGGGTCTCTTCGATCGCCGTGGGCTCGGCCTTGGCCGTTGCGTCGAGGCTCAGCAGTGGTGTCACCCCGACCAGCGCGATGGCCCCGATCGTCAAGGCTCGCGACATCGTCGATCCTGTCGACCGTGACGCGTCGCAATCGCGCGCGCCGCCCAGTGCAGACCGGCGTCGCCGAACGGTTGGCGGAACCCCATCGCCCCTCCTCGTCGCGTTGACGGAAGCGTATACCGACGGCAAAGGGTCCCTGGGGGGAGCCGCGCGCGGTCAGAGCTCACACACGGCGATCGCCGGCGCGTCGCGGCGCGCCTTGTCGGTCGCGGTCGGTAGCTCGGCGAGCACGGTGTACTTGGCATGGCCGAGGTCGATCCCGAGCGCCGCGGCATCCGTGGCCGTCAGGCACTCGACGAGATCCTTCGACGCGAGGGCTCGACCACCGCTCGCGCACGCTTCGATGCGCGCCGCGTCGTTGACGTCGTCGCCCAACCCGGCCACCTCGGTGCGGCCCGCGGTCATGACCAGACCGACATAGAGTCGGGCCCCCCAGTGCAGCCCGAATCGCCAGGTCATCGACTCGTCGCGGAGATCGCTGCGCTCCGCCACGTCGCGGAGCACATCGCGCAGCTCGCGCGCCGCTTCGATGCACGACCTCGCCGCAGTCGAGTCGGATCCCGCGGTCTCGGCAAGGAAGTAGGCCACGACGCCGTCGCCGGCGTGGCGACCGACGATGCCTCCATGGTCGATCACGCACTGGTCGACCGCGCGCACCATGCGGCGACCGAAGGCGAAGTACTGGGCCGTCGGCACACGCTTGGAGAGTGGGACCGATGCCTCGAGGTCGGCGAACAGCAGTGCGGCCGGGCGGCGGTCGGCATGCGCCACCGCGGTCATCCGGTCCAGGTGGCGGGGATCGGCCAAGGCGAGCGCGGAGAAGATGCTCGACATCCCGACCGCGGGCCGGTACTCGCGGACCCAACCGACGGGGTGCCCGCCGGTGTCGTACACGCGCATCACGAGGACGGCCAGGTCGGACCGCACGCCGCCGTAGGTCATCGGTGCACCGGTCGCGGTGAGGTGGCTGGTGGCGTACAGCATCGCCGGGGCGGCGGGTTCGATGTCGTCGATCAGCTCGACGAGGCTCGGGTCGACACGCTCGCGCACAGCGTCGCGCCCACCGGGCGTCTCGTACACGAGGTAGGGCGCGGCGAGCAGGAACTCGTGGTGCCGGGAGTGATCGGGCCCGAGCTCGTCGCGCATCCACTGCGAGATCTCCGGACCGAACCAGTGGCACGGCGGATCCTGCGGTAGCAGCGGGTGGTCGGTCCAGCGCACGTACTCACGGGTCGTGTACACGTGGAACCACTCGGCGTCGCAGATGGTGGCACACGTCCCGAGGGAATCGAGCTCGGCAGCGATCGCGGCCAAGGTCGGGTTCGCCGGCATCGACACCGGCCCAGCGGACGCCATGGCCTGGACGCTAACTGAGCGCCGCCACCGCCGGAGGATCTGCTGGGCGGTTGAGCCTCGCTCGGGCTCGACAGCGGAGGTGTCAGAAGTCTGGAGGCGCTGACCTGCTTCACAGCAACGTCGGGTTCTGACACCGGACCGTTCCCGGTCAGCGCCCGGCGCCCCCGGTCAGCGGGCGGCGGTGCCGGCGGTGATGGCACCGTCGACGTAGATGACCTGACCGCTGACGTAGCGGGAGTCGTCGCCGCAGAGGAACGAGACCACGTCGGCGATGTCGGCCGGGGTGCCCAGGCGACCCATCGGCACGCCCCGGGCTCGCCTCGCCGCGGCGTCGCCCTCGTAGCTGGCCGCTGTGCCGTCGCTCACGATCAGCCCGGGCCCGATGGCGTTGGCCCGGATGCTGTCCGGACCGAGCTCCAGCGCCATGGTCTTGGTGAGCGATTCCACCGACGACTTGGTGGCGGGATACAGCCCGAGCCCGGGCGAGCTCGTCCACGCCGCGCCCGACGACATGTTCACGATGCTGCCCCCGCCGCCGGCCTTCATCGCCGGCACGAAGGCCTGAGTGCACCAGACGATGCCGAGCACGTTGACGTCGAAGACCGCTCGCGCGTCGTCGGGCGTCATGTCGAGGATCGAGTGGAACTTCCAGATCCCGGCGTTGTTCACGAGCGCAGAGCACTCGGGCACCTGCTCGGCGACCGCCAGCACGGCATCGCGGTCGGTGACGTCGCACTCGAACGCCCTGCCGCCGACCAGGTCGGCTGTGGCCCGCGCAGCGTCGCCCGCCCGGTCGATGCACACCACGTCGAAGCCGTCGCTCGCCAGCCGGATCGCGTCGGCCCGGCCCAGACCCTGTCCCGCCCCGGTGATGACCGCCGTCGGCATCAGGCGACACCGTCCATCTTGAACACGCGGATCGCGTTCTCGCGGAGGAACCTCGGCCACACGTCGTCCTTCAGCGGCACGTCGCGCATCTCGGTGAAGATCCGCTCGAGCGTCAGCCCGGCGGGGTAGTAGCCGGCGTACATGACCTTGTCGGCGCCGCGGCTGTTGGCGTAGTCGATGATCGCCTTCGGGTAGTACTTCGGAGCGAACGCGCTCGGCATGTAGTGCAGGCCGGGCCACTTCAGCATGAGCTTCACGGCGAGGGCTTCCCATGGCTCGGCGCCGTGGCGCATCACGATCCGCAGCTCGGGGAAGTCGTAGCAGACCTGGTCGAAGTGCATGACGTGCTGGCACTCGGCCGGCACGCGGGGCCCGGGGATGCCGGCGTTGGCGATGATCGGGATGTCGAGGTCGATGCAGGTCTGGTAGATCGGGTAGTAGCGGCGGTCGCTCACCGGCACCTG
>CAZMGD010000095.1:0-16648 GCA_964565705.1 uncultured Ilumatobacteraceae bacterium | reverse complement strand
CATCTTCATCTGCTCGGGGGTCGTGTTCTGGGCCTCGTCGAGGATGATGAAGCTGCTGTTCAGCGTGCGGCCGCGCATGAACGCGAGTGGAGCGACCTCGACCGTCTGGCGTTCGAGCAGCTTCTGCGCGCCCTCCGGATCGACCATGTCGTACAGCGCGTCGTACAGCGGGCGCAGGTACGGGTCGATCTTCTGCATGAGGTCGCCGGGCAGGAAGCCGAGACGCTCACCGGCCTCGACCGCGGGTCGGGTGAGGATGATCCGCTGTACCTGCTTGGCCTGCAGCGCCTGCACCGCCATCGCCACCGCCAGCCAACTCTTCCCGGTACCCGCCGGGCCGAGGCCGAACGTGATGATGTTCTCGGCGATCGCGTCGACGTAGCGCTTCTGGCCGGCGGTCTTCGGTCGCACCGATCGGCCCTTCGCGCTGCGCAGGATGTCGGCGGTCAGCACGTCGCTCGGACGCTCGTCGGCCTTGATCATGTCGATCGAGCGCACGAGCGTGGCGTCGTCGAACGCCTCCCCGCGCTGCAGCAGCAGCACGAGCTCCTCGAACAGCCGGCCGGCGGCCTCGGCGCTGGGGCCGGCGAGGGAGATCTCGTTGCCGCGCACGTGCACGTCGGTGTCGGGGAACGCGGCTTCGATGCGGCGCAGGTGGCTGTCGCGCTGGCCGAGCAGTGCAGGCATGAGGTGCGTCCCGGGCACCACGACGGAAACGCTGGGACTTCGAACGCTCATGCTGGGGATGGCGGCACCTGGGCCTTCATCGTCCATACGGTAGCGGGCCTCGCCCCCGCGCTCGCGTGTCTCTGGGATGATGGAACGATGGGCGCGCCGCCGCGGCTCCGCGATCTCGACACCCGACGGACCTGGGCTCGGCTCGGTGCGCCCGCCTGGTTCCTGTGCGGTGTCGTCGTGGTCGCGCTGTGCAACGCCTCGCTGGTCGTGCTCGCACTCGCCGCCTGGGTGCGCCTCCAGTCCTGGTGGTCGGGCACGCTCTGGGAGGACTCCGGCGTCTGGCACTGGCTGCCCGGCGGCGTGGTCGCGGTCGTCGCCGTCGCGTTCGCGATCTCCCTCGCCTACCTCGTCGTCCACGGGATCTCCGCCGCACCCGGCCGGGTCGTGCGCACCACCGCGGCTCGACCCTCCTCCTCCGCCGAGTTCCGCCAGATCCACCACGTCGCCGAGGAGCTGTCGATCGGCCTCGGCGTCGAGCCCCCCGAGCTGTTCGCCACGACGGACGCGGCGCCGAACGCGCTGAGCGCCCACGGCCTACGGCGCAGGGTGATCGTGCACACCGCCGGGGTCGCATCGCTGCCACGCGACGAGATCGAGGCGATGCTGGCCCACGAGATGGGCCACCTCCATGCCGTCGATGCTCGGTGGGTCACGGCGGCGAGCGTGTCGCTCGGCAACGCCAAGCGCTACGCGAGCTGGCTGCTGCTGCTCGCCGGTGGGCTGTTCCTGGTGTTCATGATCGGTTGGCAGGTCGCCGACCTGATCCTGATCTCCTGGCTGATCGGCGCGATCCTTCTCGCGATCGTCGCCGCGGTCGCGTCCAGGGCGCTGACCGCGGCCAAGCTCCGGGTCCGGCGTGACGCCGACGATGTGGCCGACGTCGTCGCCGTGCGTCTCGCCAAGCACCCCGAGGCGCTCGGGCAGCTGCTCCAGCACCTCGAGCACGAGACGACCGTCGTCGCCCACACGACCTGGCGCACCGCGATGCTGTGGTTCGAGGAGATGCCCGAGACGACGGGCGCCGACGGCAGCGAGCAGCAGCGCATCGACCAGCTGCGCCGCAGGCGCTCCGCGGCGTACGCCACCGCGAACCTCCTGCCACCACCCAATCTCCCCCCACCCGTCAGGAGCTGACCTCGCGGTGCTTCAGAGCTGCTCGCCGGGCAGCTCGCTGGCCTGGCGAACCCAGGACGCGAACGGGCTCTCGTCGAGGTCGTCGCCTTCGTGCACGTGGAAGTAGCGCGTGTCGCCGGACTTCGACGAGACCGGCGGGATCGGGTCCAGCGACTGCCCACGGAAGAACGTCACCTTCACGTACGCGTCGAAGCAGTGGTACGAGGTGAACCAGCCCTCGCCCTCGATGCCGTAGAACGGCGAGTTCCACTTGACCGCCTTGTGCACGTCGGGCACGACCTGGACGATGATCTCGTCGAGCCGGCGGCCGACATCGTGCTTCCAGCCGGGCATCGCGGCGATGTACGCCTGTACCGGCCCATCGCCGTCGCCCTTGGGGATCTGTGGGTTGCCGCCCGACAGCAGCTTCGGCTTCTCAGTCGCCATCGGTCAGCGCTTCTTCTTGGACTGGTTGAGCGCGACGGCGGCTCGCACGAGGTCCTGCAGCGCCTCTTCGTCGAAGGGCTCGCCCTCGCGGAAGTCGATCGCCCGGCGCACGTTCCCGTCGAGGCTGGAGTTGAACAGACCGGCCGGGTCGTCGAGCGACGCGCCCTTGGCGAAGGTCATCTTGACGACGCTCTTGTAGGTCTCGCCGGTGCAGACGATCCCGTCGCGCTCCCAGGTGGGCACGCCGCGCCACTTCCACTCCTCGACGATCTCGGGATCGGCCTCCTTGACGAGGGCGCGCAGGCGGGCGAGCATCTCGCCGCGCCAGTCGCCCAGTTGGTCGATCCGCTCGTCGATCAGCTCCGACGGCGGCCTGCTGTCCTTCGACTCACTGTTCGGCATGCGCGCGTGTTTACACCCCGAGCGCGTCGCGGGTCCGTGCGAGCTCGTCGGGATCGGCCGTGGTGGGTACCAGGATCAGCTCGTCGTAGCCAGCGTCGGCGCAGACCTGCACCGCGTCGCGCAGCGCGTCGGGCGTGCTGACGTTCGCCGCGTCCGCCATGTAGTCGGCGATCGGTTCGCCCATGATCCGCATGTAGTTGCCGACGTAGGTGCGCAGGCGATCCGCGGCGTCAGGTCCGAGCGCGTACCAGATGCTCGTCGACGTGTGCGGCGCGTCGGTGCGCCCGGCGTCGCGCCAGGCGGCGCGGATCCGGTCGAGCGCGCCGACGGCGGCCTCGGGCGAGGCGCTGGCGATCATCGTCGGGTCGTCGACGCCGGCCGCCCACTTCGCCGCGCGAGCGAGCGCCTTGGGCCCGGCCGAGCCGGCGATCAGCGGCGGGCCACCTGGCTGCACCGGCGGGGGCCCGACCGGATCGGCGTCCTCGAACGGCGGCTCGCCGGCCCAGATCCGACGCATGGCCTCGACCTGTTCGTCCATCCGCTGCCAGCGCCGGTCGAACGGGGCGCCGATCGCTCGGTAGTCGTGCTCGCGACCACCGACGCCGATGCCCAGCGTCAGGCGCCCGCCGCTCAGCACGTCGATCGACGCCATGTCCTTGGCGACCTGCACTGCGTCGTGCGCCGGGAGGATCACGATCGTGCTCCACAGCCGGACCCGCTCGGTGAGCGCCGCGGCCGCGGCGAGCTGCACGGTCAGGGAGTGGCTCGTGTAGGTCACCCGCTCGGGGACGGCGAGGCTGGACCACGGTCCCTCGTCGATGCCCCGGATCCACGCCAGCGTCTGGTCGCGCGTCTGCGGGAGCATCGTCGGCAGCGTCATCGCCAGGTCCATCGAGCTGCTCACAGTCCCGTCGGGCGGTTGACGAAGGATCGCTCGCGGGGCGAGAAGAACCACCCGGCGCCGGCCTTCGTGCCGCCGTCGGTCGGGATGTTGTGACCGGTCACGAACGCAGACATGTCGGAGGCGAGGAACAGCGCGACGCGCGCCTGGTCCTCCGGCCAGCCCATCCGGCCGACGGGCGCCCAGGCCGGCCAGAGGTGCTCGAACCCGACGGCACGGGCCGTGTAGTCCACCTGCGGCGTCTGGGTCAGATCGGGCCCGATGCCGTTGACGCGCACGCCGTAGCGGCCATAGGTGACAGCGAGGCAGGTGGTGAAGTGCACCGCCGCCGCCTTCATCGCGCCGTACACCGGATCGCCCGGGTAGCCACGCATGCCCTCGACCGAGTGGAAGTTGACGATCGATCCCTTGCCCTGCTCCACCATCGTCCCGATGAACGCGCGGCAGGTCGAGAACATGTGCTCGAGGTTGATCTGGTACTGCCAGTTCCACGATTCGGGGGTCGAGTCGTCGAAGCGCACGAGCGGGCGGAAGTCACCGACGTTGTTGATCAGCACGTCGATGCGCCCATGGGTGCCGAGCACCTCCTCGCGCAACCGGGCCACGTCGTCGTACTTGGTCACGTCGAGCACGTGGGCCCGCGCCGTGTTGCCGGCGTCGGTGATCTCGGCCAGCTTGCGCTCGGCACGCTCCGGGTCGATCTCGGCGATCTCGACCGTCGCCCCGTGCTCGGCGAACAGGCGGGAGATCGCCCCACCGATGCCGTCGCCGCCGCCGGTCACGACCGCGACCTTGCCGTCGAGCAGCCGGTTCCAGTCGGGGATCGCGGCGACGTCCTCGGGCACCTGCGGGTTGGGCGTGTCGGGATCGAACATGCCAGCGAACCTAAGCGAGCGCGCGACAGGGCTCCGAAGCGAGCGTGCGACACGGCCCCGAGCCGAGGCGACCGGTACGGTCCGGCGAATGGAGTACCGCATCCTCGGCCGAACCGGCGTCCAGGTCAGCGAGCTGTGCCTCGGGGCGATGATGTTCGGGGAGTGGGGCAACCGCGACCACGACGACTGCGTGGCGATGGTCCACCGTGCGTTCGACGCGGGCATCAACTTCATCGACACCGCCGACGTCTACTCGCAGGGCGAGTCGGAGGAGATCGTCGGCAAGGCGATCACCGGGCGCCGCGACGAGGTGGTGCTGGCCACCAAGGTCAACGGCAAGATGGGCCCCGATCGCAACGACCGCGGCATCTCCCGGCGCTGGATCGTGCGCGAGGTCGAGCACAGCCTGCGCCGGCTCGGCACCGACCACATCGACCTCTACCAGGTGCACCGACCGGATCCGGCGGTGGAGATCGACGAGACCCTCGCCGCGCTCGACGACCTCGTGCGCGCCGGCAAGGTGCTCTACGTCGGCTCGTCGACGTTCCCCGCCCACGAGGTGGTCGAGGCCCAGTGGTCGGCCGACCGACGCCGCACGGTCCGGTTCGTCTGCGAGCAGCCGCCGTACTCGATCCTCGTGCGCGGCATCGAGAACGACGTGCTGCCCGTGGCGCAGCGCTACGGGATGGGCGTGATCCCGTGGAGCCCGCTGGCCGGCGGCTATCTCTCGGGCCGCTTCCGCGCCGGCGTCGACCCCGGCGAGTCGCACCGCGAGCGGCTGAACCAGAGCCGTGGCAACGAACCGAGGCCGCCGCACCCCGCCAAGCGAGCCGCCGCCGAGCAGCTGGCCGAGGTCGCCGACGATGCCGGCATCTCGGTGGTCGACCTGGCGCTCGCGTTCGTGCTCAACCACCCAGCCGTCACGTCAGCGATCATCGGGCCGCGCACGATGGAGCAGCTGGAGTCGCAGCTCGGCGCACCCGACGTGCGACTCAGCACCGACGTGCTCGACCGAATCGACGAGATCGTCCGGCCAGGCGTCAACGTCGACCCAGCCGACGTGTTCCTCGAGCGCCCGGGACTGCGGCCGGAGAACCGGCGGCGCTGACGCCGATGGAGCTCGACCACGCGCTGGCCACGACCCGCTCGGTGCGCAAGCGCCTCGATCTCGGCCGCCCCGTCGAGCGCTCGGTGATCGAGGAGTGCCTCGAGGTCGCGTTCCAGGCGCCGAACGGGTGGAACCTGCAGCTGTGGCGCTGGGTGATCGTCGACGATCCCGACCTCCGTGCGGCGATGGCCGACATCTACCGGGCGTCGGCGGGCGGCTACTCGGACCGCACGGTCACCTCCAACTCCGAACCGGCGACGCCGCGCAGCGCCGACGAGATCCGGATGACCGAGTCGGTGCTGCACCTGTTCGAGCACCTCCAGGACGTGCCCGTGCTCGTCGTCCCGACGATGGCCGGCCGGATGGAGGACGCGACGATCTTCCACCAGGCCACGCGGTGGGGCTCGATGATCCCCGCTGTGTGGAGCTTCATGCTCGCCCTGCGCGGCCGCGGCCTCGGCAGCTCGTGGACGACGATCCACCTCCACCGCGAGCGGGAGATGGCCGAGCTGCTCGGCATCCCGTACGAGCGCCACACCCAGGTCGGCCTGTTCCCCGTCGCCTACACGCTCGGCGAGGACTTCCGCCCCGCACCGCGCCGCCCCCTCACCGACGTCGCCGCCTGGAACACCTGGCCGACACGCACGCGCTGATCCCGGCCCACCGATGCGAACCTGCGGTCGAATCGAGCCCGTTCCGGGCTCGATTCGACCGCACGTTGGGATTCAGGTCGGCGTGCGCAGGGCGAGGAAGTCGAGGTGCTGGTGGAGGCGGAACCCGAGGCGCTCGTACACGCGCTGGGCGCCGACGTTGGACGACGCCACGTGGAGGATCGGCGTCTCGCCCCGCTCCATGATCCCCGTCGCGACGTGATGGCTCAGCGCGTGTGCCAGACCCTGGCCGCGGGCGTCCGGATGGGTGCACACACCGCTGACCTCGGTGAACCCCGGCGGGTGCATCCGCTCGCCAGCCATCGCCAGCAGCGTGCCGTTCGGCGAGAAGACCCCGACGAAGCGGCCGAGCTCGATCGTCCGCTTCCGGAACGGGCCCGGCTGGGCCACCTCGACCAGCTCCAGCATCTGCGGCACGTCGTCGGACGCGAGCGGCCGGATGGCCGGCATCGCTGCCGGAGCGGGTGCGAGCGAGCCGAGCACCATCTGGTGGCTCAACCCACCGCCGAGCCGCTCCCAGCCGGCGGGCGCCTCCAGGCCGACGGGGCCGAGCACGATCATCGACGCCCCTGGTCCCTGCAGCTCGGCCAACGCCGACCAGCCGTCGTCGTCGTAGCGATCCACGGCCGCGAACGCGGCCACGTCGGGCACGTAACGGCGGGCCCGCCCGGACCCCTCTCCCAACGCGACGTGCGTCGTGATCAGCGAGAACCAGGCCGGGTTCGACAGCGATTCGGACACGGCGGGCAGCGTGCCACCCCGAACCCTGGGAGGGAGAAATTCGCGCTCCACCTCCCGGCGTCGTTGTGGTTGACTGGACGCACCAGAGAAAGGAGGTGGTCCCACACATGCACAGATCTCGGACTCTGGAGGTGGCTGGCCGCTGAGGCGGCTCTGCTGGACCACCCGGTGAATCTCAGCCATCCACCGCCGGCGCGGCGGCCCGACCTCGTCCATCGGGCATCAACGACGCTTCGCCGGTTCCGACACCAGTAGCAACGGGGGTGCGCCCACGGGCGCACCCCCGTTCGCGCTGTGGCGTCAGTCGAGCACGACGTGGCGGACAGCAAGGACGCGGCCACCCTCGACCTCGACAAACGCGACGGTGCGATGTGGCGCCTTCCGGCGCTGGATCGCCGAGCCCGGGTTGACCTGGTGCTGCACGTGACCGTCGTCGGCGACGTCGGTCTCGTGCCACGGCAGGTGGGAGTGCCCGAACACGACGAGGTCGGCGGTCGGGAACCATCGCCGCAACCGTTCGGCGCGGCCCTTCGACGGACCGCTGTCGTGCACGGCCGCGACGCGGCAGCCGTCCAGATCGACCTCGATCCGCTCCGGTAGGTGCATCCCGTGGTCGTTGTTGCCGAGCACCGCGTGCACCGGGGCGTGGACGGCGAGCATCGTCAGCACCGCCTCGTCCACCACGTCGCCGGCGTGCACGATCGCATCGGCCGCCGCCAGCTCCTCTGCGATCAGCGAGCGCAGCCGCTCCTCCTGCCCGCGCACGAGGTGCGTGTCGCTGACCAGGAGCAGGTTCGTCACTGGTGCGAGTCTGCCCGGCGCGCGAGTGTGGAGGCATGCGGATCGCCTTCGGCACCGACGAGCGCACCGCCGTCACCGACCGGGTGCGCGAGCTCCTCGAGGTGCGCGGCCACTGGATCGAGGTCGCCGGCGAGGGCGACCGGTGGCCCGACGTGGGACGCCATGTGGCCGAGCTCGTCGCGTCGGGACGCTGTGACCTCGGGGTCGTGTCGTGCTGGACGGGCACCGGCGTGTCGATCGCTGCCAACAAGGTCGCGGGCGTCCGGGCGGCGCTGTGCACCGACGCAGACACCGCTCGCGGTGCCCGCCGCTGGAACGACGCCAACGTGCTCGCGTTCGGGCTGCGACTGACCACGGCGACGGTCGCCGAGGAGATGCTCGACGCGTTCTTGACCACCGATCCCGACCCGGGCGAGGCCGCCAACGTGGCGAGGGTCGAGCCCGCTCAGTAGTGGGCGATGCGTTGACGCTGGCGGCGCGGCGCCCGACGCGCCGGCTGGTAGCCCGCCGCAGCGAGCAGGGTCACGACCCGCCAGCGATGGCCGGTGAACGGTTCGAGCAGCTCGAGCATCTGCTCGTCGGAGTCACACCACGACCGATCACCGGTCAAGGCGTGGCGAACGATGGTCGGCATCCAGAAGTCGCCGAGCACCACGGTGTCGGCATCGCCGAGCGCCGAGGCGACCACCGTCGTCGCGGTCCACGCACCGAGACCGGGCAGCGCCTGCAGCCGAGCCGCTGCGCACGGCACCGACATCGACGCCGCCTCCTCCAGACGAGCGGCGTGGCGGGCGGCGACGAGCACCGCCTCCGCCCGGCGACGCTCCACGTCGAGCCGGTGGAGATCGGTGTACGTCTTGGTGCGGAGCACCTCGGGCGAGGGCGGCAGCACCAGCTGCAGGCTCGCCGGCCCTGGGGCGTCACTGCCCCACCAGCGCACGATCCGCCGCCAGCTGCCGATCGCGTCGGCGAACTGCACCCGTTGGCTGACGATCGTCGGCACGAGCTCCGACCAGATCAGCCCGGATGCACCGAGGCGGCGCGTGCGCGATCGACGCCAGACCTCGGCCACCAGCGGATCTGTGGGTTGGAACGACGAGACGTCGTCACCCATGCCGAGCCAGCCGGGCGCCGCGTCGAGCAACCAGTCGGCCGCCGCCGGCGCGCCCCACGCCCGCACCGTCACGTCACCGGTGTCGGTCCACCGGAACAGCACGGTGCCGGGCCCGACGGGCGTGTGCACCGCCCGGGCGAGCCCGCCGGGGAACCTGCGCACGCTCGGATCCCGGCTGCCCATGCCCGACGGCAGCGCCGAGGTCGGGTCGATCCCGTCGAGCCGCAGCGTCCGTGACGCCTCCCGCACCGACGGGAGCGAGGCGGCGACGGCGGACACTGCGAGCGACCCTAGACGCACCGCCCTGCGCCCCGCGGTGACCCACGCCGATGGTTCTCGGTCCTGGATCCCGCCCGATCGGGCGGGATCCGGGACCGAAAACGCGCAAGGTCGTCAGCGGAAGCTGGCGATGCGCTCCTCGGTGTCGGGGATGTCGTAGTCGGTGGCGGCCTCGTACGCCAGGCCGTCGTGCAGGCCGCGGTTCGACGCGGCGCCGTACAGGTCCTTGTAGGCGGCAAGGCTGCCGGCGCTGTTGGCTGCGATCGTCGCCGCCAGCGTGTCGACGACGGTGTCGAGATCCTCCCCAGGCACGGCGTCGACGACGAGTCCCCACCGGGCGGCGTCCGCGCCGGTGAACGTCCGGGCGGTGTAGGACAGCTCCCGCGCCCTGCCGATGCCCACGGCGGCGACCAGGCGCTGGCTCATCCCCCACGTCGGGCGCAGGCCGAACTTGGCGTGGGTGTCACCGAACTTGGCGCCCTCGGCGGCGACCGCGAGGTCGCAGGCGAGCACCAGCTCCAGTGCGCCGGTGAAGCAGAATCCGTTGACCTTGGCGATCACGACCTGCGGCATGGTCGTCAGCAGGTCGATGGCGCGGCGGGCGGGGACGTCGAGGAAGTCGCCCACCATCCCGTTGCGCAGACTGCGCTGCCCCAGGGCCTTCAGGTCGACGCCGGCGCTGAACGCGCGGCCGGATCCGGTGAGCACGACGACTCGCGCGTCGGAGCCGGCGACCACCTCCAGCACGTCGCCCAGCGCCACCAACATCTCGTCGGTGATCGCGTTCAGCGCGTCCGGTCGGTGCAGGGTGATCGTGGTGACGTCGTCGCTGCGCGACACGAGCACGGGCTGGTCGTCGGCCATTCCCCGAAGCTAGTGGCCGGTTGCCGGGAACGGTTAGGTTGCCGCCGGTGCAGCGGTTGTTGTTGGGCCCGATGCTCCGGCACGTCAGCCGGACGACGGCCACGATCTGGGTGGAGACCGACAGCCCGGCGATCGTCGAGGTGCTCGGCTGCCGGGCCCGGACGTTCGAGGTCTGCGGCCATCACTACGCGCTGGTGATCGTCGAGCACCTCGAGCCGGGCACGACCACCCCCTACGAGGTGCACCTCGACGGCGAGCAGTGCTGGCCGCCGGCGGGCTCGACGTTCCCGGCGAGCGTGATCCGCACGCTGGACGGCGGGCCGATGCGCATCCTGTTCGGCTCGTGCCGGGCTGCGGCGCCTCACGAGCCGCCCTGGAGCCTGGAGCTGGACCACGACGAGCGCGGTCGCGGGGTCGACGCCTTGCAGGTCCACGGGCTGCGGATGCTCGGCCAGTCGCCGCACGAGTGGCCGCACCTGCTCGTGTTCGTGGGCGACCAGGTGTACGCGGACGACTCCTCGCCCGCGACCCGCGAGAAGGTCAAGGCCCGGCGCGGCGAGGAGGCCGACGCCGATCGCTATCCGCCGATCACCGACGTGGCGGACTTCGAGGAGTACACCTGGCTGTACCACGAGTCGTGGTCGCCGGACGTCGAGCGGTGGATGTTCTCGGTCGTACCGAGCGCCATGGTGTTCGACGACCACGACATGATCGACGACTGGAACACCTCGCTGTCCTGGGTCGACGACATCCGCGAGAAGCCGTGGTGGCAGGAGCGCGTGATCGGCGGGCTGGCGTCGTACTGGGTGTACCAGCACCTCGGGAACCTGGCGCCCGAGGAGATCCGCGCCGAAGGCATGCTCGCCCGCTTCGAGGAGTCCGGCGACGCGACCGAGGCCTTGCGCGCGTGGGCTGCTGAATCGGAGGAGTTCACGCCCGTGCCCGGCGGGTACCCGTTCAGCTACAGCCGGGATCTCGGGCCCGTGCGGCTCGTCGTGGTGGACAGCCGCAACGGTCGCGTGCTCACGCCCGGCGCGCGGCAGATGGTGGACGACGACGAATGGGCGTTCATCCGCGACCGCGCCGACCAACCTTGCGAGCACCTCGTCATCGCCACCTCGATCCCCGTCGTCATGCCCGGCGGGCTGCACGAGCTCGAGCACTGGAACGAGCGGGTCAGCGAGGGCGCGTGGGGCCGGTGGTTCGTGCCGCTCGGGGAGAAGGTGCGTAGGGCGCTCGACCTGGAGGACTGGTCGGCGTTCCACGACTCCTACGTGCAGATGATGGAGCTGCTCCGCGACGTCGCCACCGTCGGCGAGGATCCATCGCCCACCCCGCCGGCGACGGTCACACTCGTGTCCGGCGACGTGCACTTCAGCTTCCGCGCCGTCGCCACCTTCCCCGACCGGCCCGGGGTGCCGGCACCGATCAGCCGCGTCCACCAGATCGTCAACTCACCCATCCGCAACGTGCTGAAGACCCGCGAGCGGCGAGCGATGCAGGCCGGGTTGAGCCGAGCCGGCAAGTGGATCGGCCGTGCCCTCCGGCGGGCGTCGGGCGCGACCCGCGACGAGGTGCGGTGGGAGGTGCAGGAGGGCCCGTTCTTCGCCAACCACATGTGCCTGCTCGAGTTCACCGACGGCACCGCACGCATGGTGTTGGAGCGGGCCCACCCCGACGGTGACGGTCAGCCGGTGCTGACCGTCGCCGCCGAGGCGTCGCTCTGACGCTCCACGACTCGCTCGACGGGCTCGCCGAGCAACTGCAGGCGCCCGCCGAAGGCCAGGGCGCACAGTAGGAACCAGCCCCAGCCCATCGCCAGGCCGGCGATCACGTCGGTCAGCCAGTGCACCCCGAGCAGCGCGCGCGACGCGGCGACGGACATGGCGATCAACGCCGCAGCGCCAGCGGCGATCGCTCTGCCCCGCCGATGCCGGTGCCGTGAGATCACCAGCGCGAACGCGCTCCAGGCGGCCGCCGCTGCCGCCGAGTGGCCCGATGGGAACGACGACCCAGCAGAGCCCACGAGGTGCGTGACGTCGGGACGATCGCGCTCGACGATCCACTTGACGCAGTTGTTCAGCAGCGCCACCCCGCCGATCGTGACGAGCAGGAACACGGGCACGTTCCAGTTCCGCCACCTGGCGAGGTCGTAGGCGGCGACCGCGACCGCGACGATCACCAGGTACCCGGTGCCCCCCAGGTTGGTGAGGGACGACAGCAGGTCGGTGGACCAGTCCGTCGCGTGCGTGCTGCCCCATTCGGCGACGGACCGGTCCCAACGGGCGAGGCCGCTGCCGTTGCCGACCATGTCGAACACCAGGCCGACGACGAGCGCCGTCACGAACGTGATGGCCAGCCCGACGACGAGCGCCAGGCCGCCCGCGACGCGGCGGTCGAGTGAGCGGGCGACGTGCCCGAACCGCGGGTGGCTGCCGAGCCAGCGGACGAGCCAACGCTCCTTGCGTTCGGGGTCGACGGGATCGGGGCCCGCCGGCTGGCGCGAGGTCAGCCAGACCAGCCCCGCGCCGACGAGGGCGGCGAGCAGGACGGCGAGCGCCACGGGCATCTCAGTCGGCGCCCCGCAGCCGGGCCCGCGGCGCCGAGATCACGCAGAACGCGCCGTAGACGATGAGGGCCACCGCGACGAAGAGGACGAGCAGCGTGCCGAGCGTCGATCCGGTCGCCTCGCGCAGCGCCCCGTCGATGCCCTTGGCCTCCGCGGCCGCGAAGTGGATCGCTGCCTGCGTCAGGAACCAGCCGACGATCATCATCATCAGCCCCCGGCCGACCCAGCCGACCTGGCCGAGCCTGGTGATCGTCTGCTCGCTGAATGGCCTGACGCCGCCGGGTTCGAGCTCCTTGCGGAAGTCAGCCGTGACCCCGCGGACGATGAACGCCACCCCGATGGCGATGACCACGAGGCCGATCAGCCCGACGGCCCACCGTCCGGCCGAGTGCTCCATCAGGCTACGGGTGAAGCGCTCGATCCTGGAGTCCTCGGTGCCGCCCTGCGCAGGCTGGGCCGGGTTGTCGCGGGCGAAGGAGATCGCTGTCCAGGCGAGCGTGACGTACACGACTGCGCTCACGACATAGCCGATCCGCGTGACCCAGGCCTTGGCGCCGTTGCCTGCCGGCAGCACGACGCACACCAGCCGCCACGCGACGTAGAAGAACAGGCCGATCGCCACGAGCCACAACGCCAGCGCGCCGGCGCTCGACTCGGCGATCCGCGCGACCGCGCCGCTCTGGCTGGCCTGCGTGCTGCCGGTGCCGCCGTCGTCGGCACCCGACCCGTGGAGTGCGATCGGCACGGCGAGGAAGCCGAGCAGGGCATAGACGATCCCCTTCGCGACCCAGCCGACCTTGGCGACGGTCACGACTCCGGGATGCTCGCGGGCCAACCGCTGGACGTCGTCCGATCCGGTGCGGCCGGACAGCAATGGCGTGCTCATGATGCGGTCTCCTCGGGGATCGGGCGGCTGACGTCCAGCCGCCGCACGTTGTCCGGTGCACGGAGGTCGCCGGCACGGACCTGGCGGTCGGTGTCCCGGCACGCCTGATCGAGTGCGTGGCGCACCACGAGCACCATGCACACGCCGAGCAGCGCACCGCCGAGCACGTCGACGGGGTGGTGCATCCCGCGCTGGATGCGGGACACGCCCACGATCAGCGGAGCGAGGATCGCCAGCGCGAGGAACGCTCCGCGGATCGCCCGTCGTTGGGTGTGGCAGCAGACGATCACGAACAACGCGCCGTAGAACGCGGTGGCCGCCGCGGTGTGCCCCGAGGGGAAGCTGCCCGACGGCGGGATCGTGTCCAGCTGCTCGACCGGGGGACGTTCCCGCTGCACGACGAGGCTGGAGAACAGGAAGACCGTCGCCTCGCCGGCCACGGCCATGACGAGGAACAGTCCGTCGTGCCAGCGGCGCCAGATGGCGATCATCGTCGCGCCGACGACAGCGACGAGCACGATCTTGACGATCGTGTCGGCGACCATCGATCCCCACCAGGTGAGGTCGTTCCAGAACGGCGTGCGGCGGGCCTCGAACCACGTGGGCAGCCAGCGGTCGGCATCGCCGACCGGGCCGTCGTCGAGGAGGTGGACGTAGGCGAGACCGGCAGCCGACCAGACCGCCCACAACCCGACGATCCCCACCGCCCAGATGACGAGCGCGTGGGTGCGCAGCGGCCAGAAGTGAAGCCCGGACGGTGTGGCGTCGGAGTCGTGGACCGCCGGGACGACCGTCGTCGAGCTCATGAGGCGGCCACGCAGATCGGGATCCGGCTGGGCAGGATCGTCACGTCGAACTTCTTGGCCGGCGGGCGGTCGCCCCCATCGAGCTGCCACGGCATCTTGTGATCCAACTTCATCGTCACGTGGGTGCCCTGGGTGATGTCGACCAGCGGCGACCCGTCGATCCGCCCGGTGACCGCCCGGACGCCCACGCGCAGCCAGTCCCGCTTGTTCTGGGCCGTCACGACACCGACGTCGAGCTGGCCGTCGTCGTAGCTGGCGTCGGGGAACGCCTTGATGCCGCCCAAGATCTTCCCCGTGTTGCCGACGAGCACGCAGGCGGCGCGACCGTGGAACCAGGGTGCACCGTCGACGCCGACGGTGACCTTGGCGCCCGCGGTGTCCAGGTTGCGGGCACCCGAGCGGATGTAGGACAGCTTGCCGAAGCGGTCCTTCGACTGATCCTCGGCATCGCGGATCATCAGTGCGTCGAATCCGGTGCCGGCCATCACGACGAACGCCTCGCCGTTCATGATCCCGACGTCGATGGGCTTGGCGACGCCGTCCAGCGCGATGTCGAGCGCAGCCTGCAGATCGATCGGGATGTCGAGGCTGTGGGCGAGGAGGTTGGCCGTCCCGGCGGGCAGGATGCCCACCTCCACCCGCGACTCCTCCTGCACGATCGTGTCGATGCAGCGGCGGACGGTGCCGTCCCCACCCCAGACGAGCAACCGCTCCACCCCCTCGTCGAGCAGCTCGCGCACGCGCTTGGGCGCCTGCTTGCTGCGGCTGACCGCGCGCCATGCTGCGTCGCCGTGGCCCGCAGCGACCATCGCATCGCGAAGCTCGCCGAGGCCCTTGCCCAACCGTTTGCGCTCGTGCACGAGCACGCCGACACGTCTCATCGTTTCCCCTTGCTCCTGGCAGCCAGTACCCACGGCCGTCGCAGTCCAATCGCCGCGTACAGTGAACGCTGTGACAGCTGCCTGGTCGGCCCCGGTCGATCTCGACAACTGCGCCTCCGAACCGATCCACGTGCCCGGCGCCATCCAGCCCCACGGCGCGCTGCTCGCGGTGTCGGAGCCCGACCTCGTGATCGAGGTGGCGTCGGGCAACGCCGGTGACTGGTTCGGCGTCGATGCCGCGGACACCATCGGCCGGCCGCTCGAAGCGATCGTCGGCGCCGCCTGCCGGAATGCCATCGACGTCGCTCGGCGCGAGAACTGGGTGCAGCGGCGCGACGCGATCCCGACGGCGATCGCCGACCGACCGATGGTCGCGACGCTGCACCGCTCCGACGCGATGCTGGTGCTGGAGATCGAGCAGCTCGTCGATCCGGGTTCCGTGGCGACGACCGTCGCTCGTGAGGCGGCGATGGCCTTGCAGGCCGCCCCTTCGGCGATCGCGGTCGCCGACGCCGCAGCTCGGTGGGTGCGGTCGCTGACCGGCTTCGACCGGGTGATGGTGTACCGGTTCGACGAGGACTGGAACGGCGAGGTGATCGCTGAGCAGCGCCGCGACGACCTCAACTCGTTCCTCGGCCTGCACTACCCCTCGACCGACATCCCCGCCCAGGCCCGCGAGCTCTACCGGCGCAACTGGCTCCGGATCATCCCCGACGTCGGCTACACCCCCGTCGCTCTCGTCCCGGAGGTGGCCTACGACAGCGCCCGGCCGCTCGATCTGAGCCAGTCCACGCTGCGCAGCGTGTCGCCGATCCACATCGAGTATCTCGCCAACATGGGCGTCTCCGCCTCCATGTCGGTGTCCATCGTCATCCGCGGCGAGCTGTGGGGCTTGATCGCCTGCCACCACTACTCGGGTCCGCACCGCCCTGATGTCGCGGCGCGCAACGCGGCCGAGTTCCTCGCCCAGCTCATCTCGTTGCGCATCGCCGAGACGCAGGAGACCGACATGCGCGTCGAGACCCTCGAGCGCTTCGCGTTGGCCGACGCCGCGCCCGACGCGCTGCAGGCATCCTCCGGCGACGACTTGAACGACGTGCTCCGGTCACGCCAGCACGCGGTGCTCGGACTCGCCAACGCCACCGGCGCCGTCGTCGCGACCAGAGCCGGCTGGTACCGGCTCGGTGACGTGCCGCCCGACGACGTGATCCGCGGCATCGTCGACTCCTGGCCGCCCGACGCGCCGTCGTTGCGCACGGATCGCGTCGGCGATCCCGAGCATTCGGCGACCGCCGGCGGGGCGCTGGCAGTGCCGATCACCGACGACCACCACGAGTTCGTGATGTGGTTGCGCCCCGAACTGGTCCGCCAGGTCGACTGGGGTGGCGACCCGCGCAACGCAAAGCTGGCGGTGGCCGAGGGGGCCGACGTGCGGCTCAGCCCGCGCAGGTC
>CAZMGD010000094.1:1788-16925 GCA_964565705.1 uncultured Ilumatobacteraceae bacterium | reverse complement strand
AGCGCAGCGAGCCACTAGTACGGCGCGATCACCACGCTGCCGTTGTGGCCGCCGAAGCCGAAGTTGTTGCTGATCGTCGGGCCGGGCTCCCACTCGCGTGCGGCGCCGAGCACGACGTCGATGTGCATGTCCGGGTCGAGCCTCGTCGTGCCCGCGGTCGGGGGGATGAGGCGGTGCTGGAAGCTCAGCAGCACGGAGGCCGCCTCCAGCGCGCCGGCGGCGCCGAGTGAGTGGCCGGTCACACCCTTGATCGAGGTGACCGGCGGGCCGGGTGCCCCGAACACCTTGGCCACGGCCTCGGCTTCGGCCGCGTCGTTCAGCGGTGTGGACGTTCCGTGAGCATTGACCTGGCGGATGTCGCCAGGGACGAGGCCGGCCTCCTCCAGGGCAAGCTCCATGCACGCCACGGCACCCGCGCCGCCAGGTGAGGGGGCGGTGATGTGATGTGCGTCCGCCGTCGAGGCCCCGCCGAGGATCTCGGCGACGATCGTCGCGCCGCGGTCGAGGGCGTGCTGCCACTCCTCGAGGATGAACACCGCCGCGCCCTCACCGAGTACGAAGCCGTCACGGGTCGTGTCGAACGGCTTGCTGGAGCCGCTGGAGGACAGCGCGGTCATGTTGCCGAAGCCGGCGATCGCGGTGATCGTGCCCGGGGCCTCGGCGCCACCCGTGGCAACCGCGTCGCAGCGACCCCACGCGATGAGGCGGGCGGCGTTGGCGATCGAGTGTGACGATGCCGCACACGCGGTGCACACGGTCTCGTTCGGACCCTGGAGTCCGTAGCGCATCGAGATCGCCGCACCGGAGGCGTTGGGCATCATCATCGGCACGAGGAACGGTGACACCCGGCGTACGCCCTTCACGACGCGCGTCTCCACCTGCTCCTCGAGCGTGTGCAGGCCACCGACGCCGGTGGCGAAGATCGTGCCGAAGCGGCCGGGGTTCACGCGCAGGTCGCCGGCCTGGGCGAACGCCTCGGCGGCCGCAGCCAGGGCCATCTGCTCGACCCGATCGGCGCGCCGCGCGTCCTTCGGGTTGTCGAAGTACGGCGACGGATCCCAGTCGTCGATCGCGACGACGCGCCGGCCGGTGATCGGGGGACCGAGCAAGCCCTGCCAGAAGGCATCCTTGCCCACTCCACACGGCGCCACCACGCCGACGCCGACGACGGCGACGCGACGGCGGGTCATGACAGCTTGCCCACCACCAGGTCGTAGGCCTGGCCGACGGTCTCGATGCCCTCGAGCTCCTCCTCGGGCACCTCGACGCCGAACTCCTCCTCGAGCGCCATCACGAGCTCGACGAGGTCGAGGCTGTCGGCGTCGAGGTCGTCGCCGAACTTGGCGTCGGGCACGATGCGCGCCTCGTCGACGCTCAGCACCTCGACGGCGCACTTGCGGAAGCGAGCGAAGTTCTCATCAGACATGAACGGGATCTCCTGGTTTGTGTGTGTGATCGGTGCGATTGTGGCAGATGGGGTCGGAGCGCGTCAGTGGCCCATGCCGAGGCCGCCGTCGACCGGGATGATGGCACCGGTGATGTAGCCGGCGTCGGGCGAGGCGAGGAAGGCGACGGCGGCGGCGATCTCGTCGGGATCGGCCATCCGACCGAGGGGCACGGCGCCGATCAGCTCGGCCTGACGCTTCTCGCTGAGCGCGGCGATCATGTCGGTCGCGACCGGGCCGGGGGCGACGACGTTGACGGTGATGCTGCGGGATGCGAGCTCGCGAGCCAGCGAGCGGGCGAAGCCGATCAGGCCGGCCTTGGAGGCCGCGTAGTTGGCCTGTCCCGCCGACCCGGACAGGCCGACGACCGACGACACGAGCACGATGCGGCCCCGGCGGGCGCGCAGCATCGCCTGGGTCGCGCGCTTCACGACTCGGAACGTGCCCGTGAGGTTGGCGTCGACCACCGACGAGAAGTCGGCCTCGGACATCCGCAACAGCAGGGTGTCGCGGTTGATCGCGGCGTTGCCGACCAGCACTTCGACGGGTCCGAGGCGCTCCTCGATCCGGGCGAAGGCGTCGTCGACCTGGTCGCTTGACGTGACGTCGCACTGCACGGCGAACAAGCCCTCGGGCGGCTTCGACGTGTTGTAGGTGACCGCGACGCGGTCACCGTTGGCCGCGAACCGCTGCGCGCAGGCCAGCCCGATGCCCTTCGCGCCGCCGGTGACGAGGACGACGCGACCGGTCGGCCCGCCTGCGTCGCCGGGTTCGGTCACAGGCCGCCTCCCCAGCGGACGATGGCGCTGGCTGCGGTCATGCCCGCGCCGAAGCCGACGAGCAGCACCAGGTCGCCCTCCGCCACGCGGCCCGATTCGAGCGCGTCGGCGAGCGCGAGGGGGATCGATGCCGACGACGTGTTGCCCGTGCGGTGCAGCACCGTGGCCGCCTTCTCCATCGGCACGCCGAGTCGGCTGCACGCGGCCTCGATGATGCGGATGTTGGCTTGGTGGGGGACGATGAGGGCCAGGTCGTCCACGGTGACGCCCGCGTGTGCCATCGACTTCCGAGCGCTGTCGACCATGATCCGCACGGCGCGTCGGAACACCTCGCGACCGTCCATCTGCATGTTGCCGCCGAGTTCGGCGAACAGCAGTCGCTCCGCGGTGCCGTCGGTGTCGAGATCCCAGCCGAGCAGCTGGCCGGGCCCGTCCACGGCTTCGAGCACGACGGCGCCCGACCCGTCGCCGAACAGGATGGCGGTGTTGCGATCGTCCCAGTCGGTGACCCGGGCGAGGGTGTCGGTACCGATCAACAGCACCTTGCGCGTGCCCATCGCGATCAGTCCGTGGGCGACGACGAGCCCGTAGACGAACCCGCTGCACGCCGCGTTGACGTCGAACGCGCCACCGCGGGTGCCGAGCGCGGCCTGGACCGTCGCTGACGTCGCCGGGATCGTGCGATCGGGCGTGGTGGTGGCGAGCACCAAGGCGTCGATGTCGTCACCGTCGAGGCCTGCCATGTCGAGCGCGGCACGACCGCTGTCGATCGACAGCCCCGCGGTCGTGCCACCCACGTGACGCTCGCGGATGCCGGTGCGCTCGACGATCCACTCGTCGGTGGTGTCGAGGTACTGGGCGAGGTCGTCGTTGGTGATCGTCTTCGGGGGCAGCGCGGTGCCCCACCCGGTGATGACGGCGCCAGCGATGCCGGCGGGGATCTGAGGCATGTGCGTCTCCTCTCGGGGTCCGGGCTCAGGCGGTCCGGAGCCAGGCGATGGGCTGGCGAAGGGTGACCCGCTCGCCGTCGACGGCGATGTAGCTCTGCAGCAGGCCGGCGAACGGGCTGCGCACCTCTGCCTCGTTGACGTGGCCGAGCAGGTCGCCGACGGCGATCATGGCACCGGCATCGATCGAGTCGATCGGCGTGAACAGTCCCGCCGCCGGGCTGACCACGAGTCGTTCGGTCGCGAACAAGTGCTCACCCTCGAGGTGGATCTGCGGGGTCGAGCTGCCGCCGGCGATCCACTCCAGGAGCTTGTCGATGTCCTCTGGCACGGCGACCGAGATCGTGCGGACCTTGTCGAGCGTGCGCTTGGCCATGCCGGTCAGCACGCCGCCCGGCCCGAGCTCGGCGATGTCGGTCACGCTGGCGGCAGCGAGCGCCTGCAGGACCTGCTTCCAGCGAACGGGGCTGGAGAGCTGCGCGGACAGCAGCGTGGACCACTCCGCGCCGGCCGCGTGCGGTTTGGCGTCCACGTTGGACACCACCGGGACCTCGGAGTCGCGGGGCGCGGCCTCAGCGATCGCCCGCCGCAGCCGATCGCGCGCAGGGACCATGAACGCGGTGTGGAACGCTCCCGACACCGGCAGCGGCATCACCTTCTTGGCGCCGAGCTCCTTGGCAGCCGCCGAGGCCGCGGCCACACCGTCGGGCGATCCGGCGATCACGACCTGGCCGGGAGCGTTGAAGTTGGCCACCCAGACGTCGCTGTCGGCGACCCGGCAGGCCACCTCGACCTGGTCGTCGTCGAGTCCGAGCACGGCGGCCATCGTGCCGGGATGCTCCTCGCCGGCCTCGTGCATCGCGGCCGCGCGCTCGATGACCAGCCGTACACCGTCGTCGAACCCGAGGGCGCCGGTGGCGGTGAGCGCCGTGTACTCGCCGAGGCTGTGACCGGCGCAGAAGCTCGGTTCGATGCCGACGCGCTCCACGGCGTCGAGGACGATCAGGCTGAGCACGAACGTGGTGAGCTGCGCGTTGCGGGTGTCCTTCAGCTCCTCGGCGTCGGCGTCGAGGAGCAGGCGGGCCACGTCGCGCTCGGCGATCTCCGACGCTTCGTCGACGAGCTCCCAGCTCGGTGTCTCCGCCCACGGCCTGCCCATCCCGGGACGCTGGGACCCCTGACCGGGGAACGTGAATGCGAGCATTGGCGGTGCGTGTCTCTTTCGGCGGCGGGCCAGCGCGGCCCTCACCGGGGCACGTTAGACCGGCGCGGCCCGCTCGCTCTTGCTACCCCTCGGTAGGAAGGGCGCGAACGTGCGATCATTGGCGGTCGAGCGCTCGGGTGACTACGGTCCGCACGGTCGTCACGACCACTGGGGGAGGAAATCGATCGATGGCTGACGTGGAGACGTCGAGCAGGGGGGATGCGCCCGCGAGCGGCGCGCCACTGGTCGAGGTCGACGATCTGCGCACGACCTTCGCCACCGGGCGGGGTCCATTGCGCGCGGTGGACGGGGTGTCGTTCACGCTCGGCCGGGGTGAGACGATCGGGATCGTCGGCGAGTCCGGGTCGGGCAAGTCCGTGCTGGTGCGCTCGATCATGGGTCTGCTGCCGTCGTCGGCGACGGTGACGGGCGCGGTCCGTTTCAACGGGCGCGACACCCGGGGCATGAACAAGCAGGAGTCGAAGCACTTCTGGGGTCGCGAGATCGCGATGGTGTTCCAGGATCCGATGACGTCGCTGAACCCGGTGAAGAAGATCGGGACGGCGCTCACGGAGTCGATGCGGTTCCACCTCGGTCTCAGCAGGGCCGACGCCCAGGCGCGAGCGGTCGAGCTGCTGACCCAGGTCGGGATCCCGGCGCCCGTGCAACGTCTCGGCGAGTACCCGCACCAGTTGTCGGGCGGCATGCGGCAGCGTGTGACGATCGCGATCGCGATCTCGTGCTGGCCGAAGCTACTGATCGCCGACGAGCCGACGACCGCGCTCGACGTGACGGTGCAGCGCCAGATCCTCGACCTGTTGGGCTCGTTGCAGGCGGACTACGAGATGGCGATGGTGATGATCACCCACGACCTCGGTGTCGTCGCCGGGCGCGCCGACCGTGTCGCGGTCATGTACGCCGGACGGGCGGTGGAGACGGCACCGACGCGTGACCTGTTCACCACGACCCGCCATCCCTACACGGAAGCACTGCTGCAATCGATCCCGAAGATCGAGCACGCCAGCCACACCCGCCTCGAGGCGATCACCGGCCGTCCCCCGGATCTCGTCTCACCCCCGACCGGTTGCCGTTTCTCCCCGCGGTGCCGGTACGCACAGGATCGATGCCTGGTCGACGACCCGGCCTTGACCGCCACCGACTCGGAGGGTCACGCCGTGGCGTGCTTCTTCCCGGTCGGGACGGAAGCGGGCGAAGCAGCACTCGCCCGCAACATGTCCGCCGGCCACACGGCCGCCGGGCTCACGGTGGCGACGCCGACGACGTTGGCGTCGTAGCAAAGATCAAACGGCGCCGAAGCGGCGCCCAGCACTGGGGGGTGCATTCGATGAGACACAGGAAGCTGGTGGCCCTTGCCGCTGCCGCTGCGATCGCGCTCGGCGCGTGTGGCGGTGACGACAGCGGCAGTGACGACACCACTGCGACGACCGCGGCCACGGAGACGACCGCTGCGGGCGGCGCGGACACGACCAGTGCGGCGACGACCGCTCCGGCCGCGGACACGACCACGACCGCTCCGGCCGCGGCCACGACGACGACGGAGGCGCCGGCGAGCGGTGGTGAGGATTGCACGGAGACGGTGCCGGGGTCGGTGTTGAACTTCGGTGTGTATTCGCCGACGCCGAGCTTGGATCCGTTGCAGGGTTCGGGCGCACTCGCCGGAGGCACCGACGTGCTGGCGCTCTACGACTCGTTGATGCGTTGGGATGCCGACACGAACGAGTGGGTGCCTCATGTGGCCGAGTCGTTGGAGTCGAACGCGGACTTCACGGAGTGGACGTTGACGTTGCGTGACGGGGTCACGTACTCGAATGGTGATCCGATGGTGGCGCAGGACGTGTTGGACAACCTGACTCGGATGACGGGTCCGGGGCGCAATGCGTCGCGTGGGATGATCGCTCGGGTCGATCTGGCGAACAGTTCGGCGCCGGATGACCAGACGGTGGTGTTCAAGTTGTTCAAGCCGTGGTCGAACTTCGGGTACTTGCTGGCGGATGCGCCGGGCATGGTGGTGAACCCGGAGGTGGGTGCGGCGCTGGACTCGGCGGGTGTGTCGGTGATCAGCAACGATCCGACGGGTGCTGGTGTGGGCCCGTACTCGGTGGAGAAGTGGGCGCCGGGTGAGTCGCCGTACCTGGTGTTGAAGGCCCGCCCGGACTACTGGGGTGGTGCGCCGTGCATCGAGACGATCAACCTGATCAACATCCCCCAGGACCAGCCGAAGTTCGAGTCGTTGCAGCTCGGTGAGCTCGATGTCGCGTTCCTCCGGACCCAGAACGTGATCGAGGACGCGCGGGCCACCGGCGACTACGACGAGGAGTTCGCCCTCCAGTCGGCCGGCGTGACGCTGATCATCAACCAGGGCGTGGGCGCCTTCAACCCGATCGCCCAGGACGTCCGCTTCCGCCAGGCCGTGTTCGCGGCGCTCGATCCGGAGTCGATCTCCCAGCGGGCATATGGCGGCGAGCTCCTGATCCAGAACGGGTTCATCCACCCCGACTCGATCTGGTACACCGAGGGTGCTCCCGAGCCGGAGCGCAGCATGGACACCGCCAAGTCGCTCGTCGAGGAACTGAAGGGTGACGGCTGGGACGGCAAGATCCGACTGATCTGCCCGGACACCAACGCCGACGCTCCGGTCGCCTACGAGGCGGCGCTCGAGGCGGCAGGGATGGACGTCGATCTGCAGATCAGCGACACCAACACCCACATCGCGGCCGTGGCCGTGAACAAGGACTACGACATGGCGTGCTGGGGTCTCAACATCTCCGACTCGGCGATCTGGCGCCAGATCGGCTTCAACTTCGCCAGCGACAGCGCGTCGAACCGCATCGGGTACCAGAACCCGGACTTCGACGCCGCCATCGACGAGCTGTATGCGGCGCCCGACGACGACGCCCGTCGCGGCGCGGTGCTGGAGATGAGCGAGATCTACGCTCAGGACGTGCCGGTGGCCGTCGTGGGTGCGGTCGAGGAAGGGATCATGATCGACAAGTCGGTCTCGGGGATCATCCAGACCCAGCAGACGATGTTCATGTTCCAGGACGCGTCCATCGAGGGCTGAGCATCCCGCGGATGCTGGGTCCATGACCTGAAAATGGCACCATGCTCACGCCGAATGATCGGCGTGAGCATGGCGCCTTCGGCGCCGGACCCGAGAAGCCCCAGGGGGAGACAACGATGAGACACCGGAGTTGGATCGCGTTCGCCGCGGCCGCCACGATCGCGCTCGGCGCGTGTGGCGGTGACGACAGCGGCAGCGACGACACCACGGCGACGACCGCGGCCACGGAGACGACCGCCACAGGCGGCACGGACACCACGACAGCGGAGACCACGGCCCCCGCTGGCGGGGACGAGACGACCACCACGTCCGGCGGCGACACGTCCACGACGGAGGCGCCGGCGAGCGGTGGTGAGGATTGCACGGAGACGGTGCCGGGGTCGGTGTTGAACTTCGGTGTGTATTCGCCGACGCCGAGCTTGGATCCGTTGCAGGGTTCGGGCGCACTCGCCGGAGGCACCGACGTGCTGGCGCTCTACGACTCGTTGATGCGTTGGGATGCCGACACGAACGAGTGGGTGCCTCATGTGGCCGAGTCGTTGGAGTCGAACGCGGACTTCACGGAGTGGACGTTGACGTTGCGTGACGGGGTCACGTACTCGAATGGTGATCCGATGGTGGCGCAGGACGTGTTGGACAACCTGACTCGGATGACGGGTCCGGGGCGCAATGCGTCGCGTGGGATGATCGCTCGGGTCGATCTGGCGAACAGTTCGGCGCCGGATGACCAGACGGTGGTGTTCAAGTTGTTCAAGCCGTGGTCGAACTTCGGGTACTTGCTGGCGGATGCGCCGGGCATGGTGGTGAACCCGGAGGTGGGTGCGGCGCTGGACTCGGCGGGTGTGTCGGTGATCAGCAACGATCCGACGGGTGCTGGTGTGGGCCCGTACTCGGTGGAGAAGTGGGCGCCGGGTGAGTCGCCGTACCTGGTGTTGAAGGCCCGCCCGGACTACTGGGGTGGTGCGCCGTGCATCGAGACGATCAACCTGATCAACATCCCCCAGGACCAGCCGAAGTTCGAGTCGTTGCAGCTCGGTGAGCTCGATGTCGCGTTCCTCCGGACCCAGAACGTGATCGAGGACGCGCGGGCCACCGGCGACTACGACGAGGAGTTCGCCCTCCAGTCGGCCGGCGTGACGCTGATCATCAACCAGGGCGTGGGCGCCTTCAACCCGATCGCCCAGGACGTCCGCTTCCGCCAGGCCGTGTTCGCGGCGCTCGATCCGGAGTCGATCTCCCAGCGGGCATATGGCGGCGAGCTCCTGATCCAGAACGGGTTCATCCACCCCGACTCGATCTGGTACACCGAGGGTGCTCCCGAGCCGGAGCGCAGCATGGACACCGCCAAGTCGCTCGTCGAGGAACTGAAGGGTGACGGCTGGGACGGCAAGATCCGACTGATCTGCCCGGACACCAACGCCGACGCTCCGGTCGCCTACGAGGCGGCGCTCGAGGCGGCAGGGATGGACGTCGATCTGCAGATCAGCGACACCAACACCCACATCGCGGCCGTGGCCGTGAACAAGGACTACGACATGGCGTGCTGGGGTCTCAACATCTCCGACTCGGCGATCTGGCGCCAGATCGGCTTCAACTTCGCCAGCGACAGCGCGTCGAACCGCATCGGGTACCAGAACCCGGACTTCGACGCCGCCATCGACGAGCTGTATGCGGCGCCCGACGACGACGCCCGTCGCGGCGCGGTGCTGGAGATGAGCGAGATCTACGCTCAGGACGTGCCGGTGGCCGTCGTGGGTGCGGTCGAGGAAGGGATCATGATCGACAAGTCGGTCTCGGGGATCATCCAGACCCAGCAGACGATGTTCATGTTCCAGGACGCCTCGATCGAGGATTGACGGAAGGACGTCGGGGTCACCGTGTTGCGAGCTGTCGCACAGAAGCTGTTGATGCTGATACCGGTCTTGTTGATCGTCAGCTTCGGCACCTTCCTGCTGCTGGAGATCGTTCCCGGTGACCCCGTCGTCGCCGTGTTGGGGCCGGATGCGTCACCCGAGGACTATGCCCGGGTGACGCACCAGCTCGGCCTCGACAAACCGTTCGCCGAGCGCTACTTCTCGTGGCTCGGCAACGCGATCACCGGCGACCTCGGCAACTCGGTGATCCGGCCGAGCACCACGGTCGCCTCGCTCATCGCCGCCCGGCTGCCGGTGACGCTCGAGATCGCCGCGCTCTCCCTGGGGATGGCGCTGCTCATCGCCGTCCCGCTGGGCATCGTCACCGCCTACCGGGCGAACTCGCGCTTCGATCGCGCGTCGTCGGGCGCGACGTCGGCACTGATCTCGATCCCACCGTTCGTGTCTGCGCTGTTGCTCATCTACCTGTTCGTGTTCAACCCCGACATCCCGCGCTGGATCGTGTTCGTCGCCCTGCTGGCGCTCGGCGCGTGGACGGCGCTCGCCACGCGCCGCGCGGCACAGCGTGGCGACCTCTCTCGCTCCGGCCTCGTGTGGCAGTTGGTGATCGGTGCAGCGATCGCCCTCCTCGGGGTCCTGCTCTTCGTTCGCTGGCCGTCGTTCCCGCGGCAGGGGTTCGTGCGGATCACCGAGGGCGAGGGGATCGGGGCCAACCTCCGGACGGCCTTCCTGCCGGCGCTCACCCTGGCGCTCACCGAGCTGGCCGTGTTCTCCCGGCTGCTGCGCAGCGACATGATGACGACGTTGCAGGAGGACTACGTGCTGTCCGCCCGGGCCAAGGGCATGCCGACCAGTCGGGTGCTCGTGCGCGACGCGCTGCGGCCTTCGTCGTTCTCGCTGATCACGCTCGCCGGCGTGTCGCTCGGGCGGTTGCTCGGCGGAACGGTGATCGTGGAGACGATCTTCAACCTGCCCGGCATGGGCCGGTTGATCGTGCAGGACGGCGTGATCCCGAAGGACTTCACGGTCGTGCAGGGATCCGTGCTCGTCATCGCGACCATGTACGTCTTGGTGAACGCCGCTGTCGACCTGTCGTACTTCGCTCTGGACCCGAGGATCCGCCGTGGCCGTCGCTGAGAGGTTGTTGCAGGAGTCCGGCCCCACGCTGCCGGACCCGTCCGTCCACCGAGGTACGTCGTGGCCGGTCGGCGCCGCGGCGTTCCTGGTCGGCGTGTTCCTCGTGTACTTCGGGACCGATCTGCTGAGCAGCGCGCCGATCCAACCGCGACTCATCAGCGTCGCGGCCGGCTTGGTCGTCGCCTACTGGGGGCTCGACCGGTTCCTGCAGCGCGTGGTGCACCCGGCGTTCGACACTGGACTCTGGCTGGCGGTCGCCTGGCTCGCGATCGTGGTCCTCGCTGCGATCTTGGCCGACGTGCTCCCGCTCAAGGAGTCGCGCGACGCGTCCAAGACGTTCAGCGAACCGGTCGCGGCACGCCCGGATCTGTTCAGCGCCCACCCGCTCGGCACCGACAAGTTCGGGCTGGACATGCTCGGTGGCGTGATCTACGGCGCCCGCTTGTCGCTGCAGATCAGCCTCGGGGCCACCGCGGTCGGCCTCCTGATCGGCGGGCTGATCGGCGTCTGCGCCGGGTACTTCCGGGGGAAGCTGGACTCCTTCGTCGGCGTGTTCACCAACTCGCTGCTCGCCTTCCCACCGTTGATCCTGCTGATCGCGCTGATGGTCGCGCTGCGCCCGTCGGTGATGAACCTGATCGCCGCGCTCGCGATCCTCGGCATCCCGACCTACATCCGCCTCGCCCGGGCCAACACGATGACCGTCGCCCAGCGCGAGTTCGTGCTCGCCGCCCGCTCGCTCGGCGCCAAGGAGCGTCGCATCGTGTTGCGCGAGCTCGTGCCGAACATCGCCCTGCCGTTGCTCTCGTACGCGTTCATCATCGTCGCCGTACTGATCGTCGCCGAGGGCTCGCTGAGCTTCCTCGGCCTGTCGATCCCGCGCCCCGAGCCGACGTGGGGCAACATGATCTACGCCGGCAGCCAGGACCTGCAGACGATCCCGCACCTGGTCTTCGTGCCGGCGACGGTCATGTTCCTCACCGTGTTCGCCCTCAACCGCGTCAGCGACCGGGCGAGAGAGCTCTGGGACCCCCGCGAAGCCAAGGTCTGACGAGGTCTGACGGTAGCCTCGACGGCTGCCGCCCGGATGGCGAAACACGGCAAACGCGATGGTCTCAAACACCATTGCCCGAAAGGGCTTGCGGGTTCAAGTCCCGCTCCGGGCACTCAGGCTTTGGGTCCGACGTAGCGATCGAGGAGAGCAACGCTGGACCGGGTTCATGCCGCGCCACCCGTCGCTGTGAACGAGGCCGCCCGCAAACTGTCCTGCACATCGGTCGATCGCGATGGCTCGCTGCCACGGTTCGAGCACGATCGGGCGCGTGTGCTTCATGCCGGGACCGTGCTGCGGGAACAGGCACGGCGGTGCACGCCGCGCACCGGCTTGCCGATCCAGCCGTCCCCGAGATACTGGCCGAGCAGATGCGCGTACTGGTACTCGTCGAGGCCGGCACGACGTGGGCACTCGGAGGGGCAAAGCCCTCCGGCGTGCTCGACGCGGTAGGGATCGACGGTGGCTTCCAGTCCGCGGTGAAACCACCACCATACGGTTGTGGTCCCGGCGTTCAGCTCGTCGGCGATCTCGCGGGTCGTCTTGCCGAGTTCTCGGAGCTGGAACGCTCGACATACCACCTCTGGTGACTCCATGGCCGAACGCTACGGAGGGGGTCTCACACAGTGCGTCCCATGATTTCGGTGGTGGGCCAGGGGAGGGCGTCGACGGAGTTCGGGAGGAAGCGACACCAGTTCGGGGGGCCGACCGTGCCGGGCACGTTCTGGCGCAGCGCAGTGCCGCAGAGGTCGTCGGTGGTGACGAGGCGCAGCACCGCCGGGCTGTCGAGGATCGAGTCGTGGAGCACGTCGATCAAGCGACGCTGCAACGCCTCGCCGGTCTCGCCGGTGCGCAGTGCGTCGATCGCCGCGGCGGCGCCCCGAGCGGCCATCGCCGCGGCGAGGCGATCGCGCATGTCGTCGGGCCCGTCACCGGCCAGCACGCCGGCCATCGTCGGCAGGTCGTGGGTGGTCAGCGTGGCGACGCACTCCGGTTCCCAGGCGGACGGCGGATCCTCGTCGAGCACGACGACCCTCGTGCCGAGCATCCCCCTCGATCGCATCGCCGGCGGCACCTCGGGCGGCACGGTGCCGAGATCCTCGCCGATCACGAACGCTCCGGCGCGGCGGGCCTCGACGCTCACGATCGCCAGCAACTCCTCGGCGGGGAAGTGCACGTACGCGCCCGGCCGGTCGGGCAGCGCCCAGTACTGGCGGAACAGGCCCATCACGTGGTCGATGCGGATGCCGGCCATGCCCGTGAACACGGCCCGCATCGTGTCGATCAGCGGTCGGTAGCCCGCGGCGCGCAGCTTCCAGGGCACGAACGGCGGCAGGCCCCAGTCCTGCCCGGCCGGGGCGAGCTCGTCGGGCGGCGCGCCCAGCCGCACGTCCCCCGCGGCCAGCAGATCCTGGAACCGCCAGGCGTCGAACCCGTCGGGCGTGAACCCGACCGCCATGTCGCCGATCAGCCCGATCGGGCCCGACCCTGGGGCGAGCGCGTTCAACTGCTCGTGCAGCCGCCACTGCAGCCAGACGTGGAAGTCGGCGGCCGCCGACAACTCCGGGTCGCGGCCGACCGTCTCCAACACCGCCGGGCCGGGGCAGCGCAGCGCCGCCGGCCAGTCCCGCCACCGTGCGCCGTGGCACTCGGCGAGCGCGTTCCATGCCCCGAACAGGTCGACCGCTCGCCCGACCGTCGCCGCCCACGACCGCCAGCCGCCGTCGGCGTGCCGACCGCGGAACTCCTCCCACAGCGCTGAGCGCTTCGCCGGCCACACGGCCTCGCGGTCGATGAGCACGTCAGGTGTCGGCCGCAGCGCAGGCGGAGCGAGCGCCTCGGGACGCAGCAGCAGCGGGTTCCACCAGCACCGGCTGGACGGGGAGTAAGGGCTGTTCTCCTGCGGGCTGCCCGGCGCCGGCGCGTGCAGCGGGCTGAGCAGCAGCACACCCGCCCCCCGATCCGCCGCCACACGACCGAGGGTCTCGACGTCGGCGAGGTCGCCGATGCCCCAGGACCCGTCGCTCCACAGCGCGTACACCTGGGCGGCGACGCCCCACGCGACGGGCGCCTGCGGGGCCCGCTCCGGGTGCACGATCAGTGCGCTCGCCGGCGAGCCATCCACCGGCTCCAGGCGGTGGTAGCCGATCGGCAGACCGTCGGGCAGTGCATCGAACATGCCGAGGTCGCTGCCGTCCTCCAGGACGATCCGGCACGGCGACCACATCCCGTCCGTGCACCCCTCGGGGACGAACCAGAGCCCGGGCTGTGCGCCGGGGTCGCCCATCGCCGCGTGGAGTGCAGCGCGGGCCTCGGCCGTCGTCGAGTGCCAGGAACCATCGACGTCGTGGTACCCGTCGCTCACGCCGTGCTGGTCGATCACGAGCGCAGTCTTGCCGGGCGGCACCGCGCGGCGCGACCTACACTCCGCGACGTGGGTGGCCGCCTCATCGAACGACGTCTCAACCAGGTCGGCGCCAGGCTCCGTTCGCTGCGCGAGGAGCTGCGCATCATCGACGAGCAGCTCGCTCACCTCGCCGACGAGGCCGACGACAAGGCGATGCGGGCGATGGTCGCTGAGACGCCGATGGCCAGCTTCGAGTACCGCGACGCTCGCTCGCACGCCGATGCGATGGCCAAGCATCGAGCGCACATCGTCGCCTCGATCGCCGAGCTCGAACAGCGCCAGGATCAACTGCTGGACAAGATGCTGTCCTAGTGGCTCGCTGCGCTCGCTGTCTGCGCCTCGCCAGCGGGGCTCGCCAAGCGTCGGTGCTCTCCTGAGCGACGGGGCGGTTCGGCGTGCTTGAATGGCAACTCGCCCGAAGGCGACCACGGCCCCGTGCCCGAAAGGACCGTTCGATGATCGAGCGCTGCAACGAAGCAACGCCCCCGGTGCGGAGGCTCCCGTCGTGACCATCCGCGTCGTCATCGCCGAGGACGAGGCGATCATCCGCCTCGACCTCAAGGAGACGCTCGAGGAGGAGGGCTACGAGGTCGTCGGCGAGACCGGTCGCGGCGACGACGCGGTCGACCTGGTGCGCTCGCTGCAGCCAGACCTGGCGATCCTCGACATCAAGATGCCTGGGATGGACGGGCTCGAGGTGGCCCGCATCGTCAGCGACGAGCGGATCTGCGGGGTGCTGATCCTCACCGCGTTCAGCCAGCGCGAGGTGGTCGAGCAGGCCCGCGACGCCGGTGCCCTCGCCTACCTCGTCAAGCCGTTCCAGAAGAGCGATCTGATCCCGGCGATCGAGGTCGCGATCGGCCGCTTCCGCGAGCTCCAGGCGCTGGCAACCGAGGTCGACAGCCTCGGCGAGCAGATCGAGTCGCGCAAGATCGTCGACCGCGCCAAGGGCCTGTTGATGGACCGCCACGGCCTGAGCGAAGCCGACTCGTTCACGTTCATCCAGCGCACGGCGATGAGCGAGCGCACCCGAATGAAGGCGGTCGCTGAGCGCATCCTGGCGGGCGACCTGGTGCCGTGAGGCACTGACGATGGGCGCTCCGCTGCTGTTGCTCGACGGCAACTCCTTGACCTACCGCGCGTTCTTCGCCTTGCCGACCGACATGGCAACGGCGAGCGGCCAGGTCACCAACGCCGTGTTCGGGTTCACG
>CAZMGD010000094.1:0-1778 GCA_964565705.1 uncultured Ilumatobacteraceae bacterium | reverse complement strand
GCCAGCAGATGGGCCTGGTGCGCCCGGTGCTCGACGCGCTCGGCGTCACCGTCGTGGAGCTGGCCGGGTTCGAGGCCGACGACATCATCGCCACCGTCGCCACCCGGGCCGAGGCCGAGGGCCGTGACGTCCTGATCGTCACCGGTGACCGCGACAGCTACCAGCTCGTCCACGACCCGCTGATCAAGGTGCTGTACAACCGGCGCGGCGTCAGCGACTACGCGCTGTACGACGAGGCCGGCATCAAGGAGCGCACCGGCGTCACCCCCGAGCAGTACGTGCAGTACGCGGCGATGCGCGGCGACCCCAGCGACAACCTGCCCGGCGTGCCGGGGGTGGGGGAGAAGACCGCGGCCAAGCTGATCAACAACTACGGCGGCCTTGCCGGCATCTTCGAGCACCTCGACGAGCAGACGCCGAAGTTGCGGGCCTCGCTCGCCGAGCACCAGGCCCAGGTGCTGCAGAACGCCGACGTCATGGTGCTTCGGCGCGACGTGCCGATCGATGTCGACTACTCGACGCTGGGCATCGAGCCCAACCAGGACGAGGTCAAGCGGCTCTTCGAGTTCCTCGAGTTCCGCACGCTGTTCGACCGCCTTCAGGACTCGCTCGCCGGCCTCGGCGTGGAGCGCGTCGCCGTCTCCGACGCCAACGCCGAGGTGCTCCACCCGGAGCTGGTCCGCTTCGAGACACCGGCCGACGCCGTCGCCTCACTCGCGTCGCTGCGGGAGGCGTCGATCGCCGGCGCGTGGGTGGGCGACCCCGGGCGCAGCGACCTGCTCGGCATCGCGGTGGTGACGGATCCGTCGTCGTCGGAGGTCGCCTGGGTGCCTGCCGCCCTGCTCGACGACGAGACCGTCGCCGACGCCGTCGCCGGCTTCCCGGCGGTGCGCGGCAACGACATCAAGCCGGTGCTCCGATCGCTGCTCGCGCTGGAGATCGACCAGACCGGGCTGCAGCTCGACACCGCGATCGCCGCCTACCTGCTCGACCCGGCCCAGACGTCGTACTCGATCGCCGGGCTGCTGGAGCGCTATACGAACGTACGCTTCCCCGACAGCGACCCCGTGGCCTCCGGCCAGCTCGACTTCGGCGGCGGGGGCGACGACGACGCCGTGCGCGCTGCCCGCGAGGCCCTCGCCGTCGACCGTGTCGCCGGACCGTTGCTCGCCGCGCTCGACAAGCAGGGCATGCGCGACCTCTACGACACGATCGAGAACCCGCTCGTGCGCGTGCTCGCCCGGATGGAGCATGCGGGCATCGCCGTCGACGTCGACGAGCTGCGCGTGCTCTTCGATCGCCTGACCGCCGAGGTGAAGCGCCTCACCGGCGTGCTGCACGAGGTGGTCGGCCGCCCGTTCAACCTCAACTCTCCGATCCAGCTGCGCGAGATCCTCTTCACCGAGCGCGGCCTCACGCCGGTGAAGAAGACGAAGACCGGCGCCAGCACCGATGCCGCGAGCCTGGAGAAGCTGCGCGACCAGTGGCCCGAGTTCATCGAACCGCTGCTGGCCCACCGCGAGGTCGAGAAGCTGCGTGGCACCTACGGCGAGGGCCTGCTGTCGGAGGTCGCCGCCGACGGGCGCATCCACGCCACGTTCAACCAGACGATCGCCCGCACCGGACGGCTCTCCAGTGACAAGCCGAACCTCCACAACATCCCGGTCCGCCGGGAGGAGGGCCGTCAGTTCCGATCGGTGTTCGTCGCCGGGCACGGCACCGAGCTGCTGGTGGCCGACTACAACCAGATCGAGCTGCGCTGCATCGCCCACCTCGCC
>CAZMGD010000093.1:12859-17178 GCA_964565705.1 uncultured Ilumatobacteraceae bacterium | reverse complement strand
GGCAGCCGGGCACGTAGATGTCGACGGGGATGATCTGGTCGACGCCCTTGGTGACGGAGTAGCTGTCCCAGTACGGCCCGCCGCAGTTGGCGCAGCTGCCCATCGAGATGACGTACTTCGGCTCGGGCATCTGCTCGTAGAGGCGGCGGATCGCCGGCGCCATCTTGTCGGTCACGGTGCCGGAGATCACCACGAGGTCGGCCTGGCGCGGGCTGGCCGGCAGCGGGATGACCCCGAGGCGCATCACGTCGTAGCGGGGGGAGGCGAACGCCGCGCCCATCTCGATGGCGCAGCACGCGAGGCCCCACTGATACACCCACATGGAGTACGAGCGGCCCAGGTTGAACAACGTCGTGAGCGGCTTCGGCAGCCGCCCCCGATCGACGAGTCCCATCGCTCTAGTCACACCCTCCCGTGGACGGGTTCACACCCATCGCAGCACTCCCTTGCGCCAGGCGTAGACGAGGCCGAGGAGCAGGACGAGTACGAACACGCCCATCTCGACGAGGCCGAAGCCCGCATAGGCCTCGAGGCGGGTGGCCCAGGGGAAGATGAAAACGGCCTCGACGTCGAAGATGACGAACAGGAGGGCGAACACGTAGTAACGGATCTGGCTCTGTGACCAGCTGTCACCGACGGGGTCGACCCCGCTCTCGTAGGCCGTCAGCTTGTCCGGGTTCGGCTTGTTCGGCCGCAGGACCGCAGAGACGCCCAGCAGCAGGGCCGACAGCAGCACGGCAGCACCGCCGAACCACACCACGGTGAGGTAGTCCCTCAGGAAGACAGACATCGCTTCGACGCTACTACGCACCTGGATTTTCCGACCAAACCCTCCGGCACCGAACCCGAGGGCGAGACCACCGGCCCGCACCATGGCAGTACCGTTGCCCGGATGCTGGAAGGGGTACGGAGACCGACGCGGCGGCGGGTCGCGCTCGCCGCATCGTTGGCGGTGGTGCTGGTCCTGACCGCGACCGGGTCGGCGGCACCGGTGTCGGCTGCCGACGGCGGTCCGCTGCGCCGCGGGCTCTCGGGTTGGGTGCCGTATTGGGAGTCGACCGACGGTCGGGCAGCGTTCCTCGCCAACAGCGATCTGTTCGAGGAGCTGTCACCGTTCTGGCACGCCGCGCAGGGCGGTCCTGCCGACATCTTGCTCAAGGCGTCCGCGTCCACGTTGAGCTCGGTGGTGCAGGCCGGTCGGGCCAGGAACGTGCCGGTGGTTCCGACGATCACCGACGGCAACGCGCCGCTGGTGACGGCTGGCTACCTCGCCGACCCCACCGCTCGATCGCAGCACGCGGACGCCATCGTGAACCTGGTGCTCGCCAATGGCTACGACGGCATCGACATCGACTACGAGGGCTTCGCGTTCAACGACGGCAAGGCCAACTGGCCGGCCATCCAGCCGAACTGGGTCGCGTTCGTGCAGGAGCTCGGGGTCAAGCTGCACGCCCAGGGCAAGCGGCTGATCGTCACCGTGCCGCCGATCTACTTCAACAGCGGCGGGACCGCGGTGCTCGGCTACACGGTGTACGACTGGGCCAGCATCATCGGCAGCGTCGACCGGTTGCGGATCATGACCTACGACTGGAGCGTCGGCGCCGCGGGTCCGATCTCACCGACGTACTACGTCGATCGCACGATCGCCTACGCCCGGTCGATCGGCATCGACATGGGCAAGGTCCAGATCGGCGTGCCGCTCTACGGCCGCGACTGGGTGACGACGCAGGAGGGCAGTTGCCCGGCGGTGTCGAGGCGATCGGTCACCAACGCCGCGATCGACGCGCTGATCGCCGAGCGAGGCGCCTCGCCGGTTCGCGACACGACCTCGGGCGAGATGAGGTTCACGTACACGGAGACCTTCCAGGGCAGCAGCAACGTCGCGCCGAGCGAGCCGACCCTCCCCGATCCGAACCAGGCTCCGGTGGGCGCGATCGGCACCGCCGTCGCCACACAGGGGGCCATCCGGCTGGGCTGGTGCACCCAGACCCACACCGTGTGGTACCTGGACGACGTCGCGATCGCGGACCGCGCGCGGCGGGCCACCGACGCCGGTGCTGGGGTCGCGCTGTGGGCGCTCGGCTACGACGCGGGCTGGACGTGGAGCGCGCTGCGCAGCGAGGTCGCGCCTCAGCGCTGAGCTTGTGCGGGAGACTGTCGGCGATGGCCGACGTGACGATCGACGACATCCGGGCGGCGGCCACGAGCGGCGCGGGAGTGCTGAAGCGCACCCCGGTCACCTCGTCGGCCGCGTTGAGCGATCTGAGCGGGGGCCCGATCGTGCTGAAGGCGGAGAACCTGCAGCGCACCGGCTCGTTCAAGATCCGTGGGGCGATGAACAAGCTGGCGTCGCTCGGCGCTGACGCGAGTCGAGGCGTCACGGCCGGCAGCGCCGGCAACCACGCCCAGGCCGTCGCGTTCGCGGCTCGCACGTTCGGCGTACCGTGCGAGATCTTCGTGCCTGCCGGTGCGCCGCTGTCGAAGCTCGCCGCGTGCACCGCGTACGGGGCGAGCGTCGTCGAGGGTGGCGTGTCGCTGGACGAGGCGGTGGCCGCCGCGCGCGCTCGCGCCTCCGACGCGGGGATGGTGTTCTGCCATCCCTACGACGACCCGGTGGTGATCGCCGGCCAGGGCACGCTGGGCCTGGAGCTGGCCGACGACGTGGACGACCTGGCCCAGGTCGTCGTGCCACTCGGCGGCGGCGGACTCTCCTCGGGCATCGCGATCGCGCTCAAGACGATCGATCCGCGGATCCGGATCATCGGCGTCCAGGCCGAGGTGTCGTCGCCGTACGCCGGCAACACACCGCCGTCGGGCGCGGTCGTCACCCTCGCCGACGGCATCGCCGTCAAGCAGCCCGGCGTCATCACCCGCCCGCTGGTCGAGCGCTGGCTGGACGACATCGTCGTCGTCGACGAGGACTCGATCGCTGACGCGATCGTGCTCCTCATGGAGCGGGCCAAGCTCTACGTCGAGGGGGCGGGGGCCGTCGGCGTTGCCGCGCTGTTGACCGGACGCGTGCGGCCAGCGGCATCGGGCAACACGTGCCTCGTGTTGTCGGGCGGCAACGTCGATCTGGGCGTCGTGCCCAGCCTCATCCGCCGCCACGAGACGCGCGCCGGCCGCCGCCTCAACGTGTTCGCGCTGATCAGCGACCGCCCCGGCGGCCTCGTGGACTTCCTCCGCCTGTTCGCCGAGCAGGGCGCCAACCTGATCGCCGTCGAGCACGTCCGCGAGGGCGTCGATCTCCACGTCCGCGAAGCCGGCCTCCGGGCTGCGTTCGAGGTCCGCAGCCCCGAGCACGCCGCAGCCGTCCTCGCCGCTGCACGGCACGCCGGCTACGACGTTCGCGTGGTCTGACCGCCCCCAACGGCGGTGGCGGGGTTCACCAGCTCGATCTGTTCGGGCACGTCGACACGGTACCGTCGGCCCCATGGCGACCCCGGTGGTGATGATCGTGGGCCGCACCGGCCCCGAGGACGTCGGCTTCCGCGGCGGTTCCTACCGCGCCGGAGTGCGATACCTCGACGCGATCTCGCGCGCGGGCGGAGCCGGCGTGATCGCGCCGCCGATCGCCGCCGCCGTCGAACAGACGATCTCGTTGCTCGATCGCGTGGATGCACTCGTGCTGCACGGGGGCGGTGACATCGACCCGTCGTGTTATGGCCAACCACCGGTCGACGAGCTGTACGGCGTCGCCGCCGTGCACGACGACATCGAGCTCGTCGTGTGTGTCGACGCGATCCGGCGCGATCTCCCGGTGCTGGCGATCTGTCGCGGGCTGCAGGTGCTGAACGTCGCGCTCGGCGGCACGCTGCGGCAGCACATCGGTGACGACCATCGCATGCGCCACCACGACGTCACCGTACGGCCGGGTTCACGGCTGGCTGCAGTGACCGGTGCCGGGGTGGTGGAGGACTGCCATTGCGTGCACCACCAGGCGATCGACCGCTTGGCCGACGGGCTCGACGTCGTGGCCACGACCGGCGACGGCGTGATCCACTCCGTCGAGCATCGTGACGCGTCGTGGTGCGTCGCCGTGCAGTGGCACCCCGAGGACACTGCCGCGGGCGATCACCGCCAGCAGTCCCTCTTCGACGCGCTGGTGGGCCAGGCCTCCGCGGGCAGGCGTCGGCGCCGATCGGTGTCAGACGACTCGGTGTCAGACGACTCGACGGCCCGACCAGCGTCACGGCACCGAGGATTCTGACACCCCGGGGTGGATGGCGTCAGGCCTGCTTGCCCGGCGAACCGCCGGCGACGGTGTAGCTCCACAGCTCGGAGTTGACGCCGACGGGACGCTCGCCGCCGCCGGGATG
>CAZMGD010000093.1:11384-12759 GCA_964565705.1 uncultured Ilumatobacteraceae bacterium | reverse complement strand
CCGCCGGGATGACCGCCGGGGTGCCCGCCTTCGGCGGGGGCACGCTCCGAGCGGTGGCCGTGGGCGAAGGCCGGTGAGGACAGCCATGCCTGGAACGACTCCTCGTCGCGCCAGCGGGTGACCACCAGCCACGTCGTGCGGTCATCGGTCGGCTTGAGCAGCTCGAAGCCGAGGAAGCCGTCCTGGTCGTCGACCGCACCGGCGCGGGCGGCGAAGCGCCGAGCCAGCTCGTCGCCCGAGTCGGCAGGCACGGTGATGGCGTTGATCTTGATGACTTGCGACATGCCGTCAGCGTAGGCAGTCATCGTGGGCTCGCTGCGCTCAGGTCAGGCCGAACTGGTCGGACCAGGCCTCCAACGCGGCGATCTTCTTCTCCAGCCGGGCGAAGTCGGGGTCGCCCGGGAGCCAGGGCATGCCCAGCGTCGCGGTTGCACCGTGGCCGGCGAGTTCCTCGTGCAATGTCGGGGTCGGCACGGCGATCGGCAACGCCAGCGTCATCGCGCCGGGTGCTGCGCCGCCGCGCTCGGCGCGGAGCTCGGCCAGCCGGTCCAGCAGGGCGATGGTCTCCTCGGTCGGATAGTTCATGCCGAGCCAGCCGTCGTACTCCGCCGCACGCCGTTGGGCCGCACGGCTCTTGCCGCCGACCCAGATCGGCGGGGCGCTCTCAGGCACCGGAAACACCGCCACGTCCTCGCCCGAGGGCGAGCTCGCGTGGCCGGTGTGCAGGAGCGAGCGGATCGTCGCCAGGTCGGCATCCATCCGCTTCCCCCGCGTCGCAGGGTCGTGGCCGAGCAGCTCGATCTCCTCGAGCAGCCAACCGGCTCCGACGCCCAGCCCGAAGCGCCCGCCCGACAGCAGCGACAGCGTGCCCGCGCCCTTGGCGACCGACCACGGGTCGCGCATGGTCACGATGTACACGTAGGTCATCACCCGCAGCCGGGTGGTGACGGCGAGCATCGTCGCCGCGACGACGAACGGGTCGGTGAACTCGCTCTCGAGTCCGAACGGGTTCTCGCCCGAGGGATGCACCGAGGCGAAGCCGGCGGGCAGCGCGACGTGATCGGCGAGGGCGATCCCGGTGTAGCCGAGCGCCTCCGCCGCGCGGGCGATCTCCACCCCCTGACGCACGTCCTCGAACATGACAGGCACCCAATGCTCCAGCGCAGCAACCATCCCCCGACCGTAGATCCCGGCCGCTCGACTGCCTCACGTGGACGTCGAAAGCGGCGCTGACGTGAGGCGGTACGCCCGAGCGCGTCACCGACGCTTCGCGAGCGCAGCGAGCACCCCGAACACGACGGGCGCGGCCACGAACCGGCCCCGCAGCCGACCCCCCGCGAGCGAAGCGAGCCCGGCTCGGCGAGCTCAGGGGCCG
>CAZMGD010000093.1:0-11284 GCA_964565705.1 uncultured Ilumatobacteraceae bacterium | reverse complement strand
CAGCGAGCGCAGCGAGCCACCAGCGCGTCACCGACGCTTCGCGAGCGCAGCGAGCACCCCGAACACGACGGGCGCGGCCACGAACCGGCCCCGCAGCCGACCCCCCGCGAGCGAAGCGAGCCCGGCTCGGCGAGCTCAGGGGCCGACAGCGAGCGCAGCGAGCCACCAGCGCGTCAGCGCGCGAGCTCGACCACCTGGTCGGCGATGTCGATGATCCAGCCCGGGGCGAAGCCGACGGCGAGGGTGAACAGCGCGGCGGCGTAGATGGCGATGCCGGCGAGCACGGGGGTGCGCACCGGCTCGCGCTCGTCGTCGCCGGACTCGGCCGGCGAGGCCCACATGCTGATCATGATCCGCAGGTACAAGAAGGCGGCGATCACGGCGGTGAGCATGGCGATGATGCTCAGCGCGTAGCTGTGCACGTCGACGCCGGCGCGGATCACGCCGAACTTCGCCGCGAACCCTGAGGTCAGCGGCACACCGGCCTGGGCGACGAGGAACACGGTCATCGCCAAGGCGAGCACGGGCCGATCCCGCGACAACCCGCGGAACGAGGCGAGGTCGGTCGAGCCGTCGCCCGTGCGCGACACGAGCGCCACGACGCCGAACGAGCCGATCACCAGCACCGAGTACAGCAGCAGGTACAGCGTCGCCGAGGAGATCCCGTCGACGTGCAGCGGGTTGCCGACGTGGCCGGCGGCCTCGACACCGATCAGGATGAAGCCGGCGTGGTTGACGGAGCTGTAGGCGAGCATCCGCTTGACGTCGGTCTGCACCGTGGCGGCGACGGCGCCGACGACCAGGGACAGCACGGCGAGTGCCCAGATCGCCGGGCGCCAGTCGTCGGCCCGGCTGGGCAGAGCGACCATGAGCACGCGGATCAGAGCGATGAACGCCGCGGCCTTGGCTGCTGACGCCATGAACGCGGTGACCGGCGTGGGCGCGCCCTGGTACACGTCGGGCGTCCAGAACTGGAACGGTGCGGCAGCGACCTTGAACCCGAGCCCGACGAGGAACAGGCCGATGCCGACCAGCAGCATCGTGTTCGAGCCGCTCGGCTGCACCTCGTCGCGCAGCACGTCGCCGATGCCACCGATGCTCGTCGTGCCGGTCGCGCCGTAGATCAGTGCGACGCCGTACAGCAGCACCGCGGATGCGAACCCACCGAGCACGAAGTACTTGAGGCCGCTCTCCTGGCTCTCGATCCGGTGACGGTGGCTGGCCGCCAGCACGTACAGGGAGATCGACAGGGTCTCGAGACCGAGGAACAGCACGACCATGTCGTTGGCCGACAGCATCACGATGGCACCGACCGCCGCCATCAGGTACAGGGCGTAGACCTCGGGGCCGTCCATCTGCTCGCGGCGGAGGTAGCCGGCGGTCAGGAACGACACGAGGAGCACCGCCACGAGGATCGTGATCGCGCCGAACAGCGCCAGGTGATCGAGGGCGAGTGCGCCCTTGACGAGCGTGACCGGTCCGTCGTCGCTGACGTCGTCCCAGAGGATCACCGCAAACGTGAACGCGACAGCAGCGGTGACCGCCGTCCAGAGCGCGTACAGGTTGCGGGGCCACGTCGGTGTCAGCGAGCCCACGATCAGGAGCAGCAGGCCACCGCCGAGCAGCGACAGCAGCGGGGTCAGCGACCACCATTCGACCGACGGCGCCATCAGTGCCCAGCCTCCGTCGTCACGGTGGTGTCCTCGTCGCTCGAGCCCGCGGCGGGCTCGTCCGCCTCGTGGTCAGCGGGCTCGTCGCCCTCCCCGCTCGGCACGTACACCGGCCCGCCCTCGACGTTCGCGCCGGTCACCGCCTCGACGCGGGCGACGACGAGTTCGACGCTCGGGTTGATCCGGTCGAACATCGGCTTCGGGTAGATGCCGGTGAACACGATGATCCCGATGAACGGGAGCAGCACGAGGCCTTCCTTCCACCTCAGTTCGGCGAACGTCTTGTTGTCGTCGTCGGGCACGCCGTGGAAGACGCGCTGATAGGCCCAGAGGAGGTACAGCGCGGCGAGGATCACGCCGGCCGTGGCGACGACCACCCACCAGCGGGCGTTCTGGAAGCTGCCGGCGAGGATCGTGAACTCGCCGACGAAACCGTTGAGACCGGGCAGGCCGACGCTGGACAGCATTACGACCATGAACCCGGCGGCGAACACCGGCGCCACCGCCTGGATGCCCTTCAACTGGGCGATCTCGCGGGTGTGCCGGCGCTCGTAGATCCAGCCGACGAGGAGGAACAGCGCGCCGGTGGAGATGCCGTGGTTGACGTTCTGCATCAGGCCGCCGGCGATCGACTCGCGGGTCAGTGCGAACGTGCCGAGCACGATGAAGCCGAGGTGGGCGACCGACGAGTAGGCGACGAGGCGCTTCAGATCCTTCTGCATCGTCGCCGCGATCGCCCCGTAGGTGACGCCGATCACGGCGAGCGTGAGCATCAGAGGACGGGCCCAGTGCGCGGCCTCGGGGAACAGATACACGCCGAAGCGCAACAGGCCGTAGGTGCCGAGCTTCAGCATGACGGCGGCAAGGATCACCGAGCCGGCGGTCGGCGCCTGGGTGTGGGCGTCGGGCAGCCAGGTGTGCACCGGGAACAGGGGCACCTTGATCGCGAACGCGATCGCAAACGCGAAGAACAGCCAGCGCCCGGTGCTGGCACCAAAGCTGGCGTGCTCGGCGATCTCGACGAGGTCGAACGTGACGTGGCCGACGTCGCGGCTGGCCAGGATCACCGTGGCGACGATGCCGACGAGCATGAACGCCGAGCCGACCATCGTGTACAGGAAGAACTTCATCGCCGCGTAGACCCGCTGGTCGTAGCCCCAGCCGGCGATCAGGAAGTACATCGGCACGAGCACGATCTCGAAGAACACGAAGAACAGGAAGAGGTCGAGCGCCAGGAACGAGCCCAGCATCCCGGCCTCGAGCAACAGCACCCACGACAGGAACGCCTTGTGGTCGTGGTGCGGGTCGGTGCCGATGATGACGAGCGGCACGAGGATGGCGGTCAGCACGACGAGGAACAGGGAGATGCCGTCCACGCCGACGTGCCAGGAGATGCCCCACGCGTCGATCCAGGTGTGCTGCGACGTGAACTGGAAGCCCGCTTCGCCGGACTGGAAGTCGACGAGCATCCAGACGGCGAGACCGGCCACGATCACCGACGACAGGAGCGCGACGAGTTGCACCAGTTCGGGGCGGCGCTTGCCGACGAGCGCGACCAGCAGGGAGCCGACGCCAGGCAGCACCACCAGCGCGGTGAGGATCGGGAAGCCCATCAGAGGATCCCTCGCAGCAAGAACCAGGCGAGCACCGCCACGAGCCCGATGCCGATGAACGCGGCGTACATGCGCACGATGCCGCTCTGGACGCGACGCAGCACGCCGCCACCACTGCGCACGGTGAGCGCCGCGCCGTTGACGGCACCGTCGATCACGTTGGCGTCGAACCAGGCGACGTCCTCGAACGCCTGCTCGCCGGGACCGCCCATGAACGCCGAGACGGTCTGGTCGTAGTACCAGCCGTTGGCGAGGATCGCCGGCTCGAACTTCCTCAGCTTGTGGCGGTTGTAGACGGCGACGCCGAGCAGGATGCCGGCGACGGCGGTGACGATCGCCACTGCCATCAAGACGTACTGGATGTCGACCGACGAGCTCTTGAGGTGGCGTTCACCGACCTCGATCACCGGTTCGAGCCAGCGCTCGAGGAACTTGGTATCGGAGTTGAAGGGCAGCTGGATCGCCCCGCCGATGGTCGAGAGAACCGCCAGCACGACGAGCGGTAGCAACATGATCCACGGCGACTCGTGGGGCTTGACGTCACCGTGTGCGCCGTGCTCCTCGGCTTGGTCCTCCCAGCGAGCCTTGCCGAAGAACACCATCATCACCTGACGGGTCATGTAGTACGCGGTGAGCAGCGCGGTGGCGAGCCCGATCACGTAGAGCACCGGGCTCTTGTCGAACGCGTACAGCAGGATCTCGTCCTTCGACCAGAAGCCGGCGAAGGGCGGCACGCCGGCGATCGCCAGCCAGCCGATGATGAACGTCACGCCGGTGATCGGCATCAGCTTGCGCAGCGCTCCCATCCTGCGCATGTCCTGCTCGTCGTGCATGCCGTGGATCACCGAGCCCGACCCGAGGAACAGCAGGGCCTTGAAGAACGCGTGCGTGATCATGTGGAAGATCGCGGCCACGTAGGCACCCGACCCGATCGCCAGGAACATGTAACCGAGCTGGCTGACGGTGGAGTAGGCGAGCACCTTCTTGATGTCGTTCTGGGCGACGGCGACGGTGGCGGCGAACAGCGCCGTGGCCACGCCGACGATCGCGATCACCGTCGGCGCCCACGTGAAGGCCGACGCCGTGATCGGGTTGATCCGGGTCATGAGGAAGACGCCGGCGGTCACCATCGTCGCCGCGTGGATGAGCGCCGACACGGGGGTCGGGCCCTCCATCGCGTCGGGCAGCCAGAGGTAGAGCGGCAGCTGCGCGCTCTTGCCGCAGGCGCCGACGAACAGCATCATGACGATCCCGGTGGCGACGGTGCGGCTCATCGTCCCGCTCTCGGCGGCGTGGTTCAGGCCCGCGTAGTTCAGCGTGCCGATCGTGCTGAACGCGAGGAACATCGCGATCATCACGCCGAAGTCGCCGACGCGGTTGGTCACGAACGCCTTCTTGCCGGCCGTCGCCGCCGAGTCCCGGGTGTGCCAGAACGCGACCAGGAAGTACGAGCAGGCGCCGACGCCCTCCCAGCCGAGGAACGTGACGAGCAGGTTCTCGCCCAGCACGAGCATCAACATCGAGAACGCGAACAGGTTCAGGTACAGGAAGAACTTCGAGAACTTCGGGTCTCCATGCATGTAACCGATCGCGTAGAGGTGGATCAGCGTGCCGATGCCGGTGACGAACAGCGCCATCGTGATCGACAACGGGTCGGCGAGGAACCCCATGTCGACGTGGAGGTTCCCGACCGGCAGCCAGGTGAAGAGGATCTCGGTGTGACTGCGCTCGGCGGCGTCCTTCGACAGCAGGTCGAGGTACACGCCGACGGTCACGACGAACGCGGCGCCGCACATCACGGTCGCCACCCAGCCGGCGAGCGGCTCGCCGAGCTTGCGTCCGAGCACGAGGATGATCAGGAAGCCGGCGAGCGGCAGGGCAGGGATCAACCACACGACATCGACCATGGTGTCCTCCTCAGCCCTTCATCACCGAGATGTCGTCGGCCGTCGCGCCTGGGCGGCGGCGCAGGATGGCCACGATGATGCCCAGGCCGACCACCACCTCGGCGGCAGCGACCACCAGCACGAAGAACACGGTGGTCTGTCCGTTGATGTCGCCGAGTCGCTTCGACAGCGAGACGAACGTGAGGTTCACGGCGTTGAGCATCAGCTCGACGCACATGAACATGATCAGCGGGTTGCGGCGCACCATCACGCCGACCGCGCCGATGCCGAACAGCACGGCAGCGACGAGCATGTACCAGGTCGCGGTGGGCGCGACTGCCACGAGCGCGGTCATGGGTGCACCGGCTCCTCGACCTCTTCGCCGACCTGGCGGGCCGCGCCGGACTTGCCCGGGCGCCGGGCCAGCAGCACGGTGCCGACGACGGCGACGACGAGCAGCACCGAGGTGACCTCGAACGCGACGATGTGCTCGCTGAACAGGTTCTCGGCGAGCTGCTTGATGTTCGAGTCGCCGTCACCGGTCTCGCTCGGGACGGCGAGGCCGTCGCCGCGCACGCGCAGCGAGTCGCGCGCGGCGATGATCGCCGCCGACACGAGGCCGACGATGCCGACCCCTGCGATCGCGGCGAGCGGTCGCTGCACCCTGAACGGCTCGATGCGTAGGTCGTCGGCCTGGTCGACACCGAGGAGCATGATCACGAACAGGAACAGCACGACGATCGCGCCGGCGTAGACGATGACCTGCACGGCGGCGAGGAAGTGGGCCTCCTGCGACACGAACATCACGGCGACGCCGAACAGGGCGAGCACCATCGACAGCGCGGCATGCACCGGGTGGCTGCGCAGCACGACGCCGAGGCCACCGCCGAGCACCATGGCCGCGCTGATGACGAAGACGATCGTTTCCATCATGAGTGGTGCCGCCTCATTCCTGACCCGGCTCCGGGGCGCGCACGCCGTAGCCGAGCTCGCCGCTCCACCCGACGACACCCTCGAAATCAGCGTTGCCACTCGACGACGTCGCCCGCATCCAGCCGGAGGTGTGCTCGTCGTCACCGGGCCGCCAGTCCTCCCACGGCAGGTGCTGGGGCTTGCCGTCGTCGCCGACCAGGAGCTCGGTCTTGGTGTACACGGCGTCGTTGCGGTTCGTGAAGGAGAACTCGAACAGCTTGCTCTCGGTGATCGCCTCGGTCGGGCACGCCTCGACGCACAGGTCGCAGTGGATGCAGCGGAGGTAGTTGATCTCGTAGACGAAGCCGTAGCGCTCACCGGGCGACGTCGGGTTGTCGGGGTCGTTGTCCTTGCCGCGCACGTAGATGCACTTGGCGGGGCACACACCGGCGCACAGCTCGCAGCCGATGCACTTCTCCATGCCGTCCTCGTAGCGGTTGAGGACGTGGCGGCCGTGCAGCCGGGCGGGCTTGGGGATCTTGGCGTCGTGCTTCGAACCCTTGCCCTTGCGAACCTGGCGACCCCCGCTGTACTCGGTCGTGACCTTGTTGCGGTACCCGACCTGGCGGGCGGTGACGAGGAAGCCTCCGAGGTAGCCCATCAGAACATCGCTCCTTCCCGCTCGCGAGTCGTCTTGCCGACGCGCAGCGCCGCGAACAGGAGCGCGGCGCACGCGGCGAGGGCGACGAAGCCGATGGGAGCCACGACCCAGCGGTTCCAGTCCTGGTCCTCACCGAGCTGGATCAGCGCCATCAGCAGGAACCAGCCGAGTGCCAGCGGGATCAGGAGCTTCCAGCCGAAGCTCATCAGCTGGTCGTAGCGGAGGCGGGGCAGGGTGGCGCGCATCCAGACGTAGACGTAGAGGAAGATCACGACCTTGATCAGCAACCACAGCGAGCCCTCGATGTCGCCGGGGATCAGCGGGATGTCGAACAGCGGCTGCGGGCCACCGAAGAACAGCGTCACGATGATCGCGCTCATCGACACCGCGTTCATGAACTCGGCGACGTAGAAGAGGGCGAACCGGAAGCCGGCGTACTCGGTGTTGAAGCCGCCGACGAGCTCCTGCTCCGCCTCGACGAGGTCGAACGGCGGCCGGTTCATCTCCGCGGTGGCGCAGATCATGAAGATCACGAACGGCACGAGGCCGGTCGCGACGACGTTCCAGTCGCCGAACCCTGACTGGCCACCGACGATGCCGTGGGTGGACAAGGTGCCGGCGAGCAGGATCACCGCCGCCAGGCTGAGCCCGAGCCCTGCCTCGTAGCTGACCATCTGCGCGCTGGCCCGTACCGAGCCGAGCAGGGGGTACTTCGAGCCGCTGGACCAGCCGGCGAGCATGATGCCGTAGACCGCGATCGAGGACAGCACGAGCAGCAGCAGCACACCGACCGGAGGGTCGATCAGCTGCAGTTGGGTCGTGCGACCGAACCAGTGCACCAGGCCGTCGCCACCGTCGGAGAAGTCGCCGCCGAGGGGGATGATCGACCAGACGAGGAACGCGGGAACGAAGCTGAGGTACGGCGCGATCTTGTAGACGAGTGGATCCGCCTTGTCGGGCAGGAAGCCTTCCTTCAGGATCAGCTTCAGGCCGTCGGCGAGCGTCTGCAGCAGGCCGTACGGTCCGGCCTTGTTCGGCCCGATGCGGTTCTGCAGCCCGGCGATCGCCTTGCGCTCGAACCAGATGACGATGATCGTCGACACGAGGGCGATCGTGAACACGGCGAGCACCTTGATCGCGATGATCAAGATCTCCCGCCACCCGATCTCCCCCGAGATCAACAACGGGTCGAGCGCCAGCACAGCGCTCACGCCGGACCCCCTTGCGTTCTCGGGAGTGTTTTGGCTGCCAGAGCGACCAAAACGCTCCCGAGAATGGTGGGGCGGGTCATGCCAGGCGCTCCACGCGGACGTCGATGATCGGGGCCGTGATGTCGATCAGCTCCCTGATGTCGGCGCCCGGCTGGTTGAACGGGGCCCAGACCGTGCCGCGCACGACGCCCTCGTCGGCCACGACAGGCAGGACCACCGAGGTCCGCGAGCCGGTGATGGTGACCGCCTCGCCCTCGGCAACCCCGATGCGCTCGAGGTCGAGCGGGTGGACGTGCAGCGAGGCGCCGGGGGCCAACGGCTCGAGCGACGGCGACTGCACCGTGCCGACGGAGTCGGAGTACAGCACCTTGGCGACGACGAGGCGGTAGTCGTAGCTGTTGCGCGTCGGTAGATCGGGCACGTCCGGAGCGTGTGAGGAGCCACCCGGCATCGCCAGCAGCGCGCCATCGGGCAACCGGCCGAGATCGGCCGCCACGATCGGTGCAAATGCAGTGACCTTGCCGAGCGACCGATGCACATCGGCGAGCGAACCGATGCCGAGATCGACGTCGAGGTACGTCGCCAGTTCGGCGGCGATCATCCAGTCCGCGCGGGCCGTGCCGCGCGGCGTGACCTTCTGCTCGACGCGGGTGACGCGGCCCTCGATGTTGGTCGTCGTGCCCGACTTCTCGGCGAATGCCGCCGCGGGCAGCACCACCGAGGCCTTGGTCGAGGAGGCGTTGAGGAACGTGTCGACGGCGATGATCGAACGGGCCCCGGCGAGACCGCGACGCACGAGATCGGCATCGGGCACGTCGCTGGCCGGATCGGCACCGAGCAGCACGAGCGTTCCGATCTTGCCGTCTGCCGAAGCCTGGAGGATCTCGGCGGTGCCGGTCCCGATGCGCGGCGCGAGGCCGGCGGTCAGTGCACCGCGGACGTTGCCGCGCGTGATGACCGGCAGCACCTTGGCGCCGGGCACGGCATACAGCACCTCGTGCAGCGCGGCGAGGGTGTAGCGGGGATCCTCGGCGAGGTTGGCCCGCCCGACGATCACGACGACCGGGCCGGCGGTGAGCTGGTTGACGATCTCGGTCTCGGCCAGGGTGGTCCGCACGACCGACGCCTGCGAACCCGGCTCGTAGCCGATCGAGCGCCAGGCCGAGCGGGTCAGACCCGATGCCTTGGGCGTGAACTCCAGGATCTTGCGGCCGCGCTGCTCGGCCGCGTCGCGCACCCGCAGGTAGAGCGCACCGGCCTCGTTCTTCAGGTCCGGTGAGAGCAGCACGATCGTGCTGGCTTCGCACGCCTCGTTGATCGTCGCCTGCGGGAGCGCGTGCACCGCGGCGGGCAGACCGTCGGCGAGTTGGGCGTCGACGAGCGCGATGTCGAGCGCATCGGCGAGCAGACCCCAGGCGTGGGCGTCCTCGTTCGTGCCGCGCGCACCGCCGATGATCGCGACCGACGACGGGCCAGCCGTGTCGATCGTGCCCTTGATGAGCTTGGCCGCCGCGGTGAACGCGCTGCTCCACGTGGTCGGCACCAGCGCGTCGCCGTCACGGACGAGCGGCTCGGTCAGGCGCTCGGGGCTGTTCAACGCCTCGAACCCGAAGCGGCCACGGTCGCACAGCCAGCCCCAGTTGACCGCGTCGCTGTCGACTCCGAGGTAGCGCACCACCTGATCGCGGCTGCTCTGGACGACGATGCGGCAGCCGGTGGCGCAACCGGTGCACGTGCTCTCGACCTCCTCCAGGTCCCACGGGCGGGCCTTGAACCGGTACGGCTTGGCGGTGAGCGCACCGACGGGGCAGATCTGCACGGTGTTGCCGGAGAAGTACGAGCTGAACGGCTCGTCGGGGAACGTCATCACCTGCGTGGTGTTGCCGCGCTCGATGAAGTGGATCAGCGCATCGCCGGCCACCTCGTCGGCGAAGCGCGTGCAACGGTCGCACAAGATGCAGCGCTCGCGGTCGAGGTAGACGAGGTCGCTGATCGCGATCGGCTTCTCGAAGTGGCGCTTCTCCTCGACGAAGCGGCTCTCGCCTGGCCCGTGGCTGACGGACTGGTCCTGCAGCGGGCACTCCCCTCCCTTGTCGCAGACCGGGCAATCCAGCGGATGGTTGGCGAGCAGCAGCTCGATGATTCCTTCCTGGACCCGTTTCGTCGTCGCCGACTCGGTGTCCACCTTCATGCCCGGCGCGACCTGCACCATGCAGGTCGGCGTGAGCTGCGGGCCGCGACCGCTGTCGACCTCGCACAGGCACATGCGGCACATGCCCACCGAGTTCATCCGCTCGTGGTAGCAGAAGCGGGGGATGTACTCGCCGAGCCGCTGGGCAGCGGCGATGATCAGCTCACCCTTGCGCGCGACCACCTCGCGGCCGTTGATCGTGATCGGGACCGCGTTGGGATCGGGCGGCGGGGTGTCGGCGTCGGTGTGCTCCGTGGTCGTCATCAGCCCACCGTCACGGGGATCAGGCGGCGGGCAGGGGCGACTCTCGCCTCGAACTCGTCGCGGAACAGGGTGAGGGCCGAGTGCACCGGCGTGTAGGCCGACGGGCCGACGAAGCAGATCGTCGTCATCTTGTACGGGAACGGCACCGCGGTCAGGCCCAGCTTCTCGCTCGACGCGTGGGGGAAGTCGCCGGGACAGATCGACTCGCCGACTGCGAACAGCTGGTCGAGATCGTCCATCGTGCCCTTGCCCTCGACCACGCGGGTCAGGATCCGCTCCAGCCACGTTCCGCCTTCACGGCAGGGCACACACTTTCCGCACGATTCAGCGGCGTAGAAGCGGCACAGCGTGAGCGCGGCGAACGGGATGTCGGTGGTCTCGTCCATGACCATGATCGCCCCGGATCCGGCCATCGAGCCGGCGGCGCCGATCGTGCGCCCCTCGAACGGCAGGTCGAGCTGGTCGGGCAGGAACCACGGCGCCGAGCCACCTCCGGGCACGAACGCCTTGAGCTCGCGGTCATCGCGGATGCCGCCGCAGAAGTCCTCGCCGTAGATCATGTCGCGAAACGTCGTCGTGCCGTTGATGACCTCGTAGACGCCCGGACGCTTGACGTGCCCGGAGATGGCGACCATGCGGGTGCCGGGCGAGGTGGCGGTGCCGATCTCGGTGTACGCAGCAGCCCCGTTGCGGGCCAGCCACGGCAGGTTCGACAGCGTCTCGACGTTGTTGACGATCGTCGGCAGCCCGTAGAGGCCGATCGCCGCCGGGAAGTACGGGGGCTTGAGGCGCGGCATGCCGCGGTTGCCCTCGAGGCTCTCGATCAGCGCCGTCTCCTCGCCGACCACATAGGCGCCCGCGCCCCAGTGCAGCACG
>CAZMGD010000092.1:7030-17650 GCA_964565705.1 uncultured Ilumatobacteraceae bacterium | reverse complement strand
GACGGCGGCATCACGACCTACCGTGGCCTGGTCCGGGTCGACGAGGGCGCGCACCACTGCAAGAGCCACGTGCAGTGCGACGCCTTGATCCTCGACGACGTGTCCGAGAGCCGCACCCTGCCCTACATGGAGGTCGGCGAGCGCGACGCCGAGATCGGCCACGAGGCGACGGTCTCCAAGATCGCCGACGAGCAGCTCTTCTACCTGATGAGCCGCGGCCTGTCGTCGGAGCAGGCGATGGGCATGGTCGTCAACGGCTTCATCGAGCCCGTCACCCGCACCCTGCCGATGGAGTACGCCGTCGAGTGGAGCCGCCTGATCGAGCTCCAGATGGAAGGCTCTGTCGGCTGACGCCAGCCGAACCTGCGGTCGTTTCGTGCCCGGAACGGGCACGAAACGACCGCAAGAAGCCGCCCCAAGGGGGTCAGACGGTCGAGGCGTCGAGCTGGTCGACGATGTAGGTCGCGATCTCGAACGCGCAGGTCGCCGCCGGTGAGGGCGCGTTCAACACGTGCACCTGGCGGGGCGCAGCCTGGATCAGGAAGTCGTCGACGAGGGTGCCGTCGCGGCGCATCGCCTGGGCCCGCACCCCGGCGCCGGACCGGACGATGTCGTCGGCGGTGATCGCCGGCACCAGCTCGGCGAGGCTGCGGGCGAACAACCGCTTCGACAGCGAGCGGGCGATCTCCTTCGAGCCGGGCACGACGTTCTTCGCCGCCATCCGCCACAGGCCCGGCCAGGCCAGCGACTGGCGGAGGTCGCCCAGATCGACGTCGCGCCAGCGGTAGCCCTCGCGGGCCAGGGCGAGCACGGCGTTGGGCCCGGCGTGCACCTCGCCGTCGATCATCTTCGTCAGGTGCACCCCGAGGAACGGGAACCGCGGGTCGGGCACCGGGTAGATCAGGCCGTTCACGAGGTGGCGTGCCGGGTGGGCCAGCTCGTAGTACTCGCCACGGAACGGGATGATCCGGGCCTCGGGCTCCAGCCCGCACGCGGCGGCCACCCGGTCGCTGTGCAGACCGGCGCAGGTGACGAGCGCGTCGGCTCGCAGCGAAGCGCCCGAGGTCTCCACGACCACGCCGGCGGGCTCCGTCCTGGCCGACACGAACGCGGTGTCGAAGCGGATCTCGCCTCCCGCGGCGACGTCCGCGGCGAGCACGCGACACACGCCGGGGTAGTCCACGATGCCCGTCGTCTCCACCCGCAGCGCCCGCACGCAGCGCACGTTCGGCTCGTACTCCCGCGCCTCTGGCGGCTCGACGAGCCGGGCCGGCACCCCGTTGTCGACGGCGCGCCCGGCCAACTTGGCGAGGCCGGCCAGCTGCTCCTCGGTGGGGGCGACGACGAGCTTGCCGCAGATGTCGACGGGCACGCCGCGCGACCGGGCGAACTCGGTCATCGAGCGGGCCCCGGCGATGCTCATCCGGGCCCGGTGGCTGCCCGGCGTGTAGTACAGGCCGGAGTGGATCACGCCGGAGTTGCGGCCGGTCTGGTGCTCGGCCAGGCCGGACTCCTTCTCCACGACGGTCACCTCGTCGCCGCGCCCGACGAGGCGAGCCGCCACCGCCAGACCGACGATGCCCGACCCGATCACCACCACCTTCGCCACCGCAGCAGTCTGCCCGCGCAATAGCCTGTGCGCCGTGCCGATGCGTCAGGAGTGCAAGAACTTCGAGAGCCGCACCTACGCCAACGGCGACACGGTGCGCAAGTGCAACCTCGACCTCGCGCCCGACGCGCCGTGGCGCTGTCCCGAACGCTGCCCCGGCTTCGAGCGGCGTCTCGCCGACAGCGGCTGGGTGTACGGCTCGCTGGTCAGCCCGACGACGCCCGACGAGCCGCCGGGCCTCGACGACGGCAGCGCGGCAGCGGTCCTCGACGAGGCCGAGGAGATCATCAACGCCGCCGGGGCCCAGGTCGGCACCGAGATCCTGATGGACAGGCCCCGACCCAAGGGCTGGCGCCGCCTGTTCAAGCGCCGCGGGTAGTCGAGTTCGTCACAGGAGATCGGGCCGAGCGGTCCCCTAGGCTGTGCCCCGTGCCTTCGTTCTCCGTCGACGCCGCGCGCGCGCTCGCCGCCGAGGCTCCTGACCTGGACCGACGCGTCGCAGCCGCCGAGCGTGCGGACGCGGCGCCGTTTCCCTCGGCCGACGAGGAGATCTGGCGCTACAGCCGCATCGGCGAGCTCGACCTCGCCCGCTTCACCCCAGCGGCGGCCGACACCACGGTGTCCGGACCTGCTGATGTGACGGTCGGCGCAGGTGGTGCGCTCCACTCCGAGGCGGCAGCCGACGACCTGTTCGGGCTGCTCGGTGACGCGTTCCACACGACCCACGTGCTGCGGGTGCCAGCGGGAAAGGCGTTCACCGAGCCGGTCGTGGTGACCCACCTCGTCGACGGTGAGGGCGTTGCCACGTTCCCGCGGCTCGTCGTCGATGCCGGTGCCGACAGCGAGGTCACCATCATCGAGCGGTTCATCTCCAGCGACGGTGCGCGCAGCCTGGTCGTCCCCGAGCTCGAGATCCACGCTGCACAAGCGGCGCGGGTGCGGTACGTGGCGATCAACCAGCTCGGCCAGGCCGTGTGGCAGATCGGCAGCCAGCGGGCGATCGGCGAGCGCGACTCCACCTTGCTGCTCGGCAGCGTGGCCCTCGGCGGTGACTATGCCCGGGTGCGCACCGACGCCCGCCTGGTCGGCCAGGGGGCGAGTGCGAAGCAGATCGCCATCTACTTCGCCGGTGGCACCCAGATGCACGACTTCCGGACCCTCCAGGATCACGCCGCGCCGCGCACCACCAGCGACCTGCTGTTCAAGGGCGCGGTGCAGGACACGGCCAAGAGCGTCTACACCGGGCTGATCAAGATCCGCGAAGCGGCCAAGGGTTCGAACGCGTTCCAGACCAACCGCAACCTGACGCTCAGCGAGGGCGCGTGGGCCGAGAGCGTGCCCAACCTCGACATCGCGACGAACGACGTGAAGTGCAGCCACGCCTCGACGGTCGGCCCGGTCGACGTCGAGCAGCGGTACTACCTGGAGAGCCGCGGCGTGCCACCCGAGGTGGCCGAGCGGCTCGTCGTGCTGGGATTCTTCAACGAGGTGCTCGAGCAGCTGCCGATCGGCGACCTGGCCGGGGCGCTGGCGTCGAGCATCGCCGACAAGCTGGCGACGAGGAGCGCGGGATGAGGGAACGGACGACCGCGGTGGCAGTGTGTGCGCTCGACGAGCTCGCGCCTGGCACCGCGCGCAAGGTGGATCTCGACGGAACTCCCGTCGCCGTGGTGCGCATCGCCGACGAGGTGTACGCGATCGGCGACACCTGCAGCCACGGGGCGGTGTCGCTCTCGGAGGGCGAGGTGCTCGTCGACGAGTGCGAGATCGAGTGCTGGAAGCACGGCAGCACGTTCAGCCTGAAGACCGGCGAACCGAGCACGCTGCCGGCGACGGTGGCGGTGCCGGTGTTCGAGGCCTGGGTCGACGACGGCTACGTGATGGTGTCCGCCGGGCACGGGGCACGGGTCTGATGGCAACGCTGAAGATCGAGGGTCTGGAGGCCGGCGTCGGTGGCACGTCCATCCTCCACGGCATCGACCTCGAGGTGTCCTCGGGCGAGGTGCACGCCGTGATGGGCCCGAACGGCGCCGGCAAGAGCACGCTGTCCGCCGTCGTGATGGGCAAGCCCGGCTACGAGGTGTACGGGGGCTCGGTGACGCTGGACGGCGCCGACGTGCTCGCCCTGCCTGCGTGGCAGCGGGCGCTCGCCGGGCTGCACCTCGTGCCGCAGTACCCGACCGAGGTGCCGGGCGTGTCGCTGCTCGACGCGCTGACCGCGGCCATGGACGCCCGTGGGCGTGACACCGAGGGTCTGGCCGAGCTCGTCATCAGCGAGGCGTCGACCATCGGGTTCGATCCCCGGCTGCTCGACCGCCCGCTGAACGTCGACCTCTCCGGGGGCGAGAAGAAGCGCAACGAGACGCTGCAGCTGGCCGTGCTGCGCCCGGCGATCGCGATCCTCGACGAGCTCGACTCGGGACTCGACATCGACGCCCTGCGCGACTGCTCGCGGCGGGTGGAGGCGCTGAGCGACGACGGTCTGGGCGTGCTCGTCATCACGCACTACACCCGGCTGCTGCACGAACTGAAGCCTGACCACGTGCACATCCTGGTCAAGGGCAGGATCGTGGCCAGCGGTGGGCCCGACCTCGCCACCCAGCTCGAGGTCGACGGCTACGCCGCGTTCCTCCCCGACGACGAGCCCGCCCCGGCATCGGCTGCCGGCTTCGACCTGTTCCCGTGACCGCCCTCCACCCGAACGTCGAGAAGGTGGTGGAGGCCGCCGCGGATCGGGGGCTCGACATCGAGACCCGGCAGTTCCCCGAGGGCACCAAGACCGCCGCCGATGCGGCGGCGGCGATCGGCGTCGAGGTCGGCGCGATCGTCAAGAGCCTGATCTTCGCCGTCGACGGCGAGATCCTGCTGGCCTACGTGAGCGGCGCCAACCAGCTCGACGAGCGCAAGCTCGCCGCAGCAGCGGGCGGGACGAAGGCCGAGCGGGTGAATGCCGACGCCGTGCGCGCCGCGACCGGCTTCCCCATCGGCGGTGTGCCGCCGTTCGGCCACGCGACCGCACTGCGCGTGTTCATCGACCCCGACCTGCTGCGGCACCACGAGGTGTGGGCCGCGGCGGGCACGTGGAACGACGTGTTCGCGATCGCGCCGGGTGACCTGGTGCGCGCCAGCGGCGGCACCGTCGTCGACCTCCGCAAGGGCTGACACACCTCCGAAGCGTTCCTGCGGTCGAACCGAGCCCGGGACGGGCTCGATTCGACCGCAAGAAGCTCGATAGGGGGAGTCAGTCGCGGGTGTTCGTCTCGATGCGGAAGAACACGATCACCAGTTCGAGGATGACGCGCGACCAGATCACGCCGAGCAGCCAGTAGACGGGCGCGAAGACGATGAGCACCACACCCCCGGCCGCGCCGTCGTCGGAGCCGAGCGCCGCCAGTCCGCCGAACAGCATGAACAGCGAGAACAGGGAGATCACGATGATGCTCAGCACGAAGAGCAGCTTGATGATGCTCGGCGTGATGAACCGTGTGAACGACATGTCGAACAGGCGGTTGAAGAAGCCGTCGGCCTGACCGGTCGGCGGTGCAGGCACCTGGCCGCCGAACGTCGCCGGCGGCTGGAGCAACGCCTGGTCGGGTGGGTACCACTTCCCGTCGCTTGCCTGCCACCAACCCGGTCCCTGGCTGCTGTCCGACACGGATGCCTCCTCCGGAGCGCCTGCCCGAGGCGCAACCTGACGCCACCGTAGTCCGGTGAGGAAGCGTCAGGACGCGACCAGCCAGTCGGGCCGACCACCGGCCAGGAGGCGGGCCACGTGGTCCGCGCTCTGCGGGCTGCCGAGCAACCATCCCTGGCCCCGGTGGCACCCGAGCCGGCGCAGCTCGCGCAGCTGCTCGCGGGTCTCGATGCCCTCGGCCACGGTGTCCATGCGCAGCGCGCCGGCCAACTGCAAGATGGCGTGCACGAGCGTGCGGTCGCTCGCCCCGTCGGCGATGCGGCTCACGAACGAACGGTCGATCTTCACCTGGTCCATCGGGAAGCGGTGCAGCTGGCTGAGCGACGAGTAGCCGGTACCGAAGTCGTCGAGCGACAGGCGCACGCCCTCGTCGCTCAGGTTGCGCAGCGCCTGGGCCCGGTGCTCGTCGGAGATGAACACCGATTCGGTGATCTCGAGCGTGAGTCGCGTCGGTGGCACCCCGTGCTGCTGGAGGAGCTTCAACACGATCTCGTCGAATCCTTCCTCGTGCAATTGGCGGCCCGACACGTTGACGCTGAGCGTGAACGAGCGACCCGCCACGAGCGGCTCCCACGCGGCGGCGACCGCCAGGGCCTTGTCGAGCACGATCTTGCCGATCTCGACGATCAGCCCGCTCTCCTCGGTCAGCGCGAGGAAGTTCGCTGGCAGCAGCTCGCCGAGATGCGGGTGGCGCCAGCGGATCAGCGCCTCGGCTCCGACGATGTCGCCGTTGACGATGTCGTGGATCGGCTGGAACGCCAGCACGAACTCGTCGCGCTCGACGGCGTTGGCGAGGGCTGCGGACAGCTCGAGCCGCTTGCGCACCTCGACGTGCATCGCGTCCTCGTACACCGCGAACCTGCCCTTGCCGGCGCCCTTCGCCCGGTACAGGGCGAGGTCGGCGTTGCGCAGGACGTCGGAGGGCTCCTCGGGCGCTCCCGAGCTGACGGCGATGCCGAGGGACGCGCCCACCGACACCTCGCGGGCCTCGAGCACGACCGGCGCATCCACCTTGGCGAGGATCGACCGCGCGGCGCCCTGGGCCACGTTCAGCTCGGCGTTGGTGAGCAGGACGGCGAACTCGTCGCCGCCGATGCGTGCGGTGAGGCCGGCGTCGCCGACGCAGGCGAGGAGTCGGGCGGCGACGACCTCCAGCAGGCGGTCGCCAGCGGCGTGACCGAGGCTGTCGTTCACGGTCTTGAAGTCGTCGACGTCGAGCAGCAGCACAGCGACGGGCAGCGCCGCCGGGTCGTGCATCGCGTGGTGCAGCTCGTCGTTGAACCGGGTGCGGTTGGCCAGCCCGGTCAGCCCGTCGTGGTACGCCTGGTAGGTCAACTGGGCCTCGAGCTCGATGAGTTGGTGCAGCGAGCGTTCGAGGAAGCCGCGCTCGAGAGCGAGGCCGATCTGGCGCGCGAGGAGGTCGATGAGATCGACGTCGCTCGTGCGGAACACCTCGGCGTTGCCGCGCCGCTCGGACACGATCAGCACGCCGGCTCGCTCGCCATCGCGCAACAGCGGCGCGGCGATCGAGTCGCTCGTGCTGAACCGATCGACGGCCCACTCGCTCGCCGCCGCGGTGTCGGCGAGCACCAGCGTGGCGGCGGGGATGCCGCTGGCGAGTCGGCGCGCGGCGAGCTCGTCGTCGGGGCTGGTCGCCGCCATCGGCTCCGACGAACCCTTGAGCGACGCACACGACACGGCGCCATCGTGGGCGAGCAGGACGATGCGTGCCGCGTCGGCGTGCACCGCGTCGCGCGCCTTCTCCAACACGTCGATCAGCGCGTGGTCGAGGTCGGCTTCCTGGTGCAGCGCCATCGTGGCCCGATAGAGGAAGTCGGTCTTGTCGACGGTCAGCTGCTGGCTGGACATGCCCCGGTAGGCGACGACGAGGACGACGAAGGGTACGGCGGCGAGCGGCACGAGGAACAGGCTGATCTGCCCGAGGAACACAGCCTCGACCGCGACCGCCCCGTTGGCCACGGCGGTCTGCATGCTGATCGCGAGGGTCCGCAGGAACTCGGGCATCGAGCGCCGACCACCGCTCACCCGGACCACCGCCCAGACGAGCACGGCGCTGACGAGGGTCGATGCCAGCACCGCGCAGACCGCCGCCAGCGCGGCGCGTGCAGACACCTGGTGCGTGGCCCCGACGGCGATGAACACGGCGACCGCGACGCAGTCCGACAAGCCGACCTGGGCCGTGTTGAACAGGGTCTTGACGGAGACCGACCGGGAGCGCACGGCGCTCACTGCGAAGGTGGCGATCACATGGGCAACGACGACATCCGCGGGCCGGGCCAGCAGCAGCGCTGCGGCGAGCGCGACGTCGCTCATCGCGAAGGAGTGCCCGTGGTGGCCGGCACGGTCCAGATCGACGTGCAGCACCTCGCCGAGGACGAACAGCACGATGAGGGCGGTCAGCGGCCACGGGGAGTCGGTGAGGGGCTCGAACGAGCGGACGAAGGTCGCGTAGCAGGCGGCGCCGATGGCGGCGACGGCGATGGTCAGGATCCACGGGCCGAAGGCGTCCAAGCTCCGCAGAGGTGCCATCGGCACCGAGGGAGCGACTGCCTCGTCTGACATCACCTTCAAGGATTGCACCTGCACAGGGCGAACGGGTCAACGCTCGGGAAAAGGGGGATTGGCTCGAGGGGGAAGTGGTGTGGTCTCAGGTCCAGCGGTTGTTGCGCATTGGGGTTCCTTTGGGTGGGGGTTGGTGGGTTGGTCTCAGGTCCAGCGGTTGTTGCGCATTGGGGTTCCTTTGGGTGGGGGTGGGTGGGTTGGTCTCAGGTCCAGCGGTTGTTACGCATCGGGGTTCCTTTCGATGTCGGGGGTGGATGACATGGCTGTCGGGGCGCGTCAGGTCCAGCGGTTGTTACGCATGGTCGCCCCCTTCCGCCCGCGTGGAGAGACCTTGATAGGGTGTGATTCCCCCGCCGGTTCTCACCGCTCGCTTCCTCCTGCCGCGCCGCATCAAGGCGGCGGGGGAAGAGCTGTGAGGCTCGTCCCGCCGACGAGCGGTGGCCGTGCGGCTCGGCCACGCTCGGTGCATGTTGCAGCACCTGGGGTGGAATTCTATGCCGAAGTGCCCGTGACGGCCATCCCGCCGACGGGGTTCGCTGGTATTTCTTCGATCATCGCACTGATTCTTGACGATCAGCGGACGATGAGTGGGCGTTCCCCACGCGGACCCAGACGAAACATTGACGAACGGGTGTTCCGGCAGCAGGTGGACACCGCGCCGCGAATCACCGGCCGCGACGTGGCAGGACTACGACGACGCGGCTGACGGAGCCTGCTCGAGCGCCTCGACGAGGGTGTTCCAGGCGAGCGTCGCGCACTTGATGCGGACCGGGAACTTGACGACGCCCTGCAGCGCCTCGAGGTCACCGAGCTTGACCTCGGGCTCGCCGACGGCCGCGTCGGCATCGGACTGGTCCTCGATCGACATCATCCCCTTGAACCGGCGCACGAGCGCGCGCACCTCGTCGATCGAGCGGCCCTTGACCGCCTGGCTCATCATCGACGCCGAGCTCTGCGAGATCGAGCAGCCCTGACCACCGACCTTGACGTCCTGGATCACGCCGTCGCGGACGTCGAGGAACACCTGGATCTCGTCGCCACACAGCGGGTTGTGGCCGAGCGCGGTCACCGCCGGAGGCGTGGGGAGCTCGCCACGGTTCCGCGGGGTGCGGTAGTGGTCGAGGATGATCTCGCGGTAGAGGTCTTCGAGGCCAGGCATGGTTGCGTCGTTTTCTCGTGTTCGCTCAGGAGGTCAGAAGCCGAAGATGTCGCTGGCTCCGTCGAGCGCGTCCGCCAGGGCGTCGGCGTCGGCGCGGTCATTGTAGAGATAGAAGCTGGCCCTCGCCGTGGCCGTCACCCCGAGGTCGCGCATCAGCGGCTTGGCGCAGTGGTGGCCGGCGCGCACGCACACGTTGCGCTGGTCGAGCACCTGCGACAGGTCGTGGGGGTGGATGCCGCGGAACTCGAAGCTCAGCGTCGCGCCGCGCACCTCGATGTTGCGCGGGCCGTGGATCGTGATGTCGTCGCCGTAGCGGGCGGTCAGCGTGTCGATCGCGTAGGCGGCCAGATCCATCTCATGGCGGCGCACCTCGCGCATCCCGATCGCGCTCAGGTAGTCCAGCGCGACGCCGAAGCCGACGGCCTCGGTGATCGGCGGGGTGCCAGCCTCGAACTTGGCGGGCAGCTCGGCCGGGGTGAACCCGTCGAGGCGCACGTCGGCGATCATGTTGCCCCCGCCGAGGAACGGCGGCATCGCGTCGAGCAACGCTTCGCGGCCCCACAGCACGCCGATGCCGGAGGGTCCGCAGAGCTTGTGGCTGCTGAACGCGACGAAGTCGGCGTCCCAGGCCTGCACGTCGGTCACGTTGTGCGGCACGTACTGGCAGCCGTCGACGACGGCGATCGCCCCGGCGTCGTGTGCCGCGCGGCACAGCTCGGCGACCGGCGTGATCGTGCCGAGCACGTTCGACATCGCGCTGAACGAGAACACCTTGGCACCGTCGAGCAGGCGGGGCAGGTCGGTGAGGTCCAGCTGGCCGTCGTCGGTCAGCGGCACCCAGCGCAGCTCGATGCGGCGCTCGGCGGCGAGGATGTGCCAGGGCACGATGTTGGCGTGGTGTTCGAGGTGGGTCAGCACGACGACGTCGCCGTCGCCCAGGTTGGCGCGTCCCCAGGACCCGACGACGAGGTTCAGCGCCTCGGTCGCGTTCTTGGTGAAGATCAGCTCCTCGGGCCGCGGCGCGTTGATGAACCGCTGGGCCGTGCGCCGCGCGCCCTCGTAGAGGTCGGTCGCCTCCGCCGCGAGCCGATACGCCGACCGGTTGATCGGGGCGTAGGCGGTCTCCATGAACCGGCTCATCGCGTCGATCACCTGGCGCGGCTTCTGCGACGTGTTGGCCGAGTCGAGGTAGACGATGGGCTGCCCGTCGATCAGGCGCGACAGCACGGGGAAGTCGCTCTTGATCGTGGCGATGTCGAGCGTGTCGATGGTCATCGTGTCACGGAGCGGAAGCTCTCGTAGCCGTCACGCTCCAGGCGCTCGGCCACCTCCATGCCGCCGGACTCGACGATGCGGCCACCGATCAGCACGTGCACGTGGTCGGGCCGGAGCTCGTCGAGCAGCCGCTGGTAGTGGGTGATCAGCACGACCCCCATCTCCGGCCGGTCGGCGCGGACCTCGCGGATGCCCGACGCGACGATGCGCAGGGCGTCGATGTCGAGGCCGGAGTCGGTCTCGTCGAGGATGGCCAGCTCAGGTTCGAGGATCGCCATCTGCATGATCTCGTTGCGCTTC
>CAZMGD010000092.1:0-7020 GCA_964565705.1 uncultured Ilumatobacteraceae bacterium | reverse complement strand
CCACCCGAGAAGCCCTCGTTGAGGTAGCGGTCGGCGAAGGAGCTGTCGAGGCCGAGACGGCCCATCCACTCCATGATCGACAGGCGCAGCTCGAGCACCGACAGGTCGATGCCCTTGCGGGCCGACAGCGCCTGGCGCAGGAACTGGATCACCGAGACGCCGGCGATCTCCTGCGGGTACTGGAACGCGAGGAACATGCCGGCCTTGGCCCGCACGTCGGTGGGCCAGTCGGTCACGTCGTCGCCGTGGAACAGGATCCTTCCGGCGGTCACCTCGTACTCGGGTGACGCGAGCAGGGCGCTGGCGAGGGTCGACTTCCCGGAGCCGTTGGGCCCCATGATCGCGTGGACCTCGCCCGCAGCGACGGTCAGATCGAGGCCGCGGAGGATGTCCTCGGCGGGCGGCGTGTCGGTGGCGGGCCGGACGTGCAGGCCCTCCACCTGGAACAGCGGCGTCGTGGGCTCAGTCACACCATGGAGTCTAGAGAGCACGCCCTATTTGCACTACCGACGTAGTGCAAATAGGGGACGTCAGGCAGTGCGGAGTGCCTTCCAGAGCGCCGGGTAGCTCGGGTACTCCAGGCCGTCGGCGATGTAGCCGGATTCCTCGAGCGCTCGCTGCAGGGCGGGGAGGCGGCGGAACGGCACGCCCGGGTCGACGTGGTGGGGGAGGTGCCAGCCGATGCGGTAGGGCACGAGGAGGAACCGGGCCAGCAGGTGCTGGCGCACGCAGTGCGTCGTCTCGCGGCGGTCGGCCGAGGCGCGCATCCCGCCGTGCTCGGCGATCGAACGGAGGCGGTTGATCACGCGCCACACGGTCAGGTACGGCAGCAGCCAGAAGAACGGGTACAGCCACCAGTGCCCGGACACGATCGCCGCCGCCAGCAGGCCAACCTGCACGATCGCGATCTTCCACAGCGTGTGGCGCACCTTCGTGCTGTCCGATCGGAACCCGCCGGCCTGGTCGCGCAGCAGCCGCCAGCCGGTGCGACCTTCGGCGTCGCGCAGCAGCTTGCGCCTCATGCTCGCCCGGGTGATCGGATAGCCGGCGTAGAGGGCCATGTCCGGCTCGTTCGGGCCGAACTCCTCGCGGTGGTGGGCCATGTGCACGCGCCGGTAGGCGTCGGTGGAGGTGAACGAGGGGTACCCGAGCAGCCAGCGGCCGACCCAGTCGTTGAGCGTGCGGTTGGCGAACAGCAGGCGGTGCGCCGCCTCGTGCATCAGGCTGAGGAACTGGGCGTGGGCCCGGCCCATCAGCACGAACGTGAGTGGCCAGATCCACGGTGCGAAGCGCACCGTCGCCCAGAGCACGATCGCGATCTGGACGTAGAGCCCGACGACCGAGAGCGCGTTGCGCACCGAAGGGACCCGGCGCAGTTCCGCACGGAACACCGGCGTGGGCCGCCCGTCGGGCCCGACGAGATCGGTCTGGCGCCCGGGCAGGACGAGCGCGGCAGGCGGCACCATGCCACCCAGCCCGCGCTGGGCGACGACGTCGACGTCGGCCCGATTCCCCACGACTCCCAGCCTACGCCCAGGTTCTCGGTCGGTTTCTGGTCGTCAGGGCGACCAGAAACCGACCGAGAACGCGTGTCAGCGGGGGCGGCGGGCGCGTGCGGCGATCCGGCGCAGTCGCTGGAACGCGGGGAGGGTGCGAGGGAAGCGGATCGGGACGCAGCGCACCAGCGCGGCCGTCACGAAGCGCGGCCCGAGGAGGGCGACGTCGTAGGGCTGCAGCGGTTCGGGCTGGGGCGGCGGAGCCGGCTCGGGCATGGTGCGCTCGACCTCGATCGCGGTGGGCGGGTAGTAGCGACCGCCGGCCTCGGCGGCGGCGCCTTCACGCTGCTCCTCCTGCGCAGTCCAGAAGGTCAGCTGCGCGGGATCGAGGTCGTCGTCGGTCTTCGGCGACGAGATCGCGAACGTGAACAGGCTGTCCTCGGGGTGACGTTCGACGTGGGCCACATCGGCGTCGAGGATCTGCTGCACGAGCTCGGAACGCAGTGGTTCGGGCGCGTCGTACAGCGCCTCGTTGTGGGTCAGCAGCAGGTAGGCGATCGGCCCGCCGAGGTGACGCAGGTGGCGGTGCCGGAAGTAGCGGGACATCACCTCCAGCAGCAGTTCCGAGTGGATCGCCTCGGTCGGGTCGTTCGCCAGCATCGTCGGTACGTGGGGGTAGTCCATGCCCGACCGGTACTGCTCGGGCAGCCGCTCGTTGACGGCCGCGGCGGCGGCCCACATCCGGCTCGTGTACTGGTTGCGGTGCGGGCCGGTGTAATCCCAGGTCACGAGCGTGCCGTCAGGCGCGAGCAGCTCGCGCAGGCGCCGGAGCACCCGATCGACGTGAGCGATGTGGTGCCCCGCGGCGTGGTTGACCACGAGGTCGAAGGGACCCGGCGGGAACTCGGCCCGGTTCGTGTCCATCTGCACGTACTCGATCGGTAGGCCGACGGACGCGCCTCGGGCGGCGTCGAGGAGGTCGTCGAGGAAGTCGACGCCCACCAGCTGCTCGGCGGCGCCGGCCGCGAGCAGATCGCGCTCTGCCCATGCGGTCCCGCAGTTCAGCGAGAGCCCGCGCTCGTACGCGCCGCCGCGCTCGCGCCGGACGAACGCTCCCCAACCGCCCTCTTCCGTGTCGAACGCTCGACGGTTGAGGTGGCGGGCGACCTGCGGATAGGAGTTCCAGTAGATGCCGCGGTAGTACACCGAGGAGTCGACTGGGGTGGACGTGGCGTGCGCGGTGCTCACCAGCCGCGGTCGATCCAGGACGTGAGGTGCGGCCGCTCGGCGCCGATCGTCGTGTCGACACCGTGGCCGGGCAGCACGATCGTCTCGGCCGGGAAGCGGAAGAGCTTCGTGTCGACGGACTCGATGATCGTCTCGAAGTCGCCGCCCGGACCCTTCGTGTTGCCGGGCCCGCCCGGGAACAGCGTGTCGCCGGTGAACAGCAGCGGCGTGTCGCGCACCTTGAACGAGATCGAACCCTTGGTGTGGCCGGGGTTGTGGATCGCGTCGAGGCGCAGCCTGCCGACCTCGATCACCTCGGCGTCGTCGAGGAGCACGTCGTAGCCGACGTCTTTCAACATCGGGGCATCGGCAGCGGTGACCGCGACCTCATAGCCGGCATCGCGCATCGCCGGGATCGCGGCGATGTGGTCGAAGTGGCCGTGGGTCTCGAGCACGCGCCGTACACCGAGGCGCTGGGCCAAGTCGAGCAGCAGGTCGTGCTCGTTGGCGGCGTCGATCAGCACCGCGTCGCCGGTCTGCCGGCAGCGCAGCACGAACACGTTGTTGTCGTACGGGCCCACCACGACCTTGTGCACCTCCAGGTCAGCGGTGGCGTAGTGCAGCGTGGTCATCCGGGAAGTCTCTCATCCGCGGCGGCGCGGGCGTAGGCTCCACGACCCGTGAGCGAACGATCCGTCGTACAGCCGACCGCCTGCCTCTCGGTCGTCATGCCGTGCTACAACGAGGCCAAGACGATCGAGGCGGTGACCGCTGCCGTGCTCGCGTCCCCGTTGACGGGCGAGCTGCTGATCGTCGACGACGGATCCACCGACGGTTGCCGCGACATACTCGCCACGCTCGACGACCCGCGGGTCCGCGTGCTGCTCCAGGACGTGAACCAGGGCAAGGGCGCCGCCATCCGCCGCGGCTTCGCCGAGGCGCGCTTGCCGTACGTGATCGTCCAGGACGCCGATCTCGAGTACGACCCGGCCGAGTACCCCGAGATGCTCCAGCCGTTCTTCGACGGCAAGGCCGACGTCGTCTACGGCTCGCGGTTCGTCAGCAGCCGGCCACACCGCGTCCTCTACTTCTGGCACTCCGTCGGCAACAAGATCCTGACGACGGTGTCGAACATGATGACCAACCTCAACCTCACCGACATGGAGACCTGCTACAAGGCGTTCCGGCGGGAGGTGCTCGACAGCTTCACCCTCGAGGAGAACCGCTTCGGCATCGAGCCGGAGATCACGGCGAAGGTCGCGGCAGGCGGATGGCGGTTGTACGAGGTCGGCATCTCCTACTCAGGTCGGACCTACGAGGAGGGCAAGAAGATCGGCTGGCGCGACGGCGTGCGAGCGTTGTACTGCATCGTCCTCTACTCGCCGGTCGGTCCGAAGGTCCGTGCCCACAAGTTCCGCGGGGCGGTCGACGCGATCACCTCCGGCCGCTCGTAGGGCTGGCTAGCCTTTTCCCGTGAGCCCCCCCGTTCGCTGCCTGTCGGTCGTCATGCCGGCGTTCAACGAACAGCTCACGATCGAGTCGGTGGTCCGCCGCGCGCTGGACCATCCGCTGGTCGGCGAGGTGCTCGTCGTCGACGACGCGTCGACCGACAAGACCCCCGATGTGCTGGCGGAGATCGACCACCCGCGATTGACCGTGCTGCGGCACCCGTTCAACATGGGCAAGGGCGCCGGGCTGCGCCACGCGTTCGCCGAGGTGACCATGCCCTACGTCGTGGTCCAGGACGCCGACCTGGAGTACGACCCCTCCGACTACGACACGTTGCTCGAACCGCTGCTCGACGGCCGCGCCGACGTGGTCTACGGGTCGCGCTTCGCCGGCGGATCGAGCCGCCGGGTGCTGATGTACTGGCACTCGCTCGGCAACAAGGTCCTCACGCTGGCGTCCAACGCGGCGACCAACCTCAACCTCACCGACGTCGAGACCTGTTACAAGGCGTTCCGGCGGGAGGTGCTCGAATCGATCCACCTGGTGGAGGACCGGTTCGGCTTCGAGCCGGAGATCACGGCGAAGGTCGCTCGGCAGAGGTGGCGGATCTATGAGGTCGCGATCTCCTACAACGGACGCACCTACGACGAGGGGAAGAAGAGCGGCTGGCGCGACGGCATCCGGGCGCTCTACTGCATCGTCCGGTACTCGCCGATCGTCGATGCCCGCGTCGACCGGGCCGCCGCCGGTCTGACGCCCACGGTCGACGAGGAGCTGGCGGCGACGCTGCACAACCTCGACGACGCGCACAACTACGCGGACTGGATCGTCGACCACTTCCGTCCCTTCCTCGGCGGCACGGTGGTCGAGCTCGGCGCCGGCACCGGCACGATGACGACACGGCTGATCGACTCGGCGGAGCGGGTGGTCGCCAGCGACCTCTCCGGGGCCCGGGTCGCCGACCTGAACGCGCGCTTCGGCGGGCATCCTGCGGTCGAGGTGATGCAGGGCGATGCCGAGGCCGTGCTGCATGCCGTGGGGGCGGACGCGGTGGTGATGATCAACGTGCTCGAGCACATCGAGGACGACGTCGGTGAGCTGCGCCGCATCCACGCCGGGCTGGAGCCCGGGGGTGTCGTCGCGATCTTCGTGCCCGCGCACGACGCGCTGTACAGCGAGTTCGACGCCAAGGTCGGCCACTTCCGTCGGTACTCGGCGGCCAGCCTGGCCACCGCGCTGTCACGTGCGGGCTTCGACGTCGAGGAGACGCGCTACGTCAACCAGCCGGGCGCGCTCGCCTGGTGGGTGCTGGCCCGGATGCTCGGCCGCACGCCGACCAGCTCCACCCTCGTCAAGACGCACGATCGCTACATCCTGCCCGTGCTGCGCCGGTTGGAGAAGAACCGCCGGCCGCGGTTCGGACAGAGCCTGGTCGCGGTCGGCCGCAAGGCCCCCATCGGCTGATCCCCGCCAAGATCACAGGGAGACGACGTCGAGGCCGAGTGACAGGGCGACGGGAATCTGCGCCGGGTCGAACGTGACGAACCGGGTCGGCGCGGGCAGCAGGGTCGCCGAGGCGAGGTGCAGCGCGTGCTGCAGCCGCAGGGGCTGCTGCCGGCAGAGCGCGGCGGCGGCCTCGAGCAGCTGTGGACCGAGGGTCACGATGTGGAGGTGGTCCCACAGGCGGCGGGTGCCGTCCTCCAGGTCGGCGCGCAGCACCGGCTCGTCGGTCATCCGGTCGATCGCGGCCAGCGCCTCGGCGAGCGCGACCGCCGATGCAGCCGCGGGCTCGTCGGTCGCCAGCGCGTCGAGCACGACCGAACGGGCGGGCGCGTCGATCTGAGCCGCCAGCAGTGCGCTCGTGTCGAGGAAGAGCATCAGCGAACGTCGTCCAGCACCCGGTCGAGGCGCGCCGCGCGCCACACCGGCACCGGGTCCGAAGCGCGGAACACGTCGGTGCGCCGGGGCCGCAGCACCAGCCCGCGGGCGACGAGATCGGGGATGCCGGCATCGGGTGTCGCACCGACCGGGCCGAGCTGAGCCACCGCGCGGCCGGCAACGGTGACGAGCGCGACCTCGCCGGACTCCGCCCGCCGCACCGCGGTTGCGAGCTCGGCTCGCAGGCGGCGGATGGGCAGCGTTCGCACCCGCTCAGTGTACGCGCGTGTACACACCTCGTCTTGAGTCTCGACTCCTCGTCACCGAGACTGTCGGACATGAACTTCGCCTTCAGTGAGGACCAGGAAGAGCTCCGTCGCACCGTACGTGCGTTCCTCGACGCCAAGAGCCCCGAGACCGCGGTGCGCGAGCAGATGGACACCGAGAAGGGCTACGACGATGCCGTCTGGAAGCAGATGGCCGAGCAGCTCGGTCTCCAGGGCCTCCACATCCCCGAGGAGTACGGCGGGTCGGGCTACACCTACGTCGAGCTCGGCGTCGTGCTCGAGGAGATGGGACGGGTGCTGCTGTGCGCGCCGTTCTTCTCGACCGTGGTGCTGGCCGCCAACACCCTGATCCACTCCGGTGACGATGCGGCCAAGTCGAAGCACCTGCCCGGCATCGCCGATGGCTCCACCATCGCGACGCTCGCCTTCACGGAGCCGTCGGGCAAGTGGGACGAAGCCGGCATCACGATGCAGGCCACCAAGTCCGGCGACGGCTACACGCTGTCGGGTACGAAGTCGTTCGTGCTCGACGGCCACACGGCCAACCTGATCATCGTCGCTGCCCGCACCGATGCCGGCGTCAGCCTGTTCGCAGTCGAGGGTGACGCGTCGGGCCTCACCCGCACCGCGCTGTCCACGATGGACCAGACCCGCAAGCAGGCCAAGCTCGACTTCGACGGCAC
>CAZMGD010000091.1:0-17953 GCA_964565705.1 uncultured Ilumatobacteraceae bacterium | reverse complement strand
TGCGGCGCAGGTTCGTGGCGGCGTCCGTTGTGTTCGGGTAGCTCGCTGCGCTCGCGAAGCCTTGGTGACGTGGGTCGGGGTTGCCAGGCGCGTGTGGGCCTCGTGGCGGTGCTGCGCCGGAGGCGCTCGGGCGCGAGCGGAGCGAGCCACCAGCGACGGGCCCAGGCGCAGGTCGCGGGCGGCGCCCCCGGGTCCGCACGAGCGGCGCTTGCCGGCGCCGCCCGCCAACCAGTATGGTCTGACCATCAGTCCAAGATGAGGGGGTTCCTCGTGCCGATCTCTGGCATGAATCATGCCGTCTTGTACGTCAGGGATGCGGAGCGCACGCGGCGCTTCTACGAGGACGTACTCGGCTTCTCCACCGTGATCGACCACCCGGGCGGCGCCTACGTGTTCATGCGCGCGCCGGCCTCGTCGAACCACCACGACATCGCGTTCTTCACGATCGGCGAGGGCGCCGCGCCGTCCGACGCTGGTCGCCGCACGGTCGGGATGTATCACATCGCCTGGCAGGTGCCGACGCTCGCCGACCTCGAGGAGATGCGCGACCGCTTGTCCGCTGCCGGCGCGCTGAAGGGCGCGAGCGATCACGGCGCGAACAAGAGCCTGTACGCGATGGATCCCGACGGCCTCGAGTTCGAGGTGATGTGGCTCGTGCCGGCGGAGCACTGGGGCGAGGCCGAGCACCAGGCGATCATCGAGCCGCTCGACATCGCCGGCGAGCGCCGGCGCTTCGCGCGGGTCGGTGTGTCGTGACAGCCCTCTCGAACGGGAACGGCTTCCACCCCGTCAGCCGCCAGACCGTCTCCTCCGAGGTGCGCCAGCGCATCGCTGACGCGATCGAGAGTGGCAAGTTCGTCCCCGGCGAGCCGCTGCCGGCCGAGCGCATCCTCTGCCAGGAGTTCGGTGTCGCCCGCACATCAGTGCGCGAGGCGATCCAGGGCCTCGTCATCGCCGGCTACGTCGAGCGCCGCGGCAACCGCTCGGTCGTCGCCGAACGTCTCCCCGAGGTGAACTTCAGCGGCGACGATCGCAAGGCACTCGTCACCCAGCTGTTCGAGGTGCGCCAGGTCATCGAGCCGGCGATCGCCGAGATGGCGACGCGCCGGGCCACCGACGAGCAACGTGCCGAGATCGCCCAGATCGCGGCCACGAACACCAGGCAGCTCGAAGAGTTCCGTGAGCTCGACCACCAGTTCCATGCCGCGTTGGCACGCTCGTGCGGGAACCCCCTGCTGCACGAGGTCCACAGCAAGGCACTGGCGTCGCTGTTCGGCAGCGGCGACCTGGCCTCGCTGCTCTACGCGGAGGTGAACCGGGCCGAGGTCAACGAGATCATCGCCTCCTCGCTCGCCGCTCACCGGGCGATCGCCGAGGCGGTCGTGCGCGGGCACACCCGCAAGGCGATGGCTGCGGTCGTGGCCCACCTCGACGACGTCGAGCGCCGCATGGTGGAGCGTCTGCTGTGACGGAGCAAGCGATCTCGGCAAGCCCCGGCGGCGCGTTCGCCAACCAGTACTGCTACTTCTTCGACGACGACGCGTTCGTCCAAGAGGACCGCCCCGGCTTCCGCAAGCGGGTCGTGCTCGGCGACGAGCTCGAGCTGTGGTTCTGGCGCATCGCCGGCGGTACCGGCGGCTCGGTGCTGCACAACCACGACGAGAACGAGCAGATCGGGATCATCATGCGCGGCGCGCTGGACTTCCGGATCAGCGACGATCCTGCCGACCAGCGACGCACCACCCTGCGCGCCGGCGACGTGTACCTGGCCAACAAGACGATCTGGCACGGCGACAGCAACTTCATCGGCGACGACGAGCTGGACGAGGTCTGGATCCTCGACGTCTTCGCCCCGCCACGCACGAAGAGGGAGACCACATGACGAGGCGCGACTGGCGACTCGCCGTCGACATCGGCGGCACCTTCACCGACCTCGTGCTGCTGGACGCGGCCTCGGGCGAGGTGATCGTCGAGAAGACCCTCACCACGCCGAGGGCGCCGCTCGACGGCGTGCGCACCGGCGTGCGGCAGCTGCTGGCCAAGGCCGGCGTGCAGCCCGCCGACATCACCGCCCCGATCGTCCACGCCACGACGTTGATCACCAACGCGTTGATCGAGGGCAAGATCGGCACAGCCGCGGTCGTCACCACCACCGGCTTCGGCGACACGCTGGAGATCCGCGACGAGCACCGCTACGACATGTACGACCTGCAGATCGAGTTCCCGCCGCCGCCGGTGCCGCGCGAGCTCGTGTTCGAGGTCGCCGAGCGCACCAACGCCGTCGGCGAGGTCGTCGACGCGCCGAGCCCCGACGAGCTCGACGCGATCGCCGCCGAGCTGTCGGCCCGGGGCGTCGAGTCGGTCGGCGTGTGCCTGATCAACTCGTACGCCAACCCCGCCAACGAGCGAGTCGTCGCCGAGCACCTGCGTCGAGCGCTCGGCGTGCCGGTGTGCGTCTCCAGCGACATCTCCCCGCAGATCCGCGAGTACCCGCGGATGATCACGACCGCGTGCAACGCGGCGACGATGCCGGTGATCGGTCCTTACCTCGACGAGCTGCAGAAGTGGCTGGCCGCCGAGGGCTTCGGTGGCTCGGTGCTGATGATGCTCTCCAACGGGGGCGTTGTCTCTGCCGAGGATGCGGCGCAGGCGCCGATCCGCCTGGTGGAGTCGGGCCCCGCGGCGGGTGCGCTCGCCGGCAGCTGGTTCGCCGAGCGCCTCGGCCTCGACCGCCTGCTGTGCTTCGACATGGGCGGCACGACCGCCAAGTCGTGCCTGATCGCCGACGGCGAGCCCGACCTCACGAACACGTTCGAGGTCGCCCGCATCTACCGCTTCAAGAAGGGCTCCGGGTTCCCGGTGTCCGTGCCGTCGGTCGACCTCGTCGAGATCGGCGCCGGCGGAGGCAGCCTCGCCCGCCTCGACGACCTCGGCCTCCTCAAGGTCGGTCCCGAGTCTGCAGGCGCCGACCCCGGCCCCGCCTGCTACGGCCGCGGTGGCACCCGCCCTGCGGTCACCGACGCCGACCTCGCGCTCGGCCTGCTCGACGCCGAGTACTTCCTCGGCGGCGACATGCCGCTCGACCTCGCCGCCAACGAGGCCGCGATCAGAGAAGTTGCAGATGCACTTGGTCTCCCGGCGGGCGACACCGCGGCCGGCGTGCACGAGCTCGTCAACCAGAACATGGCGGCGTCGTCACGGATGCATGCCGTCGAGCAGGGCGAGGATCTGCGCGGCATCCCGGTGCTCGCGTTCGGCGGCGCCGGGCCGATCCACGCCTGCGGCGTCGCCGAGCTGCTCGAGTCGCCGCAGGTGGTGTTCCCGACCAACGCCAGCGTGCTCTCCGCGTTCGGCACGCTCGTCACCCCCGTGCGCATCGACCTCGCCCGCAGCAAGGTGCGGCCCCTGGCATCGATGGACGCGGCGGAGCGTGACGCGCTGCTCGACGAGCTGCGCGCCGAGGGCACCCGGGTGCTCAGCGCCGCCGGCGTCCACCCCGACGAGATCACGTTCCGCTACGGCCTCGACGCCCGTTACCTCGGCCAGGGCAACGAGATCACGCTGTGGGTCGGCGAGGGCGCCGGGTGGCCGGCGACCGTCGAGCAGGTCGTCGAGCAGTTCGAGACCGACTACCGCCGCATCTACGGCCTGACCATCCCCGACGTCGGCATCGAGGCCGTCACGTGGCGGCTGTCCGCCTACGCCTCGGCCGCGCCGGTGGAGCCCAAGGCGCTCGTCGGTTCCGGCACCGGCACACCCCGCACCACCCGCAAGGTCCGCTTCAGCCGCGCCACCGGCGCCGTCGACACCCCGGTGTACCGCCGCGCCGACCTCGGCGTCGGCCAGGTCGTGCCCGGCCCGGCGATCGTCGAGGAGCGCGAGACCACGGCGGTGATCCGCCCGAACTGGACCATGACCGTCGCCGCCGACGGCTCTCTCATCGCAGACTGGAACGGACAGCAATGAGCACCTTCGACCCGATCGAGCTCGAGGTTCTCTGGCAGAGCCTGATCGCCACCGTCAACGAGCAGGCCCGTGCCCTCCAGCGGGCGGCGTTCTCGCCGATCGTGCGCGAGGCCGGCGACCTCGCCAACGCCGTGTTCGACCGCCGCGGACGGATGGTGGCCCAGGCCGTCACCGGCACGCCGGGGCACATCAACTCCCTCGCCCGCGCCGCCGGGGCGATCCTCGACGAGTACCCGACCGACACGCTGGTCGAGGGTGACGTGCTGATCACCAACGACCCGTACAAGACGGCGGGTCAGCTGCTCGACGTCACGGTGCTGTACCCGGTGTTCCAGGGTGGCCGGGTGATCGCGTTCTTCGGCTCGACGATCCACCACACCGACGTCGGCGGTTACGGCATCGGCGCCGGTGGCCGCGACGTGTTCGAGGAAGGGCTCTGGATCCCGATCTGCCGCCTGATGGTGGCCGGTGAGCGCAACCACGACGTGTGGAAGTTCATCCTCTCCAACGTCCGCCAGCCCGACCACATGGCCGGCGACCTCCACGCCCAGATGGCGTCCGGCGAGGTCGGCGCCCAGCGCCTGCGCTCGCTGTGCGAGCGCCACGGCCTCGACGACATCGAGGCGCTGGCCGACGAGATCATCACCCGCTCCGAAGCCGCCACCCGGGCCAGCATCAAGGAGCTGCCCGCCGGCACCTACGACGCCGAGGCCGAGCTCGACCTCGCCGACGGCAGCCGGGTCAAGATCGCCTGCGCGATCACCGTCGACCCCGACCTCGGGGAGATCACCGTCGACTACGCCGGCACGTCGGGCGCCAGCCCGTTCGGCATCAACGTGGTCAAGAACTACACCCACGCCTACACGACGTTCACGATCCGGGCGGTGCTGAACCCGGAACTGCCGAACAACCACGGCAGCCTGGCGCCGATCAAGGTCGAGGCGCCTGAGGGCTCGATCGTCAACGCAGTGTCACCGATGCCGGGCACCGCCCGTCACGTCGTCGGCATGTTCCTGCCGAACGCGCTGCTCAAGGCGCTCGCCAAGATCAAGCCCGAGCAGTCGATGGCCGAGGGTTCGGGCGCGGTGTGGACGATGCAGGTCAGCGGCAACCATCCCGACGGCAGCCCGTTCATCACGGCGATGTTCACCTACGCCGGCGGCGTCGGCGCCCGCGCCGAGAAGGCCGGGCTGTCGGCCTGCTCGTTCCCGACCGGCGTGTCGGCCGTGCCGATCGAGGTCGTCGAGGCATCCGCACCGATCCACTTCCATCGCAAGGCCCTGCGCCAGGGCAGCGGCGGCAAGGGTCGTCAGTCCGGAGGACTCGGCCAGACGATCGAGTTCACGGTCGACACCGAGCGCCCGTGGCAGCTGAACGCCGTCACGTCCCGGCTCGCCGTGGCCCCGGAGGGGATCTTCGGCGGCGAGGCCGGGTCGAACGGTTCGTTCACGGTCAACGGCCGGCCGGTCGAGACGCAGGCCCGCATCACGCTCCAGCCGGGCGACGAGGTGCGCCTCGACCTGCCTGGCGGTGGAGGGTACGGCGCGGCCGGCAGCGACACCCCACCGGGCGAGCTCGTCGAGGCCTGAGCAGCAGTGAGGACGCGTCCGCCCACCACGATCACCGGGCCCGCCGCGTGGCGGGGCGCGGAGATCGACGGCACCGACTGGTGCTTCGAGCTCGACGGCGCGCACGTCGACGAGCTCCGCGCCGCGGTGGCCGCCACGGCGGCGCGCCCGCTCGCCGACGTGCGCGTGGCGGACTTCGTGCTGCCGACGCTGGCTCCGGTGCTCACCTCCGTGGTCGAGCAGCTCGTGCACGGGCGCGGGTTCGTGCTGCTGCGCGGCCTGCCGGTGGCGGAGCTGGACGAAGCGGAGCTCGAGCGCCTGTTCTGGGGAATCGGCCAGCACCTCGGCATCCCGATCCCGCAGAACGACGCCGGCGACGTGCTGGTGCACGTGCGCGACGAGGGCCTCGACTTCGACGACCCGACGGTGCGGGCATACCAGACCAACGACCGCCTCGGCTACCACAGCGACAGCAGCGACGTCGTCGGCCTGCTGTGCGTGCGCCCGGCGATGGAGGGCGGGGTGTCGACGATCGTCAGCGCCGCCGCCGTCCACAACGCGGCGATCGCCGCCCGGCCCGACCTCGCTGACGTGCTCGGTGGGTCGTGGTGGTGGGATCGGCGCAAGCCCGACCTCGACACCTCGTTCTTCCAGCGCCGCATCTTCGGCGTCGAGCCCGACGGCCGGTTCGCCAGCTACTACGGGCGCTCGCACATCGAGTCGGCGGTCCGCGGCCCGCAGGTTCCGGCGCTGACGGATGGTCAGATCGAGGCGCTCGACCTGCTCGACTCGTTCGCCAACGACCCCGCGTTCGTGCTGAACATGCACTTCCGTCCCGGCGACGCCCAGTTCCTGAACAACCACCTGATCTGGCACGCCCGCACCCCCTACCTGGACTTCCTCGAACCGCAACGCAAGCGCGACCTCTACCGCCTGTGGCTGACGGTGCGCGAGCCGCTGGCCCTGCCCGACGACTTCCGCACCGGCGGCATCACCGAGCGAGATGAGGCGTTCGCGTGAACCTCTGGGAGCAGCCGGCCACGTTCGCGTCGACGTGGCGCGGCGCCGTCGCCACCCGCGCCGAGGCGCCATTCCTCGCGTTCGAAGGTCCGGACGGCTCCACGACGGCGTGGACGTATGGCGAGTTCGACGTCGTCGTCAGCCGTTGCGCCGCGCACCTCGCCACCCATGGCGTCACCCGCGGGTCGGCGGTCCACGTCGCGCTGACGAACTCGCCGGCGTTCGTCGCCCTGTGGCTCGCCACGGTCGGGCTCGGCGCATGGATCGTGCCCTCCGACCCGATGGGCGCGACGCCCGAGCTGGCCGGTCACATCCGGCGCACATCGCCGGTCGTCGGGTTCTGCGCGTCGGCCCGCGCCGACACCTACCGTGCAGCCGCCACGGACGGGCTGCCCGTCGTCGAGATCGACGAGGCCGACACCACGCTCGGCGTGTTCGGCGCCGACCAGCTCGGGGAGTGGCCGACACCCGACCTGCGCGACCGGGCGGCGGTGATGTTCACGTCGGGCACGACCGGGTTGCCGAAGGGCGTCGAGATCACCCAGGCCAACTACGCATTTGCCGGCACCGTGATGGCCGAAGCCGCCGGGCTCGGCCCCGAGCACCGCCAGCTGGTCGTGCTGCCCCTGTTCCACGCCAACGCCCAGTTCTACAGCTTCGCCTCGGCGATCGCCGTCGGCGCGTCGGTCGCGCTGATGCACACGTTCTCGGCGAGCCGCTTCCTCTCCCAGTCAGCGAGCCACGGGGCCACGCACGCCAGCCTGTTCGCCGCGCCGATCCGCATGATCCTGTCCCGCAGCGAGCCGCCCGCTGGCCCGGTCGGGCTGCAGCACTGCTGGTACGCGATGAACATCACGCCCGGCCAGCACGACACCCTGACGGACTGGCTCGGCTGCCGCCCGCGCCAGTTGTACGGCATGACCGAGACGCTGCCCGCGGTCCTGACCGAACCGGCCGACGATCCCCGGCCCGACTCGATGGGCATGGTCACGCCGCACTGCCTCGTCGAGATCCACGACGGCGAGATCGTCGTCGGCGGCGAACCCGGCATCACCCTGTTCGCCGGCTACCTCGACGACCCGGACACCACCAAGAGCAGCTTCGACGACGGCTGGTTCTGCACGGGCGATCGGGCCACGCGCGAACCGGACGGCCGGTTCCTCTTCGACGGCCGCCGATCCGACGTGCTGAAGGTCGCTGGTGAGAACGTCTCGACCGTCGAGGTCGAGCAGGTGCTCGGTGCGTTCCCCGGCGTGCTCGAGGTTGCAGTCGTCGGTCAGCACGACGAAATCCGCGACGAGGTACCGGTCGCCTTTGTGGTTGCCGAGGACGCGACGGTTCCGCCGGATGTCGCGGCAATGCACGCCTGGTGCGCCGAACGTTTGACGAAGTCGAAACGTCCCCGTGACATCACATTGGTAGACAAGTTGCCACGCACCAGCGTGGGCAAGATCCGGAAGTTCCTCCTCCGAGACACCCAGTCACTTGACGAAAGTGAGGCTCGCCCATGAACGCCCCCACGATGTTGACCCCTGAGCTCCTCGCGTCGTTCGACGCGAGCACGGTCGACGTCGCCCACGCCCTCACGATGCCGCCGGAGATCTACACCGAGGCCGAGTTCCTCGCCTTCGAGCGGGAGGCCATCTTCGCCAGGGAGTGGCTGTGCGTCGGCCGCGCCAGCCGGATCCCGAGCGTCGGCGACTACTTCACCTGCGTCGTCAACGGCGAACAGGTCATCGTCGCCCGGGCGAAAGACGGTGAGGTCAAGGCGTTCTCCTCGATCTGCCAGCACCGTGGGATGCAGATCGTCGAGGGTGAGGGCAACTGCACGAAGTTCACCTGCCCGTACCACCTGTGGAGCTACGACCTGACAGGTCGGCTGCTCGGCGCGCCGGCGATGGAGCGCACGCTCGACTTCAGCAAGAAGGACTTCCCACTCCCGGCCCTCAAGGTCGAACTGTGGCAGGGCTTCGTGTTCGTGCACTTCGACCCGGAGGCCGCGCCGCTGGCGCCGACGCTCGCCACCTACGAGCCGTACGTCGCCAACTACGACCTCGAGCACGCGGTCTGCCCCGGCACGTTCACGCTCACCGACCTGCCGTGGAACTGGAAGGTGATGTTCGAGAACTTCAACGACGGCTACCACGCCAACAAGCTGCACCACACGATCCAGGACTTCTGCCCGAGCGAGCTCGCCGCGTTCCCGGTGAAGTGGACGGAGGAATCGAATGTCATCTTCCGCACCAACGGCTACACCCACATCGACGGTGGGTTCAACGCGACGACCAAGGCACTGATGCCGATCTTCCCCCGCCTGACCGAGGAGGAGCGGTGGCGCTCGACGTTCGCGCTGATGCCACCGACGCTCAACTTCGGCACGGCACCTGACCAGGCGTTCTTCTTCATCGTCCGGCCGAAGTCGGCGGACATGATCGACGTCGAGATCGGCTACCTGTTCCACCCCGATGCGCTGCAGCACCCGATGTTCGACCACCTGCTGGAGATGAGCGACGCCGGCGTGCAGGTGTTCGTGCGCCAGGACCAGGACGCGACCGCGAAGGTGCAGCGCGGCATGCACAGCCGCTTCGCCGCCCGCGGCCGGTACTCGTGGCAAGAGGAGAGCCACGTGATGTTCAATCGCTGGCTCGTGCAGCGCTACCGAGCGGCGTGGCCCGCCGACCGCCGCGATGACGCGTTGAGCGGGGCGCGGTGACCATCGTCCCCCCGGCCTCGGCGATCGCGGATGTGCTCGCCCTGTGGGGCCGGGCCAGCGCGCTCACGCCGCCGCTCGTGCCGATCGTCGCCGCGGCGACGCCGGTCGCCGGTCGGGCGCGCACGTTCCGCTTGGCGCACGGCACGAGCGGTGCGGGGCTCGCTCCGCTGTACGACGTGCTCGATCGCTCCCTGGAGGGGCAGGTGCTGGTGATCGCCGGCGCCGACGCGGTCGGCGGCGCGGTGTGGGGCGAGATCCTGGCGACCACGGCCTCGGTCAACGACGTTGTCGCGGTGCTCGTGCACGGCGCGGTCCGCGATGTACGCGAGCTGCCTGCCACGCCGCTCTACGCGCTGGGCACCGACGTCGTCGGTCCGAACGGGATGGCGCACGTGGTCGAGGTGGACGCACCGGTCACCGTCGGCGGTGTGGACATCGACCACGACGACTGCATCGTCGCCGACGCGACCGGTTGCGCCAGGGTTGCGGGCAAGGACATCGACGTCGTCCTCGAGGCCGCGGCGATGTACGCCGCCGCCGAGCAGCAGGTGCTCGATGCCGTCAGAGCCGGCGAGCCCCTCGCCGAGGCCTACCTGATCAAGAAGTCAGCTGTCGACCAGCTGAGGAAGGGGTGACGGCCAGACGGATACGGGCGGATCACACACGTTCTAGCGTTCTTGATTTCACGCAATATCAGCCTCCTAGGGGGAGACTCATTCCATGAAAAGGTTCACATCGATCGCGGCGGGACTCGCCGTATTGACACTCGTCGCAGCTGCCTGCGGCGGCGACGACAGCGACAGCAGCGACACCACGGCCGCGTCGACCGAGACCACTGCGGCGTCCACAGAGACCACCGCCGGCGGCACCGAGACGACCGCTGCCACCGCCGGGGAGCCGATGGAGCTCGACACGAACGGCGACGGCAAGTACCTGATCGGCATCGCCACGCCCGGCCCGCGCAACGACGGCGCGTACTACCAGGCGCTGGTCGACGGCCTGACCAAATGGTCCTCGGAGAACGGCTTCGAGGAGCCGATCGTCGTCGACAACATCAAGCCCGAGGAGGCGAAGACCTCCCTCGACAGCCTGGCTCGCCAGGGGGTCGACATCATCGCCGTCGGTGCCGGTGAGATCGCCGAACCGCTGCCCGAGCTGACCGAGACGTACAGCGACGTCATCTGGTACTGCAACTGCGGCGCCGGCTTCGACGAGCTGCCGAACCTGATCCAGCAGGGCGACGACGGCTCCGAGATCTCCTACACCGCCGGCGTCGCCACCGGCCTGCTGATGCGGGACTCGGGCGGCACGAAGGCGGCGATGATCGGCAACAACAACTTCAACTTCGAGAAGGAGACGTTCGGCGGCTTCCGGATCGGCCTCGACGAGATCGATCCGAGCTTCGAGTGGACCTACGTCGCGACCGGCTCGTTCAACGACGTCGCCGCCGCGACCGAGGCCTTCAACAACCTGAAGGACGCCGGCACGAACGCGATCTACCCGTACCTCGGCGGCTCGCACGAGGCCGTGGTCAAGCTGTCGAACGAGAACGACATCATCACGATGAGCGCCGGCGCCTCGAACGCCTGCGAGCGCACCGACCTCGACTACCAGATCGCGGTCCGCTTCGACTCGGGCGACTACGCGATCGCGATCTTCAACAAGATGCTGACCGGCGACATCCAGCGCGGGGACAGGTACGTGTTCCATGTCGGGGTCGATCCCGAGGTCGGCGCGGTCATCTGCGATCCGACGCCCGAGCAGCAGCAGGCGATGGACGACGCCTTCGCGAAGGTCGCCGCCGGCGAGCTGAACGAGCAGTTCGACGCCAACCGTCAGCAGGCGTACGCGGGTTGAGCGAGGTAGAGGGAGGGGTGGCGGCCGCGGCCGCCACCCCACCCGACCCCGGGGCTGCGGTGGTGCTCGAGGGCATCACCAAGCGCTACGGGTCGGTCGTGGCGTGCAACGAGGTCGACCTCGCCCTGCGCGTCGGGCACATCCACGGTGTGCTCGGTGAGAACGGTGCGGGCAAGTCGACCCTCATGAAGGTGCTGATCGGGCTGATCCAGCCCGACGGCGGTCGCATCGTCGTCCACGGCGAGGAGGTGGCGATCGACAGTCCGGTCGCCGCTGCCGATCTGGGCATCGCGATGGTCCACCAGCACTACAGCCTCGTCGAGCCGCTCACCGTGTGGGAGAACGTCGTGCTCGGCGAGCGCGTCCGCCTCGACCGCAACAAGGCGTGCGAGCGGGTTGCTGCGCTGAGCGAGCGCTACGGCCTCGGCGTCGACCCGCTGGCGCTGGTGTCGTCGTTGACGGCGGGGCAGCGCCAGCGGGTCGAGATCATCAAGTGCCTGCGGCGCGAGCCGCGCATCATCGTCTTCGACGAGCCGACGAGCGTGCTCACGCCGGCCGAGAGCGCGCAGCTGTTCGAGACGCTGCGCACGGCGGTCGTCGAGGAGCAGCGGGCGGTCGCGCTCGTGTCCCACAAGCTCGACGAGATCCTCCACGCCACCGACGAGATCACGATCATGCGCGGCGGCAAGGTCGTCGACCGGATGGCCACCACCGACGCGACCGCGTCGTCGCTGGCCCAGGCCATGGTCGGGCGGCCGGTGTCGCTGCGGTCCGAGGCCGCGGCGCTGGGCCTGATCGACACGCTGGCCGACGAGGCGACGCACGACGGGACCGACGACGCGGTCTGGAGAGAGCCGTTGGTGCTCGAGGTCCGCAACGCCGTGGTGACCGGCAGCGACGGGCGCCGGTTGCTCGACGACCTGTCGATCAAGGTGCGGGCGGGTGAGATCGTCGGGCTCGCCGGCGTCGAGGGCAACGGCCAGCGCCAGCTCGCCGACGTGCTCTCCAGCCTCATCCACCTCGACGCGGGCGAGGTACTGGTGGCCGGCGAGCGGGTCCGCACCGACAAGCCCGGAGCGCTCGGCAGAGCGCGGGTGGCGGTCATCCCCGAGGATCGCCACGACTCGGGCTGCGTGCTCGACATGTCGGTGGCCGAGAACCTGTCGATGGTCGACCTCGCGACGGTGAGCCGCGGGGGTGTGATGGACCGCGGCGAGATGGAGCAGCGGGCGGAGCAGCTGATGCGGGAGTTCGGCATCACGGCCCGCTCGCCGCACGCGCCGATGCGTTCGCTGTCGGGCGGCAACCAGCAGCGCGTCGTGCTGGCGCGCGAACTGTCGACCGAGCCGATCGTGCTGATCGCGGCCCAGCCGACGCGCGGGCTCGACGTCGGCGCGATCGAGTACATGACCGAGCGCCTGAAGGCGGCGGCAGCGAGCGGCGTCGGGATCCTCCTGATCTCGACCGAACTGGAGGAGGTCCTGTCGTTGGCACACCGGATCTGCGTGATCCACGACGGCAAGGTCGTCGGCGAGATGATGCACCACGAGACCGACATGGAGCGCCTCGGCATGCTCCTCGGTGGAATGGCAGCGTGAGATGAGCGAGCACCAGTGAGCACGGCGACCATCGACGTCGCGGTGTCCACCTCACCGGCCGCGCCGCCGCGCACGAGCGCGGTGCGCAAGTGGGGCCCGGTCGTGCTGGCCTACGTGATCTCGGTCACGGTGGCGCTCGGCCTGTGCGCCCTGCTCGTCGTCGCGACCGGTGGCTCGGCCAGCGAGGTGCTGTCGGCGATGCTCGACGGCGCGATCCGCTCGCCGGGCGCCTGGGGTCTGACGATCACCACGGCCACGCCGCTGCTCGTCGTCGCGGTCGGAACGATCGTGCAGGGCAAGGCCGGCATGTCGAACATCGGCCAGGAGGGCCAGGTGCTGATGGGCGCCGCGGCGACCGCGTTCGTCGGCACCCGCATGGTGGCGTCGGGTCCGGTCGTGATCACGGCGTCGATCCTCGCCGGGGTCGTGGTGGCCGGGCTCTGGACGCTGGTGCCAGCGGTGCTGCGGTTCGCCCGCAAGGTGCCGGAGGTGATCTCGACCCTACTGATGCTGTTCATCGCCGCTCAGGCCATCCAGTACGCGCTGACCCGGCGGTGGCTGCTGGCGTCACACAGCAACGACTCGCGGGTCAACAACGGCGAGCCGCTGAAGCCGAACGCCGAGATGCCGTCGTTCACGATCTTCGGCAACAGCATCTCCTGGTGGGCGGTCGTGGCGATCGTCGTCACGATCCTGCTGTCGCTGATGCTCAGCCGAACGACCACCGGCTTCCGGATCCGGATGCTCGGGTTGAACGAGCGGGCGGCCCGCCGGGCAGGGGTGTCCGCGGCGCTGATCGGCGGCGGCGCCCTGGTGTTCTCCGGGGCGATGGCCGGGCTCGGCGGTGGCATGTGGCTCACGAGTGGTGTGCCGAGCGACCGCGTCACGTCGGGCATCTCCTCCAACCTCGGCTGGCAGGGCCTGCTGGTCGCCCTGTTGGCCCGCCAGCGGGCGGCCCTGGCGATACCGATGGCGTTCGTGTTCGCCGCCCTGCGCACCGGCTCCGGCTTCCTGGCCGCGACCGGCGTCGACCGCCAGATCGCCGACGTCGTGCAGGCGATGCTCGTGCTCGCCCTGTTGATCCCACCCGCGTACGAGCAGTACCGGGCCCTCAAGGCTGGAGGTGCGGCGTGATCGCGTTCGGTGGTGCGATCTGGGACGTGCTGACGTCCGAGTCGACGTACGCGTCGACGATGCGCTTCTCGGCGCTGCTCGCGTTCGCCGCGATCGGCGAGTGGATCGCCGAGCGGGCGGGCACGATGAACATCTCGGTCGAGGGCATGATCCTGAACGGCGCGTTCACCGCCGCGCTCGGATCGCACCTCACCGGCAACGTGTGGGCCGGCCTGCTGTGTGGCGTGCTCGGCGGGCTCGTCGTGGCGCTCGTGCAGGCCAACATGGCCCACCGCTTCGGCACCAACCAGTTCGTCGTCGGCCTGACCCTCAACGTGCTCGTCATCGGCCTGACCGCGTTCCTCGACGCCCAGATCGAACCGGTCGTCGAGGCCACGGGCACGCTGAAGATCCCGGTGCTGAGCGAGATCCCGCTGATCGGGCGGGCCCTGTTCGAGCAGTCGTGGATCCTCTACCTGCTGTACCCGCTGATCCCGTTCGCGTGGTGGCTCGTGTACCGCACCCGCTGGGGTCTCGAGGCGCGCTGCGTGGGTGAGAACCCGCAGGCGGGCGACGTGTCGGGCATCGACGTCAACAAGCGTCGCCGCCAGGCCGTCTACATCTGCGGACTGTGCTCCGGCCTCGCCGGGGCGTACCTCACGCTGGGGCAGACCGGGGACTTCGGCGCCAACGGTGTGGCGGGCCGCGGGTTCCTCGCCCTCGCCGCGGTGATCTTCGGCGGCTGGGCGCTCAAGGGAGCGATCGGCGGTGCGCTGATGTTCGGCGCGTTCCAGGCGTCGACGTCGGTGTTCCAGGCCCTCGGCTACCAGGCCAACGCCCAGTTCCTCCAGGCCCTGCCGTACATCATGGCGCTGATCACGTTGACCGTCCTGGCCTCCCGCAGCCGCAAGCCCGAGGCCCTGGGCCAACCCTTCGTCCGCGGTCTGGTATGACCGGACTGCCGCGCCCGGAGGCCGAAGTGCGCACGGACGTGTTGATCTCGGTCACCGGAGTGCGCACTTCGGGCGGTGGGGTCGGGCGGTGAGCGATCCGGCGATCGAGGGCGAGCTGGGTGGGATGCTGCCGCGGGTCGCCGCCGCGGTGGACCGGCTGGCGGCGCCAGCGGACGCGGGGGAGTGGCTGGACGTCACCGCCGCCGACCTGCTGGAGGCGTACGGCGACGGTGCCGTCGAGCCGGGTGACGTGGTCGACGCCTGCCTGGTTCGGATCGCCGAGCGCGACCCGGCGATCGGCGCCGTCTGGGCGATCGATCAAGCCGGCGCGCTCGCCGCCGCGGAACGTTCGGCGGCCCGATGGCGCGCCGGGACAGCGCGACCACTCGAAGGGCTGCCGATCCTCGTCAAGGACCTCGTCGACACGGCGGGCCTGCGGACCACGGGCGGATCCGTCGTGTACGCCGACCGGGTACCGGCCGTCGACGCGTCGGCAGTCGCTGCGGTTTGCGCGGCGGGCGCGGTCGTGGTCGGCAAGGCCGCCACCTACGAGCTCGGCTGCGGCGATGAGCACTCACCGTTCGGGACGAGCCACAACCCGTGGGGCCTCGACCACACGACCGGTGGCTCGTCGGCGGGTTCGGCCGCTGGTCTCGCCGCGCGTTACGTGCCGTTGGCGATCGGCACCGACACCGGCGGATCGATCCGGATCCCCGCCGGCTACTGCGGCGTCACCGGCCTGAAGCCGACGCTCGGGCGGATCCCCGGTGACGGCCTGCTCGGCCTCGCCCCGACGCTCGACTGCGTCGGCCCGATGGCCCGCACCGCGGCCGATGCGGCGCTGCTGTTCGAGGTCCTGGCCGGCGCCGGGCCGGCGTCGCCTGTCGAGCTGGGCTCGACACGACTCGGGGTGCCCGGCGGGCACTTCACCGATGTCCTCGAAGACGCCGTCGCGGCCGGGTACGAGGCGGCGCTGGAGACGTTCCGCGACCTGGGCGCCGAGCTCGTCCCCGTCACGATCACCGACGCCGTGCACGGCGCGAACCTCAGCTGGCTGATCACGATGTACGAGGCATCGCGCACCTACGAGGGCGTGCCCCGTGACGACATGACCGACACGTTCCGCCGCCGCCTGGAGATCGGCGACCGGATCGAGCACGCCACCTATGTGGACGCGCTGCGCGCGAGGCGTGGGCTCGTTCGTTCCGTCTGCAACGACATCGAGGGCCTCGACGCGGTGATCGTGCCCGGCACGGTCATGACCGCGCCCCGGCTCGACGACATGGAGGCGCCGGTTGCCGGCGTGGCGTGCAACTGGCCCGACGTCCACGCCCGCACCGTGGCGCTCTGGAACGTCACCGGCCTCCCGTCCGTTGCCCTGCCGAGCGGGCACAGCGGTGCCGGGCTCCCCGTCGGCATCCAGGTCGCCGGCCCGCCACACGCCGACGAGCGCTGCCTCGCGATCGCCGCCGCGTTCCAGTCGGCGACCACCCACCACCTCTCGTCACCGTTCACCCCCGCCAGGAGTCATCGATGAAGCACGTGTACGAGTTCGCCGGCAAGGCCCCCGGCACCAACCAGGGCCTGCTGTCCCAACTGGTCGTCCCCCGCCCGATCGCGATGGTGTCGACGCGCAGCCCCGAGGGCAGGGGCAACCTGTCGCCGTTCAGCTACTACCTGCCGATCACCGGCGAGCCGCCGCTCGTCGGCGTGACGTTCGGCCGCAAGGAGCGCGACGGCACGATGAAGGACAGCTACGAGAACCTGATGGCGTCGGGCGACTTCGTGATCAACGTCTGCTCGGCGGTGTTCGCCGACCACATCGAGAGCATCGCCAAGGAGTACCCGTTGGGCGACGACGAGGCGTCGATGCACGGCTTCACGCTCGTCGACTCCGTCAAGGTGTCGTCGCCGTCGGTCGCCGAGGCACCGGCCCACCTCGAGTGCGTCGTCCACCAGACGATCCCGCTCGGCAGCGAGAACGCGTTCGTCGTGCTCGTGATCGGCGAGGTCGTGTGCGCCCAGATCGACGACTCGGTGCTCGAGTCGCCCGACCTCGACCACCCGCGCATCGACCTCCAGAAGCTCGGCCCGATCGGCCGTTCGGGTGCGCGCACGTTCATGCGGACCACGCCGGAGGCCGTCTACCACCAGGAGCGGCACCCGTACGTGCCGGCGTCGTGAAGGCACTCCTCTACGAGCAGTTCGGGGGGCCCGAGGTGCTCCAGTTCACCTCGGCGCCGGACCCCGAGCCCGGCCCGCGCGACGTGATCGTCGAGGTGGCGGCGACCGCGCTCAACCACCTCGACGTCGTGCAGCGCAACGGCTGGTACACGCTGCCGCTGTTCACGCTGCCGCACATCGCCGGGATGGACGTCGTCGGCACCGTCGTCGCCGCCGGCGAGGACGTCGACCCGGCGCTGCTCGGCCAGCGCGTCGTCGTCGACCCGTCGCTGACCGGCACGCCCGACGGCTCAAAGCTGTCCGGCCTCGACGACCTCTACGGAGGATTGGGCGTGATCGGCGGCACCCACGCCGGCGGCTATGCCGAGCTGTGCCTGGCGCCCGACACGCACGTGTTCGAGATCCCGCCTGGGATGTCGTGGCACCAGGCGGTCGCGTTCCCGTCGGTGTGGCTCACCGCGCACCACGCCCTGTTCGAGCGCGGTCACCTGAGCTTCGGCGAGACGGTCCTCATCCACGCTGCGGGCAGTGGGGTGTCGACGGCGGCGATCCAGCTGGCACTCCACGCCGGCGCGACCGTGCTCGCCACGGCCGGCACCGACGAGAAGTGCGCGAAGGCGATCGAGCTCGGTGCCCACTTCGCGACCAACAACCGCACCGACGACGTCGTGGCCTGGGCCCGCGACGTCACCGACGGCGAGGGCGTCGACATGGTGCTCGACCACGTCGGCCCGGCGCTGTGGGCGGCGTCGATCAACTCGCTCAAGCCGCGCGGGCGGCTGGTCAACTGCGGGAACACGGCGGGCGACTCGGCGACGATCCCGTCGCTCGGCCAGCTGTTCCACATGGGCATCACGATCATCGGATCCGACCCGTACCGGGCCGAGGAGTTCCCGGTGGCGTGGGCGCAGTACGCGACCGGCGGGTTCCACTCGCCGATCGACAGCGTGTTCCCGCTGTCCGCCGGCGCCGAGGCCCAGC
>CAZMGD010000090.1:16690-18291 GCA_964565705.1 uncultured Ilumatobacteraceae bacterium | reverse complement strand
GATCGGCCTCGGGGTCGGCATCGACTACGCGCTGTTCATCGTCACCCGCCACCGCGAGAACCTGCACCTCGGCATGACGGTGGAGGAGTCCGCGGGGCGGGCGATCGCGACGTCCGGGTCGGCCGTCCTGTTCGCCGGCCTGACCGTCGTGATCGCGATCTGCGGCCTGGCGATCGCCGGGATCCCAGCGGTCACCGTCATGGGACTGATGGCGGCACTCACGGTCGCGGTGATGGTGGCGATCTCGCTGACGTTGCTGCCGGCGCTGCTCGGGTTCGCCGGCCACAAGATCGACGCGTGGCGCCTGCCGTGGACGAAGCGTGGCTCCGGCGTCGAGACCGGGAAGCAGACGGTCTGGCACCGGTGGGGGTTGCACGTCTCGTCCCATCCGTGGCGATACCTGATCGCCTCGCTGATGGTGCTCGGGCTGCTGGCCGCACCGTTGTTCAGCCTCCGCCTCGGCATGCCCGACAACGGCACGTCGCCGGAATCGATGACGACTCGCCGCGCCTACGACCTCCTCGCCGAGGGCTTCGGTCCGGGCTTCAACGGCCCGCTCGTGCTGTCCGTGGAGCTCGACGGGTCGACGACCGTCGACGAACTGACCTCGCTGACCGATGCGATCGGCACCACCTCCGGCGTGCAGGCGGTCAGCCCGGCGGTCCCGAGCCCGGACGGCAGCGCGGCGCTGATCCGCGTCATCCCGACCACGTCACCACAGGACCAGGCGACGACGGAGCTCGTGCACCGCCTGCGCAACGACGTCATCCCCGGGTCCGTGTCGTCGATGGACGGCGTGGACGTCTGGGTCGGGGGTCAGACCGCGACGTTCATCGACCTCTCCGACAAGGTGTCGAGCCGCCTGCCGTGGTTCATCGGCGCCGTGATCGGGCTCTCGGTGCTGCTGCTGATGATGGTGTTCCGCTCGATCGCCGTGCCGCTGAAGGCGGCGGCGATGAACCTGCTGTCGATCGGCGCCGCCTACGGCGTGATCGTCGCCGTGTTCCAGTGGGGCTGGGGCAAGGGCGTGTTCGGCCTGGAGGAGACGATCCCGATCATCTCGTTCCTGCCGATGATGATGTTCGCCATCCTCTTCGGACTGTCGATGGACTACGAGGTGTTCCTCCTGTCCCGGATCCGCGAGGAGTACCTCCACGGCAAGGACAACACCGCTGCCGTCGTCGAGGGCATCTCGGCGACCGCCCGGGTGATCACGTCGGCGGCGCTGATCATGATCAGCGTGTTCGCCTCGTTCATCCTCGGCGACGACCCGACGATCAAGATGTTCGGCCTCGGCCTCGCCGTCGCCGTGTTCATCGACGCCACGGTCGTGCGCATCGTCCTCGTGCCGGCCACGATGCGCCTGCTCGGCGACCGCAACTGGTGGCTGCCGGGTTGGCTGGACCGGATCCTGCCTCACCTCGACATCGAAGGCGGCGTCGGTCTCCCCGCGCCCGAGTACGAATCCGCCAGCGCCCCGGCCGCCGAGCCCGCCCTCGATCCCGTCCCACTCTGACCCGACCCCGGGCTCCCCGCCGGCCCAGGTGTCAGAACGCCGACGCCTGCGACCTGGTTCACCGCTCGCGGGACTTCTGACACCG
>CAZMGD010000090.1:0-16590 GCA_964565705.1 uncultured Ilumatobacteraceae bacterium | reverse complement strand
CGCTCGCGGGACTTCTGACACCGACGGCCTCAGCCGGCGCGCCGTGGGAGGTCGAGGATGCGCCGCTGGCGCTCGTCGATGAGCAGGAAGTCGGCGGCAACGGCGTCCATGCGGTCGAGGTCGGACCACCAGCACTCGGCGAAGTCCCATCCGAGCTGGCGGACGCGGCGCTTGCGCTGGACGTCGTTGGCCTGGGCCGCTGGCGTCGAATGCCAACGCCAGCTCTGGCACTCGATCCCGGACTGGCTGACCGGATCGGCCAGGTCCAGGCGAGCGATGATCCGGCGCCCGTCGTGGATCGGGTACTCGTGCTCGAGCGTGATCCCGTGTTCGCCAAGCGCGGTTTTGGCCATCCGCTCGAACCAGCTCCGGGGAAGGCGGCGCCCGGCGCGTTCGTCGAGCATGTGCTGGAGCACCTGCGCCCCGGCCACCCCGCCCCTCCATCGCTCGACGGTTGCGGCGAACCAGCCGGGCGAGGCACCGCGGCGAAGCGCGTCGTCGAGCGCGCGGCTCGCTGCGCCATTCGGGCCCGATCGCACCGCGTGGACGAGCGAGGTGGCGATGTTGGTGGCACGGATGCCCTCGACGGTCACGATGTCGAGTGCACCGAGACGCCGGGTGGTGGTCAGGGTCGCGCCAGCAGGCATCCGCGGCTTGGTGCCGCGAGGGGCGATCAACACCAACGCCTCGTCGTCGAGGTATCCGTCCAGTTGCTGGAGGCGCAGGGCCGTACCCACGCTGATGGCGACGTGGGGCGAGGCGAGTGTGGCGGCCATCGGGCCTTGGTGCCATGTCGGTGGTGCGCCGGCGACCTGCACGACGTCGCGGCAGACCTCGCGCCACGCGCCCCGTCGTAGCTGGAGCAGGTAGTCGGTGTCATCGACGCCCCGCTCCAGCAGCTGGATGCGGCTGGCCAGGGCGTGTTGGCTGGCGAAGAGCTCGGCGACGGCTGCCTGCAGTGCTGGTGTCACACCTGTAGGTGTGGCCGCCACAACGCAACGATCGGAAGGTGACCAGCATCCTCCCGGTCGATCGGTGTCAGAAGTCCGACGTCGCTGTCCTGGATCACAGGCCGCCGAGTTTCTGACACCGGGCGGCGTGCCCGGCGCCCTTCGCCACTATGACAGCACGAGCTCGGCGACCTGGCGGAGTTGCTCGGGGGTCTGGCCGCTGACCAGCAGCGTGGTGACGGGGCTGTCGCGCCAGGCTTCGAGGCGTTCCCTGATCCGCTCGGGCGGGCCGATCAGGCTGATCTCGTCGGCGAACTGGTCGGGCACGGCCATGATCGCTTCGTTGCGCTGGCCCTCGAAGAACAGCTCCTGCACGCGCAGGGCCTCCTCCTCGAAGCCCATCCGCTGCATCAGCTTGGTGTGGTAGTTCTGGCCCTTGGCCCCCATCCCACCGATGTAGAAGCCGAGCCCAGCCTTGACCGGCAGGAGGCCGGCGGCGACGTCGTCGGTGATGCTGAGGTTGACGAGCGAGGCGATCTCGAACCCGGGCTTGGCGCCGACGAGCTGGTCGGCGTACACGTCTTGGCGGTACGGCGAGTAGTACAGCGGCAGCCAGCCGTCGGCGATCTGCGCGGTCTGGGCCACGTTCTTCGGGCCCTCGGCGCCGAGGTAGATCGGCACGTCGGCACGCAGCGGGTGGGTCATGATCTTGAGCGGCTTGCCCAGTCCGACGCTGCCCTCGCCGTGGTAGGGGTGCTGGTAGAACTCGCCGTCGTACTCCAGCGGGCCCTCGCGCTTCAGCGCCAGGCGGATGATGTCGATGTACTCGCGGGTGCGCGCCAGCGGCTTGTTCGACGGCCGGCCGTACCACCCCTCGATCACCTGCGGGCCGCTGACGCCGAGGCCGAGGATGAACCGGCCGTTGGAGATGTGGTCGATCGTGACGGTCGCCATCGCCGTCGCCGTCGGCGTGCGGGCGGACAGCTGCACGACGCCGGTGCCGATCTTGATCGTGGACGTGTTCGACGCGAGCCACGCCGCATAGGTGAACGCGTCATTGCCCCAGCTCTCGGCCACCCACACGCTGTCGAAGCCGAGGCGTTCGGCCTCCTGCACGCGCTCGATCACGCCCTCGGGCTTGCTCGCCCCCCAGTAGCCGAGCACCAGCCCGAGCTTCAGCTGCTCGGTCATCGGGTGCTCGCTCCTTCGTCGCTGCGCGCCGATGACCAACTCGTCGCTGCGCTCCTCGCCTCCGTGCTGATGGTGCCCTCGCTTCGCTCGGTCATCGGGTGCTCGCTCCTTCGTCGCTGCGCGCCGATGACCAACTCGTCGCTGCGCTCCTCGCCTCCGTGCTGATGGTGCCCTCGCTTCGCTCGGTCATGGTGTCCTACCTCTTCGTGATCTTGTCGCGGTACGCGAGCATGTAGTCGCGCACGTCGGGCGCCATGTTGGCGATGTTCTGGTTGCGGTTCTCCATCGCGATCGCCGCATCCATGCTCTGGGCATCGATGTTGTGCCACAGCACCTCTTTGGTCATCGACAGGCCCGTGTGCGTGTAGCCGGCGAGGATGTTCGCGTAGTCGAGCGTCGCCTCCAGCAACGCGTCGGCGTCGTGCACCTGGCTGACGAGCCCGATCCGCTCGGCCTCGACACCGTCGATCTCACGGCCGGACAGGATCAGGTCGAACGCTCGCGACGCGCCGATCAGCCGCGGCAGCGTGTAGGAGATGCCGATGTCGGTGCCGGTCAGGCCGGTGCGGATGTATGCCGAGCACAGCCGTGCGGACGTCGCCGCGAAGCGCACGTCGGCGGCGCAGGCCAGCCCGAGTCCGCCCCCGAACGCGGCGCCGTTGACCGATGCGACGACGATCTGGGAGATGCCGTGCAGGTGCTTCACGAGGTTCGCCATGTAGGCCTGACCGTCGGTACCGCGCTTGACGTGCGGGTGTTCGCCCGGCGCCGGCGGGTCGCCCCACTCGGCGAGGTCGAGCCCGGCGCAGAACGCCCGGCCCGCGCCCGTCAGCACGACCACCTTGCACTCGGGGTCGGCGCTCACGGCGTCGAGCGCTTCGTGCAGGTCGCCGACCAGCTGGAAGTTGATCGCGTTCAGCCGGTCCGGCCGGTTGAGGCGCACGATCGTGACGTGCTCGGACGCAGGCTCCACCTCGACGGTGGCCCAAGTTGCAGACATGCGCGGCGACCGTACGACAGCCCTTCGCCGCCCTGCGAGTCCGGTGGCTACGGTGCCGGTGATGGAGACTCGTGCCCTCGGAACCGGTGGACCGCAGCTGTCGGTGATCGGCCTCGGATGCAACAACTTCGGGATGCGCATCGACGCTGACGCGACCTCAGCCGTCGTGAACGCCGCGCTCGACGCCGGCATCACCCACTTCGACACCGCCGAGATGTACGGCGGCGGCAAGTCGGAGGAGTTCCTCGGCGCGGCGCTCGGCTCGCGCCGTGACGAGATCGTGATCGCCTCCAAGTACATGCCGCGCCCGAAGGAGCAGGACTACGCGCCCGGTGCGCTCGCGGCCCGCATCCGAGAAGCGGCCGAGGGCAGTCTGCGCCGGCTCGGCACCGACCACATCGACGTGTACTACCAGCACTACTTCGATGACGACGCCCCGGTCGAGGAGGCGCTGGAGACGCTCGACGAGCTGGTGCACGCGGGCAAGGTGCTGCACCTCGCCAACTCGAACGACACCGGCGCCCAGATCGCCGAGTCCGACGCGGTCAGCGTCGCCAAGGGCCTGGCCCGCTTCACCGGCACCCAGATCGAGTGGAGCCTGCTGTCGCGCGCCGTCGAGGACGAGATCGTGCCGGCCGCCGAGTCGGCCGGCCTCGGCGTCGTGCCCTACTTCCCGCTCGCGTCCGGCCTCCTGACCGGCAAGTACCGCAAGGGTGAGCCCTTCCCCGAGGGCACCCGCCTCGCCGCGTCGTCGTACTTCGCCGCGGCGGCGACCGACGAGAACTTCGACCGCATCGAGCGCTACGTCGCGTTCGCCGAGGCTCGCGGCCACACGATCACCGAACTGGCGATCGGCTGGCTGCTGGCGCAGCCGTCGGTCACGTCCGTGATCGCCGGCGCCACCAAGCCCGAGCAGGTCGCCGCCAACGTCGCCGCATCAGCCTGGACCCTCACCCCCGACGAAGCTGCCGAGGTCGCGAGGATCTGATCCACGCGTTCTCGGGAGCGAATCGGGCGCCAGAGCGCCCGATTCGCTCCCGAGAATCATTGGATGGGGGTGGGGATGGGGATGGGGGTGGGGGTGAGCTGGACGGATTCGGCGATGAGTTGGAGGGAGCGGATCCGGTCGGCGGGGTCGTGGGCCATCGTCGTCACCATCAGCTCGTCGGCGCCGGTGCGCGCGGCGAGAGACTCGAGGCCGGCGCGGACCGTGTCGAGGTCGCCGATGACGTGGTTCTTCGTCCAGCCGCGCACGATCTCGCGCTCCATCGGCGTGTACTCGTAGGCGGCTGCCTCCTCCGGTGTCGGGTAGACGTCGGGGCGGCCCTGGCGCAGCTTGGCGATCGCGAGCGCGCCGGGCCCGGCGAGGTACTGCGCCTCCTCCGTCGTCGGGGCACACAGCACGTTCACGCCGAGCATGACGTAGGGAGCGTCGAGCCGAGCCGACGGGCGGAACGCGCGGCGGTAGGCGGCGACGGCGGCGTCGGTGTTGTCACCGGCGAAGTGGTGGGCGAAGGAGAACGGCAGGCCGAGCTGGCCGGCGAGGATCGCGCTGTAGTCGCTGCTGCCGAGCAGCCAGATGTCGGGCTGGTAGCCGCGGGCAGGGGTGGCGTGGATGCGCTGGAACGCGTGGCCCTCGGGCAGCGAGTCGTTGAAGTAGCCGAGCAGCTCGCCCAGCTCACGGGGGAAGTCGTCGCCCGAATCGGTGCGGTAGCTCCGCCGGAGGGCCGCAGCGGTGACCTGGTCGGTGCCGGGCGCTCGGCCGAGGCCCAGGTCGATGCGGTCGGGGTGCAGCGCCTCGAGCATGCCGAACTGCTCGGCTACTGCGAGCGGGGAGTGGTTGGGCAGCATCAGCCCGCCCGAGCCGAGCCGGATCGTCGACGTGCCGGCGGCGAGGTGGGCGATCAACACCGGTGGTGACGAGCTGGCGATGCCGGGCATGTTGTGGTGCTCGGCCACCCAGAACCGCACGTAGCCGAGGCGTTCCGCTTCCTGGGCCAGGCGGAGGGAGGAGGCGAGGGCGTCGGCGGGGGTGAAGCCGCGGCCGACGGGGGCGAGGTCGAGGACCGAGAGGGCGAACGCAGGCACGATCGAGGTCAACCCCGGCCACGGCGGTCGGCATTCCCTGGATCAGGAGGCGCCGGCGGCGAAGTCGTCCATCAGGGTGTCGAAGCGGGCGCGGAGCATGTCGGCGATGTAGGGGTCGTGGTGGGTGAACACGTGGAGGCGGTTGGCTCGGATGCCGGCGACGATCGAGGGACCAATCTCGTCGTTCGGCATCGCCGATGGTGGCGGCGTACGCTCCTGCACGTGCTCGGGCCCGCCGAAGCGCGCCGGGCGGTTGCGCGCCGCGGTGGCCGACAGGTTCCCGGCCACCAGGCCCGGGCAGAGCACCGAGACGCCGATGCCGTCGGGCTCGAGCTCGGCGCGGAGCATCGCGCAGTAGCCGATGAGCGCGTGCTTGGTGGTCGTGTAGAGGCCGGTGTGCACGCCGCCCGTCGCCTCGGGCGGCAGCGCCAACAACCCCGCCATCGACGATGTGTTGACGATGTGGGCGGGTTCGCCGTGGGCGCGCAGATGCGGCAGGAACGCGTTCACGCCGCGGACGATCGCCATCACGTTGAACTCGAGGAACCACGCCCAGTCGGCCTCGCTCGCCGCCTCCAGCGGACGGTCGGCGATCACGCCGACGTTGTTCGACAGCACGTGGACGGCGCCGAACTCGCCCTCGGCGAACGAGGCCAGCGACCCGAGCGACTCGGTGCTGGTCGCGTCCACCCGCTGGGCGCGGGCGGACCCTCCACGGCCCGTGATCTCGCCGGCGACGTTCGTCGCCGTGTCGAGCTCGATGTCGGCGACCACGACGTGCATCCCCGCGCCGGCGAGTCCGAGCGACGTTCCCCGGCCGATGCCTCCCCCGCCACCGATGACGACGGCGGTCTTGCCCTCCAGCACCTCCATCGGGGTCAGTCCCCGACGGACGCGAAGTCGGGCTCGCGACGCTCGGCGAACGCCAGGAGCGCCTCGCGGTTGGCGGGGCCACCGAGCAGCTTCTGGAACGCGGCGTTCTCCCGCTCGCGGGCGTCGCCGATCGATTTCCGGATCGGGTCGACGATCGTGCGCTTCGATTCGACCAGCGAGCTGATCGGCTTCGACGCGAGCACCTGGGCGTGGTGCATCGTCAACGGCATCAGTTCCTCGGGCGCGCACGCGCGGTAGGCGAGGCCGAGCTCGACGCACTCCTCGGCGCCGAACCACTCCGAGCTCAGCAGCATCCACGCCGCCTTCTGCCGGCCGAGCAGCTGGGGGAACGTGAAGCTGCTCGCGGCTTCGGGCGCGACGCCCAGGTTCGTGAACGGACACCGCACCCGGCCCTCGGTCGACATGAACACGAGGTCGGCGAGGGCGAGCATCGTCGTGCCGATGCCGAGGGCCAGTCCGTTGACCGCGCACAGCAGTGGCTTGGGGAAGTCGATCAGCGCGTCGACCATGCCCGGGAACCCATGCTTGCCGGCGACGACGCCGGTGTCGGTGTTGCGTGCCGCCATCTCCATCAAGTCGGTGCCGGCGGAGAACGCCCGGCCCTCGCCGGTGATCACGGCGACCGCGACCGCCGGGTCGGCGGCGGCGGCGAGCAGCTCTTCGGTGGTCGCGTCGTAGAGCGCCTCGTTGAAGGCGTTGAGGGCGTCGGGTCGGTCGAGGGTGATGACGCGCACGCGCCCCTCGGTGTGGCTGCGGATCATGCGCCGACGGTATTCGCCGCCGGGTCAGCGATCGGGATCGGACTGTGCTGGCAGCTCGCGCAGCCACGCCGGCAGCCGCGCGGCCCGGCCGCTGCGGTCGATCGCCCCGTGCACGGTCACACCCGTGGCGCGCGCCTCACCGCCGACGGTCAACAGGTAGCCGATCTGGAACGTGGCCCGGGCCACGTCGGCGACGGCAAGGTGCACGTCGACCTCGTCGTCGAAGCGCAGCGGGCTGCGGTACTGCACGTAGGCCTCGAGCACGGCGAAGTCGATGCCGGCCGCCTGGTTCTCCTGGTACGGGTGGCCGAGGTGGCGGAGGTACGCCACCCGGGTCTCCTCCAGGTACAACAGGTAGCGGCTGTGGTGCACGATCCCCATCGCGTCGGTCTCGGCGAAGCGCACCCGGATGCGGTGGACGAACGCATAGGCGGCGACGTCGAGCGGGGGTGTGAAGCTGAGGCGCACCGGGCGACCGTACTGCGGCAGGACCGTGGCGGTGAGGCGTTCAGCCGGCGCTCGTCGCCCGCGCCCCGCGGATCGTCGAGCCGGACCCGTCAGGTCGCGCCACGACCTCGACGCCCGTCGGTAGGGCTGCCTTCATCGTCTCGACGTGGGTGATGACGGCGACCATCCGCCCGCCACCGCGCAGCTCGTCGAGCGCGGCGACCGCGAGGTCGAGCGCGTCGGCGTCGAGCGATCCGAAGCCCTCGTCGATGAACAGGGCGTCGAACCCCGTCGCGCTCGCGTCGGCAGCGTTGCCGACCACGTCGGCGAGGCCGAGCGCGAGTGCGAGCGAGGCCTGGAACTGCTCGCCGCCCGACAGCGTGGCGGTCGGTCGCTCGCGACCGGTGTGGCTGTCGAGCACGGCCAGGTCGAGGCCGGCCTGCTTGGCGGCGTGCCCGGCGTCGTCGGTACGTGCCAGTCGATAGCGGCCGGCCGACATCCGGGCGAGGTGCACGTTCGCTGCGGCCGTGACCTGCTCGAGCTCGCTGGCCAGCACCCATGACTCGAGCGCGATCCTGCCCGGGCCCTGACCGTTGCACGTCCGGGCCACGGCCTCGACGAGCTCGAAGTCGGCGCGCAGCGGCGCGCTGCGGCGGGCCTCCCGGATCGCGGCATCGGCGGCCGCCATCCCCTGGGCATGGAGATGACGGAGGTGCACGGCGGTGCCTCGCTGCTCGGCCACGAGCGCCTCCAGGTGGTCGGCGCGCTGCACGAGGAGCGTCGGGTCGGGCTCGGCGGCGGGGAGGTCGTCGGCCGCGATCGCCGACAGCGTCGCTTCGATCTCGGTCGCCTCGCGCTGCCACTCGTCGACCAGCCGCGCCAGACGGGTCTGCCGAGTGGGATCGAGGACCGCGCCGAGCGCACCGCCGGCCGTCGCGAAGCCCGAGGTCGCGACGGCAGCGGCGAGCGCCGTGGTCGCGTCCGCGACCCGATCCTCGGCGAGCAGGGCCTGGCGCCGGAGGTCGTCGGCCTGCGCCAGCAGCGTGTCGGCCCGCTCCAGCGCTTGGAGCGAGGCGTCCAGGTCGACACCGCTCCACGCCTCGGCGATCGGGGTGAGGCGCTGCCGCTCGGCGTCGGCAGCGGCGAATCGCTCGTGGAGCCGTGCGCCCTGCACCTGGAGTTCGGCGCGCTCGCGGTCGGCATCGGCGCTGGCCTGCCCGATCTCGCGGAGGCGGCGCGAGATGCGCTGCAGCTCGTCCACTGCCTCGCTGCTCTCGCGCCGTGCGTGGAGGGCGCGCGCGGCCGCCGCCTCGACGTCGGCGAGCGGCAGCTCGGCGGTCGGGCCGAGCTCGAGGCCGAGCAGGTGCAGATCGCTCACCGCGCGGCCCTCGGCAGCCATGGCATCCTGAGCCTGGAGCTGGGCAGTCTCGAGGTCGGCGGGCCCGAGCGCCGCGTCGGGATCGCCGACGGCTGGAGCTGGATGCTCGACGGCGCCGCACACGGGGCAGGCGACGCCCGGCTCGAGTGCCGCGGCCAGGCGGGGGGCGAAGCCGCGCACGAACTGTTGCGTGATCTGGTCGAGGAACTCGCGGGCGGAGCGTGCGGTGGCGACGGTCGATTCGACGCGCGCTGCCGCGGCGTCGTAGCGGGCACGATGCCGGCGCTCGCGCTCGGCGCGGTCGGCCTGGAGCTGTCGATCGGCGAGCTGCTCGGCGAGCGCGGCCAGCACAGCGGATCGCTCCTGCAGGCTCGTTGCCTCGCCCGCCATCGCCGCCTGCCGATCGGTGATCGCCTGCGCCTGTCGGGCGAGCGCGGCCCGCCGGGCATCGATGGTCTCGATCTCAGTCACCGTCCGGCACAGCGCGTCGAGCGCGGTGGCTGCGGCGCGCATCGCGATGATCCGGTGGGCGATCGCCGCCGAGGTGACCGGCTCGCCGACTGGCAGCCCGGCCTGTTCCTGGACGCGAGCCAGTCGGCGCTCGGCCCGCTCCAGCGCGCCCTGGGCCGCATCGCGCGCGGTCCGTGCCGCGTCGAGGGCGGTGGCCGCGGCGGCGACGGGCGCGGCCCGGCCGGCGCGCTCGACGGCGCTGCGGTGACCATCGATCTGGTCGCGCCGGGCGGCGTGTGCGCGTTGCCGCTGGAGCCAGTCGGCGCGGCGCCGCCAGCGGTCGGTGAGGTCGGCGGCGCGCTGGGCGGCGAGTCGGGCCGCGGCGAGCTCCGCCTCCGCGGCGTGGAGCGCGGCGTCACGCTGCTCGATCGTGGGTTCGAGCGCGACGAGCGCGGCCCGGAGCACGGCGACCTCGATCGGTTCATCGCCATCGGGCCCCGGGCGGGCGAGCGACGCGTGCAGGGTCGACAGCGCCTCGTGGGCGTTGGCGACGTGGTGGCGCACCTGCTCGTCGCTGGCCGCGATCTGGTCGCGCAGCCCGCTCGCTCGGGCCAGCAGGGCATCGGTGACCCGCTCGTAGACCTCGGTGCCGAAGAGGTGGCGGAGCAGCTCGCGTCGGGCTCTCGTGCCGCTGAGCAGGAACTGCTGGAAGCGGCCCTGCGGGAGCAACACGACCCGCTCGAACTGCTGCAGGTTCAGCCCGACCAGCTCCTCGACACGCGGATCGACGCGGCGGGGCCCGGTGTCGACGCCGTGCCAGCGGCCGTCCAGCCAGCGGAACAGGCGCGCCTGCGCAGGCTGACGCCGCACCTTGCGCGCACCCATGACCGCCTGGTCGGGCGAGCGCTCGACGGCCCATCGCTGGCCCCGGACCTCGAACTCGAACCGTACCTCGGTGATGGCGGACGGCTCGGCGTGGTGGGAGCGGATCTCGGCGGTGGGTCGCTCGCCGGGCACGCCGCCGAACAGGGCGTAGGCCAAGGCGTCGAAGATCGTCGTCTTGCCGCTGCCGGTCGGGCCGGTGACCGTGAACAGGCCGAGCTCTGCCAACTCGGCGAACGGCACCGTGTGCTGGCCGGCGTACGCCCCGAAGGCCCGCAGGGTGAGCGACAGCGGCTTCACGACGCGTTGCCGATCGCGTCCTCGTCGAACAGGCGCAGCTCGCCGTGCCCACCGTCGATCGAGCGCGTGGTGTCCGCGCCGCTGCCGATGACCGCGTCGAGTGCGGCGCGCAACAGCTCTGCGATCGGCGCCGTCGGCGCCTCGCCGGTGGTGGCCTCCCAGTAGGCGGTGGCCTGCTGCAGCGGTGTGCGCCCGGACCGTACCGCCGCAGCAACGGCCGGTCCGTCGCCGGTGGCCCGCCGCACCGGATCGAGCACGACCTCGACGACGTGGGGGAACCGGCGCTGGAGGGTGGTCTTGGCGTCGAGCACGTAGGTCGTGTCGGTCAGCACGGCGCGCACCCAGCACTCGTCGAGCCCGTCGTGGCGAGGATCGGCGAGGATCTCTGCGAGCGTGCCGCGCACGGTCGCGACCCGGCGGCCGACCTCGACGACGATCGGCCGTACCGACACCGATCCGGCGCCGTCGAGATCGACGACCAGCACCTGCTTGGCGTGCTGCTCGCTGAAGGAGTACGGGAGCGGGCTGCCGCTGTAGCGCACCGCGTCGTCGAGCGCCTGTGGCTTGTGGAGGTGCCCGAGCGCGGCGTATGAGAACCCCCGGAACAGCGACGCCGGGACGAGGCCGCCCCCGCCGACGCTGAGCGTCCGTTCAGACTCGCTGGAGCTCGCGCCGGCGACGAACGCGTGAGCGACGACGATCGAGCGCGGGCCGAGCACCGCGTCGCGCGCCCGGTCGAGCGGGCGCTCCATCACCTCGCGATGCGTCGGCCGGGGGGCCGGCTCGACGTCGGGCGCGCAGGGCGCGAGCGCGGGCTCGAGGAACGGCACGACGGCGACGTCGAGCGCGCCGTCGCCGGCCTCGAGGCGCAGCACCTCGCCCGCCCGCCCGTAGCCGCCGCGGATGTACACGCCCGCCAGGTCGGTGAGGTCGTCGTATGCGCCGAGGCGCTCGGCAGAGTCGTGGTTGCCGGCGATGACGACGACCTGCGCCCCCGCGCCGCGCAACGAGCGCAACGCCCACCCGAACAGCGCGACCGTCTCCGCCGCGGGCACGGACCGGTCGTACACGTCGCCGGCGACGACCACCAGCTCGGCGTGCTCGGCGCGCACGAGCGCGACGAGCCACTCGAGGAACTGCTCCTGGTGCGCGTGCAGGCTCTGCCCACCGAAGGTCCGGCCCAGGTGCCAGTCGCTGGTGTGCACGATCCGCATGCCGGCGACGGTACCGAGGGGGTCTCACACGGTTGGTGGACCCTCGCCGCCAGCCGCCCCGGCCAGCCGCGCCGCGAGCTGGGTGAGGAACGCCTCCTGCGCCTCCTCGAAGGCCGCGTCGTCGACGGGCCCGCCCAACGTGAGCGCCGTGAGCTGGGGGAACGCGGCCGGGATCAACCCGATGGCGAGCTCGGCGAGGGCCCACTGGCGGGTGTCGAGCTCGGCCGGGATCGCGCCGCGCTGCTGGTCGGACGCGACGGCCCGGCGCAGGCGGTCGTAGGCGGCGGTGCGTTCGGGCCGGGCGGCCGGCTCCGACGCCGGGCGCTCGAGTGCCTCCCACATCAGGAGCCGCACGTAGTCGGGTGCGCTGCGGTAGAAGCGCGAGCGACCCTTCCACCGCTCGGCCGTGTCGGGGCTCGTGCCGGCGACGTGGGCCACCCGCTCGGTGAGGGTCTGCAGCAGCACCGCTTGGAACAGGCCGTCCTTGCTGCCGAAGTAGTGGTACAGCATCCGCTTGTTGACCTTGGCCCGCTTGGCGATCGCGTCGACCCGTGCGCCGGAGATGCCCTTCGCCGCGAACTCGCGCCGCGCGGACTGCAGGATGCGAGCCCTGGTGCGCTCCGGGTTCCGTGCTGTCAACGTGATCCCTTTCACGTCCTCGACTCGACGGTCCGCACGTTAGTCTGGGCGATCAGCAAGTAACCGCCCGGATACTTGCTGTGTGCAAGTAGAAGCCCTCGGGAGCACGGAACATGGACGAGCAAGCGATCCACGACCGGCGATGGTGGACGCTCGGCGTGCTGTGCCTTTCGCTGACGGTCATCTCGCTCGACAACACGATCCTCAACGTCGCCCTGCCCCACATCGTGAGCGACATCGACGCGTCCGGTTCACAGCTGCAGTGGATCATCGACTCCTACACCCTCGTGTTCGCGTGCCTCCTGCTGACCTCCGGCTCGCTCGGCGACAAGCTCGGGCGGAAGGGAGTGCTGACGATCGGGTTGGTCATCTTCGGCACGTTCTCCGCGGTCGCCGCGATGTCGGGGTCGGCCCCGATCCTGATCCTCGCCCGCGGCGTCATGGGCGTCGGTGGGGCGGCGATCTTCCCGTCCACGCTGTCGATCCTCACCAACGTGTTCCAGGGGCCGGAGCGGGCGAAGGCGATCGGGATCTGGGCCGGGGTGTCCGGCCTCGGCATCGCGATCGGCCCGCTCGCCGGGGGCCTGCTGCTTGAGCACTTCTGGTGGGGCTCGGTGTTCCTCGTCAACGTGCCGGTGTGCGCGGTCGCGATCGTGCTCGGGCGGTTCTTCATCCCCAGGACCCGCGCCGACCACGACGGCAAGCTCGACCCGATCGGGGCAGTCTGCTCGATCGTCGGTCTGTTCGGCCTGCTGTTCGGCATCATCGAGGGCCCGGACCGCGGCTGGACCTCGGCGGGCGTGCTCGCTGGGTTCGCCGCCGGTGTCGTGTTCGTCGGCACGTTCGCCTGGTGGGAGACGCGCTTCACCCACCCGATGCTCGACGTGCGGTTCTTCAAGAACCCGCGGTTCTCGGCGGCGTCGGCCACGATCACGCTGACCACGTTCGCCCTGTTCGGCTCGACCTTCCTCCTGACCCAGTACTTCCAGTTCGTGCTCGACTACTCGCCGTTGAAGGCGGGGATGATGACCGCGCCGGTGGCGATCGGGCTGATGGCCACCGCGCCCAACACGACCCGGTTCGTCGGCCGGTTCGGCACCAAGTACGTCGTGGTCTTCGGCCTCGGGATCGTGATCTGCGCGCTCCTGCTCTACGCGTCGGACACGGTGATGTCCAACGTCGTGTTCGGCGGCTTCGTGCGGGTCATGTTCGGTGCGGGGATGGGCTGCGTCATGGCTCCCGCGACCGAGTCGATCATGGGCTCGCTGCCGCGGGAGAAAGCGGGCGTCGGCTCCGCCGTGAACGACACGACGCGCCAGACCGGTGGGGCGCTCGGCGTCGCGGTGATCGGCAGCATCTTCGCTGCCCGCTACCGCGGGGTGATCGAGGTGCCGAGCGGCCTGACCGTCGCCCAGGCCGACGACGTGAGCGACTCGATCGGGCGGGCGTTGACGGTGGCGCGCGACGTGCCCGCCCGGGCCGCAGAGATCCACGACGCGGCCGGCGACGCGTTCAAGGCCGCGATGCACCTCGTGTACCCGATCTCGGCGTTGATCGTGTTCGGCGCGGCCATGCTCGCCTGGCGCTACCTGCCGGCCCGCGCGGTCGACCCGATGGCCCAGCCGCTCGACGACGTGCTGCCGGAGGGCGCGACGGTCAGCGGAACGTGAAGTCGAGGTGGGCCCGGTCGACGCCGAACACGAACGCGTTGCCGGTGGCCTCCACCTCGGTGCCCGGCGTCGTGCGGAAGCTCTCGACCCGGCGCACCAACTCCTCGAAGAACACCCGGATCTCCATGCGCGCCAGTGACGCGCCGAGGCAGAAGTGGGTGCCGAACCCGAACGAGATGTGCTTGTTGGGGTGGCGGGTCACGTCGAGTGCCTCAGGCTCCTCGAAGTGGGCCTCGTCGCGGTTGCCCGAGGTGTACATCAGCACCAGCTGCTGACCGGCACGGACGTCGCGCCCACCGAGCTCCACATCCTCGACCGCGACGCGGCACATGTTGTGGATCGGTGTGACGAAGCGGATGAACTCCTCGACCGCGACCGTGACGTCCGCGCCGTCGCGCAGCAGCTGCCACTGGTCGGGGTGGTCGATCAAGCTGAGCAGCGTGCGGGCGATCACGGTGCGGGTCGTCTCCGCGCCGCCGTCGAGGAGCAACAGGCTGTCGGAGAAGATCATCCCGGCGTCCATCGGCTCGCCGCCGACCGTCGCCGACGTCCACACGGTCATCACGTCGTCGGCCGGGCAGCGCCGCTTCTCCTCGGCCAGCTCGGCGGCGGCCGTGGCGAACTCGACGATCGACTCCCGGCCCGCGACGCTGTTGTAGCGGGGACCGCCGCCGAGCGCGATCGTCGTCTCCGACCACCGCTTCAGGTCGGGCCAGCGCTCCGGGGCGAAGCCGAGCAGCTTGCCGATCATCATCGCCGGGATCGGCGCGGCGAGCTGATCGACGATCTCGGCGGTGCCCCCGGCGGCCTGCACGGCGTCGAGCAGCTCGTTGACCACACGGCGTGCCTCGTCTTCCCAGTTCGCCGCGGCGCGCGGCGTGAACCGGCGGGCCACGATCGAGCGCCGCTCGTAGTGCGCTGGGTCGTCGATGCCGATCATCGCCGGGTCGGCCGGCAGGTTCGGCCGGTAGCCGCCCTTGTGCTGGTCGCTGCTGATGAACAGCTCCTTCTGGCGTTCGATGTCGACGATGTCGTCGTAGCGGGACACGCCCCACAGCTCGTTGATCGGGTCCCAGCACACGGGCCGGTTGGCCCGCAGCCAGGCGTAGGTCGCGTACGGATCGAGGTGGAGGTCGGCGGCGAGCAGGTCGAGGCGCTCGTCCTCGAGCTCGGCGAGTCGGTTCGGGCTCAGCGTGGCGAGGAGATCGGTGACCATCGGCCGAGCATGCCATGGACGCCGAGGGCCGGACCACGCCGGATCGGGCCGAGTAACCTGCCCGGCCGGGCGGCGTCGAGTCGCTCGGTCATCGAGCAGGAGGTCGACGTGGCGAGCCAACCCCCGCCATTCGGGTATGGGCCGCAGGGCTCACAGCAGCCGAACATCCCGGCACCGCCGACGGTCCCGCCGACCGCGCCGCCCGGCTACGGACCGCCGCCGGTGCCACCGGTCGGTTACTCGGGCGGGCCCCCGACGCCTCCCACCCCGCCGAAGAAGAACATGACGGCGCTGTGGGTGGCGCTCGGTGCCGTCGCCATCGCCGCGCTCGTCGCCGGGATCATCGTCGTGGTCGGCGGCGGTGGGTCCGACGACAGCAGCGACACCACTCGGGGAACCCGGGCGCCGCGCACGACCACGACCGATGACACGACGACCGAGCCGGGAACGACGCTCGCGACCGAGCCACCCACCACGCTCGCCACCGAGCCGCCGACCACGCCGTCGCCGACGACCGTGTTCACGCCGCCGCCGGGCGCGATCGACCTCACCCACGGCGTCTACCTGCCGCTGCCCGAGGGCTGGGAGCGCACCGACGAGCCCGGCGACGAGGTGGTGCAGATCTCCAACAGCACCGGCCTGCGGGTCGACGCCCAGGCGCTGCAGCGCGAGCCGGGCGAGGATCCCGCCGCCGCGATGCAGGAGTACATCGATCTCTTCGACCCGGACTTCGCCGCGGCCGGCTACTCGCCGGCCACGCTGCGGGGCACGCTGGGCGACGACTCCGAGCTGCGCAACATCGGCTTGTACTACCGGTTGATCAACCCCGACTACACCGGGTTCGACGGGGCGGTGTACCTGCTCCAGCGCACGGACGGTCTGACGATCGTGCTCGACTACTACGCCGACCGCAACAGCGAGTCGATGGGCCTGCCCGACGACGACTACAGCGCGCTGATCGACAGCATCCTCGCCGCGCCGCCACTCGACACCCCCGTCGAGTTCGCCCCGTTCGAGCCGTTCCGCGTCACCTCCGTCCATCCCACCCTGTTGCTCGACAGCCTGATCGGCTTCGCCCTGCCGCCGGGCTGGGTCGACGCGTCGGTGCCCGGTGCCGCGATCACCAACAACGCGGTGGACGAGACCGTCGTCGCCGTCAAGGTGACCGGTCAGGCCGACGCCGAGGCCGCCGCCGCGGCCGTCCAGGCCGACCTCGCCGCCAGGTACGCTGGCTTCACGTACGCGGCCCCCGTGGAGGTCGCCGCCTGGGCGAACCTGCAGCGGCGCGACATCAACATCGATGCGGTCGCCGACCCGGCGATCGACGGGCGGCCGCGCGTCGGCGTGATCACGGTCTTCTACGACCCGGCGTCGCAGAACGCGGTCAGCTACTCCAGGTTCTGGTACTCGGACGTGACGGCCGACGGCAGCGACCCCAACCAGGACGCCACGGATTTCATCTTCGACACCTACACCGATTCGTTCAACGAGATCCCGTAGTGCCAACCTG
>CAZMGD010000089.1:18000-18306 GCA_964565705.1 uncultured Ilumatobacteraceae bacterium | reverse complement strand
TCGGTGGCCGCGCCGACCTTGAGGACGGCGACGCCACCGAGGTCGAGCTCAAGGAGAAGAAGCACCGCATCGAGGACGCGGTCAGCACGACCAAGGCTGCGATCGAAGAGGGTGTCGTGCCCGGCGGCGGCGTGGCGCTGCTGCGTTCGCAGGCCGCCGTGACCAAGGCCGCCGACGCGCTGTCCGGCGACGAGGCCACGGGCGCCCGCCTGGTGGCCCGTGCGCTCGAGGCCCCGCTGAAGCAGATCGCCGAGAACGCCGGCGTCGAGGGCGGGGTCGCGGTGGAGCGGGTCCGCAACCTGTCGG
>CAZMGD010000089.1:0-17990 GCA_964565705.1 uncultured Ilumatobacteraceae bacterium | reverse complement strand
CAAGGGGGCCAACGGCCTCAACGCCGCGACCGGCGAGTACGAGGACCTGGTGAAGGCCGGCGTCATCGACGCTGCCAAGGTGACCCGCTCGGCGCTGCAGAACGCGGCGTCGATCGCGGCCCTGTTCCTCACCACCGAGGCCGTCGTGGCCGACAAGCCCGAGGCCGCCCCCGCCGGCATGCCCGGTGGAGGCATGGAGGACTTCTGATCCTTCCTCCCCGCTGAACGTGGAAGGCCCCGGCTCCGGCCGGGGCCTTCTCGCGTCCCCCCACCCTTCGTTCTCGGGAGCAAATCCGGTGCCAGAGCACCCGATTTGCTCCCGAGTTCAGACGGCGAGGCCGAGTTGGGCGGCGCGGCGACGAAGGGTCGTTTGGATCCGGCTCGCGACCCATGCCGGCCGCTTGGTGATCTGGTGCCACGTGAAGTGGATCACCGCCCACCCGTCCGCGGTCAGCTCGGCATCCCGGGTCGTGTTCGACTCGATCTGCACGTGCCTCCTGCCGTGTGACTCGAAGCCGTCGCACTCGACGATCACCCGCTCCCGGAGCCAGCAGAAATCGGGCCGGTAGCGCCCGACGGGACGTTGGAACTCGAACCCCGGCAGTCCGTACTCCTTGCAGAGCTTCATGAACCGCGCTTCCAACACCGAGTCCGGCGGGCGCTGCTGCTCGGTCCAGGCGTTCACCGTGGCACGCAACACCGTCAACCCCGGCCGCCCGCGGCGGGAGTGACGCTCCACCGTCGCCTGTGCGTCCGCCAAGGTGAGGAGCCTCTTGACGATCAGCTCCTCCAACACGGTGCTCGTCAGGCGCGGATCCCAGGCCGCGACGTCGAGCAGCATGCGAGTGAGCCGAGCGCGAGGGATCACTTCGGCCTCGACTGCGACGGTCAGATCCAGGTTGTACGTCGGGCGGTGGATGGCGACGCCGTCGAGTGGGGTGGGCCGAGGTCGCCCGCGTACACAGACGTGGATCGGGTCGCCCCACGGCACGTCGATCCCGAGGAGGTACGCCGCAGTACGACCACTCGCCATGGTTCGGGCCCGGCCGGCAGTCGGCGCAGACGCCAGCACCGCGGCGAGGATCATCTGCTCGGGCGTCGGCGGATGATCGACCAGCCGAGATACGTCCGGGTGGACCCGGACCAGGATCCCGACGCGGTGGGCGTGACGCCAGGCATCGGGTGTCATGTGGTGCGGTACCGCGTCGCTGCGGAGCAGCAAGCCGTGCGGGCGGGCAATAGCTCGGAGCGCATCCAGTCTCATGCCCGTGGTGTGGGCCCGAGCGATGACCGATCGGAAACACCTCTCGTTCTCGGGAGCAAATCCGGTGCCAGAGCGCCCGATTTGCTCCCGAGAACGAAGGGTCAGGGGGCGTCGGGGGCGTCGAGGACGTCTTCGACCTCGTCGATGGCGTCGTCGGCGATGTCGCGCACCTGGGCGATGACGGGCATGAACAACTCGGTGCTCTCCAGCCGGGCTTCGTCGATCATCAGCCAGAGGAACACGCCGACGATCGCTCCCAGCAGCGGGAACACGATGAACACCCAGAGCTGCTGCAGCGCGTCGCTGTCGAGCTCGGCGAAGATCGCTGCCCCGAAGCTGCGCGCCGGGTTGACGCTCGTGTTGTCGACCTGGATCGAGATGAGGTGGATCAGCGCGATCGTCAGCCCGATCGCGACGCCGTTCAGCGCGACCGCGAACCGCTTGCCGGTGCTCGACAACGCGACCACGACGAGCACAGCCGTGAACACGACCTCGGCGACGATGACCGAGCCCAGCCCATAGCCGCCCGGTGACAGCTGGGCCCAACCGTTCGCACCGAACGTCCCCGATGCCCAACCATCCTTGCCGCGGCCGATCCCCCAGATCACGAACCCGCCGATCGCCCCACCGAGGAACTGCCCGATCCATGCCGCGACGGCATGCGCCGTGTCGATCTTGCGGCCGAGGCGCATCCCGAGTGTGATCGCCGGGTTCATGTGACCGCCCGACACGGGGCCGATCACGTACACCATCACGAGCACGCTGAAGCCGAACGCCAGGGCCACGCCGACCTGCCCGATGTCGGGCGCCAGCACCGCCGTCCCGACACCACCGCCGACCAGCACCGCTGTGCCCAGCGCCTCGGCACCCAGGATCCGCGCGTTGCTCTGCATGGCCCGCGACCGTAACCATCGGGGCAGACCACGCCGACGATGCTCGGTAGCGTGCAGCAGGTGGGTCGAGGTCGCAGCGAGAGGATGATCGTGACGACGATCACCGACGATGGCCGCACACGCCGGCCCGACGAGCTGATCGTCGAGGAACCGATGTCGATCCAGCTCGACGGGGTGCTCGTGAGCACCACGATGCGCACCCCGGGTAACGACTACGAGCTCGCCGTCGGCTTCTGCCACACCGAGGGTCTGCTGGCGGGAGCGCCTGTCCGGACGGTGCGCTACTGCGCGACCGGATCGGCGAGCGACACCGGCTATAACACGGTGACCGTCGAGACGGGCGGTCTCGCACCGACGCCGACCCCCCGGCTCGGCAACACGTCGTCGAGCTGCGGGATCTGCGGCACGGAAGCGATCGATGCCCTCACCGAGCGCCTGCACCGACTCCCCTCGACGCCGGAGATGCCGGTCGATCTCCTCCGCACGATCCCGACCAAGGTGGCGGCCGGGCAGGACCTGTTCGGGTCGACGGGCGCGGTCCACGCCGCGGCGGCGTTCACCGTGGACGGCGCCGTCGTCGTCAGCCGGGAGGACGTCGGTCGGCACAACGCGGTCGACAAGGTGGTCGGGCGGATGCTGCTCGATGGCGACCTGCCCGCCACGGGGCTCGGGCTGTTCGTCAGCGGACGAGCCAGCTTCGAGATGGTGCAAAAGGCGTGGGCCGCGGGGTTCGGAACGGTCGTCGCGGTCAGCGCACCGACGGCGCTCGCCGTCCACACCGCGCACCGGGCGGGCATCGCGCTCTACGGCTTCGCGCGCGCCGACCGCTTGAATGTGTACTGATGACTGACGAAGCAATCGGCCCGACCACCGGGCTCGCGGTGGTGCACCTGTTCTGCAAGCCGACCCCACTCGCCGACGGCGAGGCCGTCGACGCGGCGGTGAGGGCGGCAGAGGCCGAGGGCTCGCAGGTGGTGCCCGTCGCGGTCCTCGGCCACAAGGCCGACCTCGCGTTCATGGCACTCGGCAAGGACTGGCGGACGCTGCGCGCGTTCCAGACGGGACTGCAGCTGGCGGGCCTCGACGTGGTGGACAGCTACGTCTCGCTCACCGAGGTCAGCGAGTATGCGAAGGGCATGCCGGAGCACATGCTGAACGCGAGGCTGTACCCGCAGCTACCGCCAGCTGACAAGCGGGCGTTCTGCTTCTACCCGATGAGCAAGCGCCGCAACGTCGGTGCCAACTGGTACGCCCTCCCCTACGACGAGCGGTCGGAGTTGATGCACGAGCACGGCGCAACGGGGCGCACGTTCACCGGCCGCATCCTGCAGCTGATCACCGGCTCGGCCGGGCTGGACGACCACGAGTGGGGCGTCACCCTCTTCGGCGTGCACGCGGACGATCTGAAAGACGTCGTCTACACGATGCGCTACGACCGCGCGTCGGCCCAGTACGCCGAGTTCGGACCGTTCTACGCGGGCTACGTGACGACCGTCGCCGATCTGAGCGCCGGCTGGTAGCGCCGCCGGGTTGCGCCCCCGGGGCGGTCACCGATCAGAACAACACGGTGAGCGGACCGGCCGTCTCGTCGACGCCGGACTCCGTGAACCCATAGACCTCGAAGTTGGCTCGGGTCACGTCACCCGTTCCGTCGAGCGCGAGCAGCCCGGTGGGGCCGTTGTAGTCCACCTTGCGGTCGTCGGTCATCGCCGACTTGCAGTCCGCGTATGACGTGCACGGAACGCCTCCGACGCTCAGATCGATCGCCGACGCCACGATCTCGTGGGGATCATCGGGTGAGGACACGCTGGCGCCGAGGGCGAGCAGGTTGACGCAGTCGACCGCGGCTGCGGCGAACGCGGCCGGCGCGAGCGACGCCGAACCGAGGACCTCGGTCAGAGCCGCCTCACCCTCGAAGGCGCTGACCGAGACGCCGCTGACCCGGTCGGCCAGAGCGGCGACGTCGGCCCGCCCGAAGTCGGCGTCGCGCACCGCATCGCTGGCCACGATCAGCGGAGCGTTGCCACCGGCGGCCAACAGGGCAGCGACCATCCGGCCTCCGCTCGCCGTGTCGCCGATGACGGCGATCACCGGGGGGGCTTCGGCGACGAGTGCCGCGGCCTGGTCCGTGAGGTCGTCGTCGTCGGGGTCGTAGGGCAACTCCTCCGTGACCGGCACATGGACGCCCGACAACTCCTTGCGCAGCGCGGACGCGAACGGACGCCCGTAGACGTCGTCGGTGTACACGAGGGCGGCGCTGCCGAGCCCGGTCCGGTTGATGATGCTGGCGATGGCGCGCGCCTGCATGGCGTCCGACGGCACGGTGCGGAAGAAGAGGTCGTCGTCGGGCATCCCGCTCAAGGAGATGCTCGTGGCCGTCGGCGAGCAGGCGGCAACACCTGCCGCGGTGATCGTCGGCAGCACGGACAGAGCGACTCGGGACGATGCGGGCCCGATGACGGCGTCGATCGCCGGGTCGTCCAGCAGATCTTCGGCGCTGGCGGTCGCAGCCTCGTCGACGACACGCACCACGACGTCGTTGCCGTTCACGCCCCCGGCGGCGTTCACCGCGGCGACCGCGGCGTCGATCACATCGACGAGCGGCTCACCGAGCGATGCACCGTCGCCCGTGCGCGGCAGCATGACCCCGAGCGTGAGCACACCGTCCGGCGCGCCTCGCGCGAAGCGAGCCGGCACACTGGAGGTCGTCGTGGTCGACGTGCTGGGGGCCGGTGACCCATCACCGGAGCAGCCAGCGACCAACGCGCCTGCGAGAGCGATGCCTGCCCACCTCATCCGCACCCGATCGAGTGTACGGCCGGGCGTCGCTCAGCGGATGTCGTACCGGTACACGTTGGTCGTGCGCTGCTGGAACCCGATGCGCGCGTACAGCCGGTTGGCGGCCTCGCGCGACGGGCGGCTCGTGAGATCGACCGTCTTCGCGCCGTGCGCCAGGGCGTGCTCCAGCGCCACCCGGTTGAGCTGCTCGCCGACGCCCTTGCCGCGGGCGTCACCGTCCACGACGACGTCCTCGATCCACGCCCGCACACCGGTGGGGATCGGGAACACCACCAAGGTCAGCGAACCGACGATCCGGTCCCCGTCGCGTGCGACGAGCAGGGTGCAGGCGTCGTGGTCGATGATCGTCTGGAGGGCTTCGGCGTCGGGGGGCGGGGCGCTCGACGACAGCTGGGGCGTCAGCCGGGCGAAGGACTCGACCAGCTCGGCGGTGACCTCGGTGGCAGCCGACACATCGATTCGCTCGCTTCGCTGACTCATCCGAACAGCACTACCACACCACCGTTCGTCGGGGCTCGGCGCCGGCGCCGGCAGTAGCGTGGGGCCGTGGCCCACAACTCCGACCACGTGCGCTGGATCCGCACGCCCGAGCTGCGCGAACCGGTGATGGTGGCCGCGTTCACCGGATGGAACGACGCCGGTGACGCCGCTTCCAACGCCGTGCGCCACATGGTCGAGCACTGGCAGGCCACTCCGCTCGCCGAGATCGACCCGGAGGAGTTCACCGACTTCGCCACCGTCCGTCCGCACGTGCGCCTGACGGACGGTTCGCGCCGCCTGATGTGGCCCACCGTCGGTCTCTGGAGCGCGACGACGCCGGGCGCCGACCTGATCCTCGTGCTCGGACCCGAGCCGGCACTGCGCTGGCGGGCGTTCACCGAGCAGCTGCTCGCGGTCGCCGAGCGCTTCCAGGTCCGGACGGTCATCACGCTCGGCGCCCTGCTCGCCGACGTGTCGCATCGGCGAGACGTCCAGGTGCTCGGCACGGCCGGCGACGACTCGACGACCGACCGCCATCAGCTGCAGCGCAGCCGGTACGAGGGGCCGACCGGGATCGTGGGTGTGCTCGGGAACGCCGCCACGACCGACGGGCTGCACGCAGTGTCGCTCTGGGCGGCGGTGCCGGCGTACGCGTCGCAGGTGTCCTCCCCGGTCGCCGCGTCCGCGCTGGTGCGGCGCGCGGCCGACATCATCGGCACGCCCGCGCCGGTGGTGACCCTCGATGCCGAGGCCGCCGCCTACAACCGCGCGGTCGAGGATCTCATCGCTGCCGACGACGATCTCACCAGCTTCGTGTCGCAGCTCGAGAGCTACACCGACGACAACGACGTGTTCGACGGTGAAGACGACGACGACGATCCGGCCGACGATGACGAGGACGACGGGGTGCAGTTGTCGCTCGACACCGACGGCGAGCCCGACCCGGCGGCGCTGATCGACGAGGTCGAGCGCTTCTTGCGCGACCAGCGCCCGGAGTGATCAGTTCCCGGGCCCGTCGCGCCAGACGGGCTCACGGGGCGGATCGAAGCTGGCGGCGACGCGATCCCCGTTGATCGCGCCGAACGCCGGTGGGCCCCACCACTCGGCGCCGGCGGTGGGATGCGGCAGGTCGTCCGCGGCGAACCAACCGACGCCGGACGTTTCCAGCGGATGGGCCAGCAACTCACCGCCGACGGCGCGGCAGTGGAACAGGATCATGTACATGCCGAAGCGGCTGAACCCCATGCGCTGGCCGTCGATGATGCCCAGCACCTGCACCGGTTCGCAGATGATGCCGGTCTCCTCGCGGACCTCCTTGATCGCGACCTCGGAGGGGCTGTAGCCGATGTCCGCCCAGCCGGTCGGGTACAGCCAGACACCGCTCTCTGCACGCCGCACCAGCAGGATCTCGCCGGCGTCGTTGCCGACCACGGCGCCGATCGCGACCTTGGGCGTGACGTAACCGGGCACCCCCTCGCCGATGTTCTGCATCCACTCGTCGATGAAGTGGGCCTGCTCGCGACGGATCTCGAGCGCCTCGTCGGCCGCCGCGGCGATGTCGGCGGCGACGTGCAGCACCTCCTCGTAGCGTTCCCGCTCGTAGAGGCTCTGGGTGAACCCCAGCCCCGTTCGCGCGATGCCGGCGAGCGTGGCACTCCAGCGGACCAGGTCCCGGGTGAAGTCCTGCGGTCCGGCGTCGCTCATCGCCGCGACCCTAGGCCCCCGCCGCCGACCTCTACAGGTCGAACAGCACGGCGATGGCGGACAGCCAGACCACATCATTGCCCGTGGTCGCCTTGATCGCCGCCGTGTCGAGCGAACCGCTGATCGATGCGGTGAACACGTCGAGGTCGGTGCCGAACGTGTCGGCTGTGTCCGGCACCCGGGGGCCGGGGATCGCCGATCGGAAGAAGTTCCCGTCCGCTGGATGCAGGGCGCTGGCGAGGGGCACGACCCCGCCGGTTGCCGTGGCCGCTGGATCGATGATGCCGAGGCCTTCGTCCCTGACGATGCCGAGGTCACCTTCGCCCGTCAGCACGCCGACCGTGACCCGGCGCGGAGCAGGCGTCTGCGGCAGCCCCGGGAAGGGGATCGGCTGCGTCTGTGCCGTGATCTGCGTCAGGGGGACGCTCAGGGTCACGGCGCGCAGCGGACCGGCGAGGTCGAACACGTTCGCCATCAACGCCCAACCGCCGTAGTTGTCCTGCGCAGCGACCGCCGGAACACCCGACACCGCGTAGCTCCCGCTCCCGGAAGCCTGCACGATCGCGGTGACGTCCGCCACCGCCACGTACGAGTTCCCGCTCACGCGCACCATCGGTGTGCTGATCACCGTGCTCGGGCCACCCGGGGGTGTCAGCGTCACGCTGCCGACATCGGTCGTCGTGCCACTGCCCTGCCAGACGAGGTAGGCGCTGGCGACCGGTCGCCCGGCGAGCGCCAGCTCAGCCGAGGTGTCGTTCAGCGCGGCACTGCCGGCAGGCTTGGCGAACGTCTTCACACCTGTCCCGCAGTCCGGATCCGCCCCGATGTCCAAGGGGTCACAGGTGAAGGCCGAGTTGCCGGCAACCACGAGATCTGCACCCGGGAGGATGGAGAAGTCGGCGATGGCGGAGCCGTCGGCGACGGTGCGCGACACCGTTGGTGCGTCGGTGCGCTGGCCGTTGACCATGACGACCGGCGAGATCGTGAGGTTCGTTCCGGCGCCCGCCGAGACATCGATGCTGAAGATGGCTTCCTTGGTCGCGCCCGACTCGACCCGGGGAAGGAGGCAACGCACCGTGGATCCGGCGGGCTCGCACTGCCAGTCGCCCGACACGGGTCCGAGGAACGAGGTGCCAACCGGGAGGTTGAACTCCACGACGACGCCGTCGGCAGCACCCACCCCGACCATGCGCGCCGAGCCGAGGGCACCGCTCGCCGCGTTGTTCACCCGCACCCGGAAGTACGCCGCCTGGCCGGAGTACACGGGCCCGATGCCCTCGACGCTCGAGGTGATGGCGGGCGGGTCGACCGGTGCCTGCGTGACGGGGGTCGTCGTGGTCGTCGTCGAGGTGGTGGTCGTCGCGGTCGCTCCGGCCCCCTCGGTCGTGGTCGTGGTGGTGGTCGTCGCCGCCGGGCGCGTGGTGGTCGTCGTGCTCCGGACCGTCGTCGTCGTGCGCCGCACGGTCGTCGCGGTGGTCGCGTTGGGGTTGAACGGCACCGCAGTGTTCGGCGGGATCGCGGTGTCGAACGCCGGCACCGTGAACAGCGTGGTGATCGGCGAGGTCGCGGCGCTCGGCGCGACCGTGACCGGCGCGCTCGGCGGCAACGTGGTCGGCGTGGTGGTGGTGGTGGTCGTCGTCGTCGGTCGACCAGAGCCGATCGGCGGCACGGTCAGCGCGTCGGCAGCGTCGTCGCTGCCAGGTGCGCGCAATGCGACCCCGGCGAATACGACCGCGGCGGCCGCAGCGACCGCAGCGGCAGCGACGGGAGCGGGGTGGCGGCGCACGAGCTTGGTGATGCCCCCCGTCGACATCCCAGAGAGGTAGGCGGCCGCCGGGATGCCTGCCAGCAAGGGGACGAGGACGATCTTGAGGCTCTTGTTCGCCTCCTCGAGCTCGGCCAGCAGCGCGGTGCAGGCCGTGCATCCGGCGAGGTGCTCCTCGACACCTCGTCGGTCGCGCGCCGACAACCCGTCGCGCACGAACGCGCTGAGCTTGTCAGCGGTGCCCTTGCATCCGTCGGAGATGCCCTTGTTGACGTGGGCGGACAGGTAGGCCTGGCGCAGGCCTTCACGCGCCCGATAGGCCAGCGCTGCCACCGAGTTGGCGCTGATGCCGAGCAGTGGCGCGATCTCGGCCGGGGGTCGACCTTCCACGTCCGTGTGCCACAGCACCATCTGCCAGCGCTCGGGCAGCGAGGCGTAGGCCTGGGCCACCATCGCCTGGTCTTCGCGCGCGTAGTCGGCTGACAGGAGCGTCGCGTTGACCGATTCGGGCGGCTCGTCGGTGAACTCGACACGGCTGTCGCGGCGGGTCCGGTCGTAGAGCGCGTTGCGGACCGATGTCAGCAGGTACGGCCGGAACGCGAGATCCGGCCCCTTGCCTCTGCGCAATGCGCTGAGCACCTTGGCGAACGCCTCGGCCACCAGGTCGTCGGCGTCGGCGCGCGATCGGGTGAGTCGTCGAGCGCAAGCTCTGGCGGCATCGACGTGACGCTCGTAGAGAACGGCGAACGCGTCGGCGTCACCGGCGCGCGTCGAAGCGATCAGCTCCGCGTCGCTGAGGGTCGACCCGGCGGCCGGGCCGAACTCCACATCGGCGAGCGATGGATCGTTGACCGCCACGACGACACAGAGTAGCGGTGGATCTCTCGTTGCGGAATGTGTCACATCTCCGTCCGCAGACGTCGGCGTTCGGCGTCATATCCGGACGTCCCCTGCGTCTTGCACGTGATGGACCAGGCCCGGAAGCTGCCGCGCGGTGGCCAGACCGCGCCCGACGGACGTGTGCCGCTCCACGACCTGGCCCACGATCTCGGATTCACCACGGCTGCGGAAGGGCTCGACCTCGACACGGCGATCGAACGGCTGCGCACCCTCCGCGACCTGACCAGCAGGCGACGACGACGACGCTTCGACCTTGCTGAACTGCCGATCGCCCTCACCAGCGGTTGGGTGGCCGGCGTGTTCGAACGCGGGGTGGACGTGTCACTCGAGGTCCTTCGCCTCGACGCTCACGAGCGGTACCGGCGATGCCAGGCGCTCGATCTCGACCCCGGACGCGAACTGGCCCTCGTCGTGTTCCGCATCACGGTCGACGCGCGCAGCGACGCTGCCGCCGCCGCAGTGGCGGTCCTTCGAGCGTTGGCACGCGCCGAGTTCGCAGCGGGCGAACCGGTCGCCGTCAGTCACGACAAGCTCTTGGTGCTCGTCCAGCGCACCGACCAGCTGGCTGGACGCGTGCACGCGCTCGCCGCCCGGATGAACGTCGCCGTCAGCCACCTCGGCATGTCGGCGGCCCACTGGATCGAGCCGCTCAGCAGCGATTCGACCTGGTTGGACGATCACATCGGTGCGTTGATCGCGTGACGGCGACGGTGGCTCAGATCTCGTCGTCGAGCAGATCGTGTGCTGCTTGACGCACCTGCCAGTCACGGTCGTCGAGTGCTCGCTGCAGCGCAGCGTCCACCTCTGCGCCCTCGAACGGGGCCAGCGCCAGCACCGCGCGTCGGCGCACCGCTGGCTTGTCGGACGTCGCGGCGATGATCGCCGGGACGGCACGGGCGTCGCCGAGCGCGCCGAGCGCGGCCACAGCGGCCTCGCGCACCAGCGCATCGACGGCCTGGGTGGTGAGCTCGATCAGTCGAGCGAGGACGTCGTCTGCGACCGCCGGCCGCTCGCCGCACGCCCATGCGGCAACCTCGACGACGTCTGCGTCATCGTCGTCCAGCAACCGACAAAGGTCGACGTCCGGGCGGCTGGCCGCGAGCTCCACGGCGCGCACCCGGACCGCGGCGTCGGGGTCGTCGAACGCGTGCAACAGCAGCTCGTCGGTCAGCGTTCCAGCGCGGTCCAGAGCACCCAGCGCCGCCACCCGCACGGTGGTGTCGTCGTCGTCCAGCGCGGCGCGGGCAACCTCGACGTCACCGCGATGGCCGGCGACGACCACGGCGCGGCGTCGATCGGCTGCGGTCAATCGAGCACGCCCGACAGTTGCGACACCATCCACACACCCGCCATGGCGATGACGATCGCCACCAGCGCCCCCACGACGAGGCCGATGATCCCCAGTCCTCCCGCAGCCGCCAGCTTCCGAAGCGGGTTCGGTCGGCGGTAGAGCGTCGTGGGCATCTCCTCGAACGGCATCACCTCGGGCGCGCGCCTGCGTGGTTCGCGGCGCATGGCTCTGGCAGTCTTTCGCCGCCCGGCGAACACGGCGGCGGCGATGGCCAGCCCGACCATCCAAGCCGCTCGGGTGGAGAACTCGGTGACCGACACAGCACAGACCAGCGTAGCCACGGACCCTGCGCCCGCTCCGGCGCGCCCCCCTTCGCTGCGCCACCAGATCTGGGCGATCCCGCTGCTGACGATCGCCGGGCTGCTCGTGCTCGCCGTGCTCGTCGCCTCGATCTGGCCGGTCACCTGGTTCGAGACCGCACCGGGGAACGCGAGCGTCGTGTCGCGGCGCCTCGAGATCCTCAACGCTCAGACCTACGACACGGGCGACATCCTGTTCGTGACCGCGGGCGGCGCCGAGCTGAACCCGCTGATGGCGTTCATCGGCTGGGTCGACCCGGTGGTCGACGTGTTGACCTGCGAACAGGCCGGACGGTGCGGGATCCCACCGCGCGAGACCCGCGTGGTGAACCTCGGGAAGATGGCGACGGCCAAGCAGATCGCCGAGTACGTCGCGCTGTCGCGGCTCGGGTTCGACGCCACGCTCGACCAGGGCCCGGCGCAGGTCGAGGCGTTCGACCCCGCGTTGTGCCCGGACGACGCGCCGCCGCTGCGTGCCTGCAACGCGCTGGACGTCGGCGACACGATCGTGGCGATCGACGGCGAGCCGACCGAGACCCTGGAGGACGTGGCGTCGATCATCGCCGAGCACCAGCCGGGCGACGTCGTCACCCTGACCGTCACGCCGTACCAATCGAGCGAGAGCGTCGACCGCCAGGTGGAGCTGATCGCCGCACCCGACGACGCCAGCCGGACCATCATCGGGTTCTCCCCACGCGACACGCGCGCGGTGTCCGTGCCGGTCTCGGTGGACATCGACACCGACCAGATCGGCGGGCCGTCGGCGGGGCTCGCGTTCACGCTGGCGATGATCGATGCCCTGACCCCCGGCTCGTTGACCGGCGACAACAAGGTGGCGGTGACGGGCACGATCGACGTCGAGGGCAACGTTGGCGCGATCGGTGCCTTGCCGCAGAAGGCGGACGCGGTCAGGCGAGCGGGAGCAACGCTCTTCCTCGTCCCGGCCGGCCAGAGCGAGGCCGACATCTCACGCGCCCGCGACATCGCCGGGCCGGGGGTGGAGATCGTCACCGTCTCGACGGTTGACGAGGCGCTCGACACGATCGCTGCGCACGGCGGTCAGGCGAATCCACTGACGGAACCGGCAGCGAGCTGAATCCGCCCTGCATCGGGCCTCGCGATTGACCCCACCCGAGCCGCGTGCCGACCTACGCTCACGTGGATGGCCACGCCCCGACCCGATCCCTCGACGCCCACCGGCGTGGCCGCCGCGACGTTCCCGACCGTGCGCAAGGGCGCCGATCCGGACGCGGTGCGCGCGTTTCTGCGCGAGGTCGCCGACCGGATGTCACAGCTGCAGCGTGACAACGACGACCTCCACCGTCAGCTCACGGAGGCGCAGTCCGCTGAGCGCGCCCCCGACGCGGCGCAGATGGCGCACTACCTCGGGGACGAGACCGCCCGCATCGTCCAAGCCGCTCGGGAGGCCGCCGACGAGATCCGCCAGAAGGCGGAGGAGTCCGCGGCCCAGCTCGTACGCGACGCGAGCGACGAGATCGCCCGCACTCGCACGCACACCGAGCACGAGCTCGCCCGGCTGCGCGCCCAGGCCAACTCCGAGGCGCTGGCCACGACCGATGCAGCCCGCGACGAGGGCCGGGCGATGGTGGCCGAGGCTCGCGAGTACCGCGAGAAGGTCCTGGCCGACGTCAACCGCCGCCGGGACCTGGCGCGCCAGCAGCTCGGCGACGTCGAAGCAGGCCGGCTGCGCCTCGTGCACGTGTTCGAGCAGGCGCGAACGGCCGCCCACTCCGTGCTGGAGGATCTCGGTTCTGCCGTCAACGACGAGCCCGACGACTTCGTCGACCTGTCGCCGACGACGGGTCCGGTGCCCCTGATCGTGCCCGGGATGCCACCGCCCGACGTCGCGCCGGTCGCCGAGGAAGCCGGGGCCGACGACGCGCCGGTCGCGGACGTGATCCCGATCGACGGCGAGGCCCGCGGTGGACGCGAGACGGTGGAGATCACCGACGTCATCGTCATCGAGGAGACCGACGACGGCGTCGACATCACCGAGATCATGATCGTCGAGGAGACCGCCGACGTGCCGGGCGTGGACGAGACGGCTGCCGGGGACGAGCCGGTCGTCGACGACGCGGGCACGGTCGTCGGGCTGTACGCGGGCGAGCTCGAGTCGCCGCTGGCGGCCGAGCTGGCGGCGCAGGACACGGATCGGGCGTCGGTCGACGACCTGTTCGCCAAGCTGCGGCGGGCGAGTGCGGAGATGGTGGCCCGAGACGTGTCGGAGGCGACGCCCACGGAACCCGACGAGCCCGCAGCCACGGCCGGCAACGGCCCCTTCGGCGTGCGCGACGAGGTGCTCGTGCCTCTCATCGTCGCCAGCGCGCGCAAGGTGAAGCGCGTGCTCGCCGACGAGCAGAACGAGGTGCTGGACAGGCTGCGTCGCAACCAGGGTGGCGACACGTTGCCCGCCGCCGAGGAGCACGCCGACCGTTACAGCGCGGCGATCGCGCCGGAGGTGCGCGAAGCGCTGGCGTCCGGCGCGTCATCCGTCGGCGGTTCCGCTCCGCACGACGCCGAGGCGCTCGCACGCGTCGACGAGGCGGTGCGCGACGGCATCGTGGATCCGCTGCGCGACCGTTTGCAGCGAGCTATCGACCAAGCGGGCGCGGACACCAACGAGCTGGCCTCGCTCGTTCGCGCCGTGTACCGGGAGTGGAAGTCGAGCCGGATCGACGACCAGATGGACGGCGTGATGCGCCTCGCGTTCGACGAGGGCGCGTATGCCGCCGTGGCCCCGGGCACACCGGTCGAGTGGGTGCTCGATCCACAGTCGGGTGCGTGCGGCCCTGATTGCGAGGACAACTCCTTGGGTGGCGCGGTCGCTGCGGGCGAGCCGTTCCCCACCGGGCATCTCCATCCGCCGTTGCACGGTGGGTGCCGCTGCCTGCTGCAGATCGCCTAGCGGTAGCCTCGCCCGCCGTGCGGACACCTTCCGACATGCCGCCGCGTGCACCCAAGCCGCGGCGCGACCGTCCGCGGCGACGCTGGTTCGCTGGGCGCGGCCGCGTCATCGTCATCGCCGTGCTCGTGGTCCTGGTGGTGGTGTTCGTGTCTGCCCGCAGCATCGCCGGCTACTACGTGGACTTCCTGTGGTACCGGGCGCTCGGGGAGACGTCCACGTACTGGACGATGTTCTGGGCCAAGCTCAGCCTGTTCCTGATCTTCGCCGTCGGGTTCGCCATCGTCGCCGCCGTCAACCTCGTCGTCGCCGATCGGGTCGCCCCGCTGTACGTGCCCGACCCGGCGGGCCTGGCGTTCGTCGATCGGTACCGCGAGCTGGTCGGCGGTCGCCAGCGCTGGGTTCGAATCGGCGCCGCCGCCGTGCTCGGCCTGATGCTCGGGGTTCCCACCATGGGCCAGTGGCGGGACTGGCTGCTGTTCCGCAACTACCAGGCGTTCGGGGTGCTCGACGAGCAGTTCCACACCGACGTCGGCTTCTACGTGTTCCGGCTCCCATTCCTGTCCTACGTGATGACCTGGGCGTTCGCCGCGGTCGCCGTGCTCGGACTGGTGGTCGCCGCGGCCTACGTCGCCAACGGTTCGCTGCGGTTCCAGATGCACGGGCTGCACCTGACCCGCGGTGCCCGAGTCCATCTCTCGCTGATCGCGGCGGCGCTCGCGCTGGTCAAGGCCGGCGACTACTGGTTGCAGCGGTACTCGCTGACCACCTCTACCCGCGGGGTGGTGCACGGCGCGACCTACACCGATGTCAAAGCGCAGCTGCCGGCGATCAACCTCCTCATCCTCGTCTGCCTCCTGGTCGCCGTGCTGTTCCTCGTGTCGCTCCGTCGCGGTGGGTGGCGGCTTCCGGTGGCCGCGGCGGCGCTGTGGCTCGTCGTCGCGCTCGTCGCCGGAGCCGTGTACCCCGCGGTGGTCCAGCGCTTCGTCGTCCAGCCCAACGTGACGACGCGAGAGCGGCCCTACATCGAACGCAACCTGGCGGCGACCAAAGCGGCGATGGGACTCGACCAGATCACCGAGATCAACATCGAGGCCGGGACGATCACGCCAACCGACGTCGCCCAGGACACCGCGCCGCTGCAGGACGTGCGTCTGCTCAACCCGTCGCAGATGCAGGAGCGGTTCTCCGTCGACCAGGGACAGTCGACGTTCTTCCAGATCAACGACCTCGATCCCGACCGCTACGTGGTCGACGGCCGGTTGCAGCAGGTGCTGGTCGCCGCCCGTGAGCTGAACTCCGATGGCATCCCCAACAAGACGTGGGTGTCTCGACACCTCACGTACACGCACGGGTGTGGGATCGTCGCCGCCCCGGCCAGCCAGGTCGAGGGCCTCGAGGGCACGCCGGTGTACACCTCGCTCGGCGAATCCGTGCCCGAGCTGTACGTCGGCGAGAACCTCGGTGACTACGCGATCACGAACACGAACAACGACGAGCACTCCTGCACCGCCGAACCCACCGCGTACATGGGCACCAACGGCGTGCAGCTCGACTCGGCGCTGACCCGGCTGGCGTTCGCCATCCACTTCGGCGAGTACAACCTGTTCGGCTCCAGCCTGATCACGGGCGACTCGCAGATCCTCTACGTACGCAACGTCCGCGAGCGGGTGCACAAGCTGGCGCCGTTCTTGTCGTTGGACTCCGATCCCTATCCCGTCGTGATCGACGGCGAGGTGCTGTGGGTGCTCGACGCGTTCACGACGACGAGCCGCTATCCCTACAGCCAGCGGGCCAACACGGCGCAGCTGTCCAACGGCAGCGGGCTCGATCACTCCTTCAACTACGTGCGCAACAGCGTGAAGGCGGTGGTGAACGCGTACACGGGCGAGGTCACGCTCTACGTGGTCGACGACACCGATCCGATCATCCAGGCGTGGCAAGGTGCGTTCCCCGACCTGTTCACGCCGGCTTCGGAGGTGCCGCCCGAGCTGCGTGAGCACTTCCGCTATCCGGAGGATCTGTTCCGGGTGCAGACGAACCTCTACGGGCGCTACCAGTTCACCGACCCGACGTTGTTCTTCAACAGCGACCTGCGTTGGAGCGTCGCCCAGGACCCGCCGGATCAGCCGCAGGGAGTGGGGTCAGGCGCTGCGGTCGGAGCCGCCGCCGCGGCAGCTTCACCGACGACCACCGAACCGCTGCGGCAGGCCGACACCGGCAACGTGAACGATCCCGACACCGAACGGTTCGTGCCGTACTACACGATGTTCCACTCGGCCGACGGTGAGGTCACGTTCTCGATGCTCCGGCCGTTCGTGCCGTTCTCGAGCGACGACTCGCGCCGTGAGCTGTCCGGGTACATGACCGTGTCGTCGGATCCCGATTCGTACGGGAAGCTGATCGTGTACCGCCTTGCCCAACCGCTGCCGCCGGGCCCGTTGCTGATCTCGGCGCAGAGCGACTCGACCCCGCAGATCGCGGCCGACATCACGTTGCTCGGCAGCACCGGGTCGAAGGTGTCGTACGGCAACATGCAGATCATCCCGATCGCACAGGGGTTGCTGTACGTGCGTCCGGTCAACGTACTGCCCGCTGGTGGCGGCCAGGCCCAGGTGTACGTGCGCAAGGTGATCGTCAGCTACAACAAGGTGTCGGTCATGGCGGACTCGCTGTCGGCCGCGGTCAATGCCCTGTTCCCGGGCGCTGGTGTCAACCTCCGCGAGGTGGTCGACGAGGGCGGCGAACCCGTCACGCCCCCACCCGGGGGCGAGAGCGGCGAATCCACCCCGGAGGATCTGCTGGCGGCCGCCGAGCGGCTGTTCAGCGAGGCGGACGCGGCGTTGGAGAACAAGGATCTTGCCGAGTACGCCCGGCTGACCGACGAAGCGCGGGCCCTCGTGACCCAGGCGCTCCAGCAGCTTGATCCCGACGCGGCGGCCGCGGTCACCAACACGACGGCACCGGCCGACGGAACCGAGTCGACCGACGCGTCGGACTCCTCGGACTCGTCGGGCACGTCCGGCGGGACATCGACCGAGACGACGGTGGCCACGGCGACGACCACCGGCTGAGGTCAGGTGCTGCGACGGCGATCGAACCGGTCGACCGCGGCAGCGAGATCCTCGCGGAACGCGATCTGGTAGCGAGCCTGCTCGTTGGCCAGCTTCACCTGCGCGGCGCGCACAGTCTCGAGCGCGGCGATGGCGGCGGTGGGATCTGGCCGACGGCTCAGCTCGTCGAGATCACCCGACAGCTCGGTGAGCTGGTTGGTGAGCTCCGCACCGATCGACTCGACGCGGTGCTGCATCTGGGCGATCACCGCCCGTGCCTCCACCTGCTCGCCCGTGGAGTTGGCCAGCCGATGATCGAGCGCCGCGAGCTGCACACGCAGCTCGGCGACCTCGGCCGCGACGGCAGCGACTTGCTCAGGTGCGACGGACGGTCGGCGGCGGAAGATGCCCATGGCCCAGCCACGGTACTGCGAGCCAGGGGTTGCGACCCGCGACGAGCATCGCTACCGTATGTCGCCTACTCCGACGCGGGGTGGAGCAGTCCGGTAGCTCGTCGGGCTCATAACCCGAAGGTCGCAGGTTCAAATCCTGCCCCCGC
>CAZMGD010000088.1:5632-18443 GCA_964565705.1 uncultured Ilumatobacteraceae bacterium | reverse complement strand
TGTCCCTCAACGCCAGCGTCGACATGGCGACGCTCACCGCCATCGCCGGCACGCTCACCCAGCCGACAGCCTGAGCCCACCGGGGGTGCGGCCGCTATCGTGCCGCCGATGGCTTCGCTCGCCGAACGTCTCGGGCATGGGGCCGGCACGCGCCTCGTCATCATCTCCTGCGACGACCTGGGCAGCTCGCACGCCGCCAACATCGGGGTCTACCGGGCGCTGCGCGACGGCGTGGCCACGTGCGCGTCGATCATGGTGCCGGCGCCGTGGGCCCGGCACGCGGCGTCGATGTACGACGGCGAGGACATCGGCGTGCACCTCACCCTCAACGCCGAGCACCCGCTGTACCGCTGGGGGCCGATCACCCACGCTCCGTCGCTCCTGAGCGGCGACGGCGGGTTCCCGCGCACCATCGACGACCTGTGGGAGCACGCCGACCCCGCCGAGGTGCTGCGCGAGCTGCAGGCCCAGATCGAGCGGGCGCTGGCATGGGGGTTCGACGTGAGCCACCTCGCGCCGCACCTCAGCGCGATCACGCTGCGCCCCGAGTTCTTCGATGTGTACCTGGAGCTCGCCGTCACGTTCCGGCTCCCGATCCGCCTGCCGTCGACACTCACCGCCGAGCAGGCCGGGTTCCCGTTCCGCAAGCTCGCCGCCGACGAGGGTGTGGTGTTCCCCGACCACTTCGACCACGACTGGCGCGCCGGCAGCCGCGACCGGGTGTACGACGCGATCGCCCGACTCCGACCCGGCGTCACCGAGATCCACGTCCAACCGGCGGTCGACACACCGGAGGTGCGGGCACTGTCGGATGCGGCAAGAGGTTGGATCGACGACTACGACCTGGTCGTCAACGACCAGCACCTGCGGAACCTGCTGAGCGACGCGGGTGCCGTGCTGATCGGCTATCGCGAGCTGCGGGCGGCGATGCGCGGGTCGTCAGCCGTCTGACAGGCGAGTCAGCGCCGCTGTTGCGTCACCGCTCTTCAAGGCCTCCAGCAGCGCGCCGGTGTGCCCGCTCGCCTTCAGCACGCCGCGCATGAACGCCACCGACGGGTCGGCGGCAGCTGCGGCCAGATCCTTCAGCCCGATCGTGAACACGACGTCGGCTCCGTCGGGCCCGTCGATCCGTTCCTCGCCCTTGGCCACCGCGACCCGGTACTGCGCCGTCACGACTCGCTCCGGATCCCGGTGAACAGGTCGTCCTCGTACTCGCCGTCGGCGGGCCCGTCGACGGCGGAGCGGGCCAGCACCCAGTCCTCCCACGGGTACACCTCGGCGAGCTCGTCGTCGGAGAGCCCGAACCACCATGCCTCCGTGGGGTCGACCTGCGAGGCGTGGGCAATCAGCGCCTGCGACCGCGCCCAGAGGAACTTGGCGACGTCGATGCGCGTCGAGATCCGCTCGTCCTGCGTCGGACGGTTGAACCAGTTGTCGTCGAAGGGCGAGGACCCGCGGCGCTCGATCATCGCCTCGTGGATCGCCAGCATCCGGGCCCTGGACCACACCGAGTAGTACATCTTCATCGGCTGCCAGACGGGTCCGGCCCACGAGTACCACATGGGGTCTCCGGCCCGCTGGAACGCGGCGACCGAGATGTGGTGCACCTTCAGGTGGTCCGGATGTGGATAGCCGCGCTGGTCGTCGCCGTAGGTCATGATCACCTGCGGCTTCGTGCGACGGATGACGGCGACGAGGCGCCCCACCGCTTCGTCGAGGTGGGCCATGGCGAACGAGTCGCGATGGTGGTTGGCGGGCGTGCCGAGCATGCCCGAGTCGCGGTACCCGAGCATCACGACCTCGTCGAAGCCGATGATCTCGGCCGAGCGCGCCAGCTCCAGCGGCCGCATCTGGGCCAGCGTCCGCTTCTCCTCGGCCGGGGTCAGGTCGTGGAAGGGTTGGCCCGGCTCGCGCAGGGCAGGGTTCTGGAGATCGCCCTCCTCCCCGCCGGTGCAGCACACCAGCACCGTGGCGACGCCGAGCTCGTGGTACAGCGCCATCGTCGACGCGCCCTTCGAGGCCTCGTCGTCGGGGTGAGCATGCACCGACAGCACGCACAGCGGATTCCCGTCCGCATCGAACAACCCCTCGGCGGCCGTCATGTGGGTCGAGGCTACCGGCGTGACCGATGGGCGGGTGCCGGTGCGAGCGCTCGTCGCGCTCCTAGTGTGAGCGGGTCATGCAGACCGTCGACCCGTCCTCCTCGAACCAGCACGGCTGGCGCCGCGTCGCCGCTGCCTTGGGCCTGGCTGCCGTGGCGTGCGTCGCCGCAGCATGCAGCCACGACGGGCGGGCGATGCGTGATCCCACACCCGAACAGAACCTCTCGATCATCACGACCACGTCGTTGGCGCCCGATGTCGAGGACACCACGTCGTTCGAGACCGGCCTGCCATCGATCGCGTTGGAGAGCACCGCTGCTGCCTCCGAACCGGTCACGACCGCCGCACCCGGCTCCACCGCCGTCGTCGACCCGGGACCCGTGACCGGCTTCGCGATCAGCACCCCCTGGCCGGACGGTGGCGTGATCGACGCTGCGTACACGTGTACCGGCGGGGACGCGGTGCCGACGTTGCAGTGGAGCAACGTGCCATCCGACGCCGTCGAGCTGGCGGTGGTGGTCGTCGATCCGGACGCCTCGAACTTCGTCCACTGGGTGGTCGCGGGCATCAATCCAGGCGTCACCGGGATCGCCGATGGTCAGTTGCCCGTGGGCGCCGTGCAGGGCATCAACGGCTTCGACGCGCTCGGATGGGGCGGGCCCTGCCCTCCCCCGGCGGAGTCCCACGCCTACCGGTTCGAGGTGCACGCGCTCGGCCAGCCGAGCGGACTCACCGACGGCACACCAGGCGACGGCATGCTGCGCGTGATCGACGGGACCACCCTCGAGGTCGCGGTGAACATCGGCAACTTCCCGGGCAGCTGACCGATGTCGCTCCCGGCGCCGACGCTGCCCCGCTGCTACCGACACCCCGACCGCGAGGCCGGCCGGAGCTGTACTCGTTGCACGCGCCCTTGCTGCGCGGATTGCCTCACCCCGGCGCCGGTCGGCAGCTTGTGCCCGGAGTGCATCCGTCAGAGTCGACCCGACGCGAAGACTCGCCTGCGGTGGTGGAACGCACGCCAACCGGCGCTGCTCACGTACGTGCTGATCGCGATCAACGTCGCCGTCTACATCTGGACCGTGATCGCCAACCGTGACCGCGTCGGGCCGTTCGGCCGCGGTGAGTGGGACCTCGGCCTGGCGCGCCCGTTCATCGAAGACGGGCAGTACTACCGGCTGATCTCGTCGGGGTTCTTGCACTTCAGCGTGCTGCACATCGGGATGAACATGCTGCTGCTGTTCCAGCTCGGTCAACTGCTCGAACCACCGCTCGGCAGGATCCGCTTCGGGCTCATCTACTTCGCATCCCTGCTCGCCGGCTCCGCGGGCGCGCTGCTGGCGGCGCCGAACAGCCTGACCGGTGGCGCGTCGGGCGCGGTGTTCGGGCTCATGGCCGCCGCCGTCGTGGCGCTTCACCAGCGCGGGATCAACCCGTTCCGGACCGGCCTCGGCACGGTGTTCATCCTCAACATCGCGTTGACGTTCACGATCAGCGGGATCTCGATCGGCGGACACGTCGGCGGCGCGATCGGCGGGGCGATCTGCGCGCTGGCGATGCTCGCTCCGCACGGCACCAAGGTGCCGCCCTGGGCGACCTACGCGCTGCCAGTGCTGGTCGGTGTGGCGTCCATTGCGGTCGCGGTCGCCGTTGCCTGAGCCGCCTTGCGCGCGGCGGGGCTGATCCGCAGGCCGGCGGCGCGCAGCCGGCGCACCAGCTCACGGCTCTCGACCTCGACCGCGCCGGCGGCCACGACCTCGTCACGGTGCTCTTCGGGGATGTCGTAGTGATCCCCCTGGAACGCTCGCTGCGGAATGCCCAGCGCGGTGGCGAACCGGTGCAGCTCGTCGAGGTCGGAATCGCTGACCAGATGGCACCAGCGCCGCCCGCGCCACCACCAACGTGGCTCATCGACGAGGATGGTCACGGAGATGTCAGCGAGATCGGGGACGGTTGTCGCGCACCCGTACGGGGATGGGCTGCGGACGCCCGGGCCGATTCACTGCGGCGACAGCCGCGGCAGCGGCGGCTGCTGCGGCAGCGGCGGCGGCGGCGATGAGTGCAGTGAGCATCGCCGCAAACCCTAGCGCGGCAACCGAATACCCGCCACGGCCATCAGCTGTCAAGTCGAAACGGGGCCCTCCAGCAGAGCAGGGCTGGAAGGGTCACCCGAGGCTTCGGCCACGAACCTGCGCCGCAACCGAGTCCCTTGCGAGCGAAGCGAGCCTCGCTCGGCGAGCTCAGGCGCAGGCGCAGCGGGCCAGCAGAACGGCAGCGAGCCAGCAGCTCAGTGGCAGCCGCACCCGGCGCCGCAGCCGCCACCGGTCATGCGTGGCGCGGGAGTCGGCGAGCCGCCGCCGGCAGGGGCGCCGACGCTGGCGAAGACCGACAGGAGGCGCACGGCGTCGTCGTGTCCGGCGGGGCACGTCGCGGGGTCGCCGGCCTGCGACATCGGGCGGCGCACGTCGAACGTGTCGTCGCAGGTACGGCAGCGGAACTCGTACAGCGGCATCGTCGTCAGCGTACTGCTTGACTGGGGGCATGCCAGATCTCGTGACGCTGCCTGCCGTCGTCGATCCCGAGACCGAACAGGTCCCCGAGACCAGCGAGCCGACCGCGGCTCACATCGTCAAGACCGAGCCGGGTGAGTCCGCGGCGGCGAAGGTGCTCGAGGCACGCATCTACGGCACACCGCTCGAAGCCCTGTGCGGTCACGTCTGGGTGCCGTCGCGCGACCCGAAGCAGCTGCCCCTGTGCGAGGCGTGCAAGGCGGTCTACGAGATGTATCGAGCGTTCAACGACGGCTTGAACGACCGCCCGGCCGAGTGACCTCGGCCCCACGGATCCGCGAGGCGGTTCGCGCCGTGGTGCTCGCGGGCGATGGCTCGCTGCTGCTCGTGCGCCTCGAGTTCCCCGACGCGTCCGTGTGGGTGCTGCCCGGCGGAGGCATCGAACCTGGCGAGTCCACCGCCGAGGCGCTGCGGCGCGAGCTATCGGAGGAGGTCGGCCTGAACGAACCCACCATCGGTCTGCAGGTGTGGGAGCGGACGCACATCGTCCCGTTCGTCGACGGATCTCACGACGGGCAGCACGACCGGTTCTTCCTCGTGCAGGTCGCCGAGCGCTTCGAGCCGCAACCGGGGCTGGACTGGGTCCGCCTGCGCGCCGAGTACGTCCACGAGCTGCGCTGGTGGACACCTGAGGAGATCACCGCGTCCGATGCCCGCTTCGCTCCCCGCCGGCTCGCCGTGCACCTGGCCCACCTCGTCGACAGTGGCCCGCCGGCGGAGCCGATCGACGTGGGCGTGTAGACGCGCTCAGGAGCGCACGAGCCTGGCGACGGCGGCCGTCGCTTCGTCGAGCTTGGCCTCTGCCTCGTCGCCGCCGTCGCGCACGGCGTTGGCCACGCAGTGGCCGAGGTGATCGTGCAGCAGCCCGATCGACACCTGCTGCAGCGCGCGGGTCACGGCGGAGATCTGGTCGAGCACGTCGATGCAGTAGCGGTCGTCCTCCACCATGCGAGCGATGCCGCGAACCTGACCCTCGATGCGCGCCAGGCGCTTGGCGATGTCGTCGCGGTGCATGGAGTAGCCGGCCATCGCCTCAGTGTACCCCCGTGGGGTATCTCGCCGATCAGGTCTGGACGATCAGCACGAGCGCCGCCGGCTCGACGGCAGCAGCGAGCGAAGGTGTCGTCGTCCGGTGACACGGCTGACTCTCACCAGGGCATCGTGGCGCCGCCGTTGGGGCGGATGACGTTGCCGGTCATGAACCGCGACGCATCGGACGAGAGGTAGAGCATCGCGAAGGCCTGGTCGATCGGCTCGCCGGTGATACCGAGCGGCGACATCGTGCTGCGCCCTTTGACGTAAGCCTCCTTGCGACCCGAATCGATCGAGCCGTCCTCGTTCAGCACGTGGCGTTCGTTCATCGGCGTATCGACCCATCCGGGGGCGATCGCGTTGACGCGCACGCCCTTCGGGCCGACCTCGACGGCGAGCGAGCGGGTGAACTGGTGGGCGGCGGCCTTGGCCGCGGCGTAGGCGGCGACGAACGCGAACGCATTGTCGACGGCGCCGGACGTGACGTTGATGATGCTGCCGCGCCCGGCCTCGATCATGTGCCGAGCAGCGGCCTGCGAGCCGAACACGACGCCTTTGAAGTTGACGGCCATCACCTGGTCGAGCTCTTCCTCGGTGACCGTCAGCGGCGTCGAGTCGGTGATGATGCCAGCGTTGTTGACCATCACGTCGACGCGCCCGTGATCGGCGACGACGTCGGCGAGCAGCGCGTCGACGGCGGCCCGGTCGCTGACGTCGACCTGCGCCGGTTCCGCCGAGTGGCCGGCGCCGACGATCGCCGACGCAGTCTCCGTGGCGAGCTCGCCCCGCCAGTCGGCGACGACGACGTGGGCGCCGGCCTCGGCGAGCAGTCGGGCTCCGCCCTCACCGAGCCCACGGGCGCCACCGGTGATGACTGCGACGCGTCCCCGGAGGTCGAACGCGGTCTCGATGGCCCCCACGCTCACGAGGTCCGGAACGCCCGCGGTGTGCCGAGGAGCTCGCGCACGAGCGGCTCGAAGTGCTCCAGCGGCAACGTGTCGTAGTCGGGGTCGAACGAGGTCTGGTCCCACTCATCGGCGAACCGCTCGGCGAGCGCGTACGCCGGGTGATCGCGATACTGGTCGCGAGCGTCGGGATCCTTGCCGAAGTGCTGGTAGTAGTGCTTGCCCTGGAAGTCCTGGTGCACCTGGATCACCCACGACACGTCGTCGCGCACGAACGGCTTCAGCAGTGCGGCGGCCACGGCCGGATGGTTCGGCTCGCTGATCGCCTTGGCGATGTCGTGGCACAGCGAAGCCACGATCACCTCGTCGTCGGCGCCGGAGCGCTCGGCCCGGGTCGCGGTCTGCAGCGAATGGGTGAGCTGGTCGACGGCGAAGCCGACGCGGATGTCAGCCAACGAGCGCAGCATCGCCAGCACCCGATCGGGCACGAGGGCCCACGCCTCGATCGACTCGGTGCCGATCACCCCCCAGTGCTCGGCCGTGGATTCGTCCATCCGCCGGAAGCTGGATACGTTCTCCCTGACGTCCGTCATGCCGCCAGTCTCGCGCTTCGCGCCCCGACCACGATCACCGATCCAGGTGACCGAGGCTTCGCGAGCGCAGCGAGCAACCCGAACGACGCGGACGCCGCCACGAACCTGCGCCGCAGCCGCTCACGCGAGCGCAGCGAGCCTCGCTGGCGAGCCCAGGCGCAGACAGCGAGCACAGCGAGCTAGACCAACTGGCCGGTGGTCAGTGCGGCGGTGAAGCCGCCGTCGGCGAGGAGGTTGGTGCCGTTGAGGAACGTCGAGGCGTCACTGCCCAAGAACGCGAGCACGTCGGCGATCTGCTGCGGCGTGGCCATGCCGTCGGTCTGCTTGGCGGTCCACTCGATGATGTCGTCACCCATCGTCGCCCGGAAGTCGACCATCAGCGGCGTCTGGATCAGGCCGGGGCAGACGCTGTTGGAGCGCACGCCCTGGGCGATCGTCGACTTGGCGACCTGCATCGTGTGCACCTGCATGATCTGCTTCGTGAACGCGTAGAGGTCGCCGAAGTCCTCAGCGCGCTCCTCGATGAACGTCACGGTCTTGCCCCAGTCACCGATGGCGAGGATCTCGGTGATCACGTCCTTGTTCTGGGGCCAGCCGTTGCCGGCCATCGACGCGGTGTAGACGACGGTGCCTCCGGCTGGGATCTGCGAGAGCAACCCCTCGGCGAGCCGGCGCGGGGCGAGCACGTTCACGCCGTACAGCACCGGGATCGGCAGGTTGGCGGCGACGCCCGCGTTGTTGAACAGCACGTCGACGCGCCCGTCGATCTGTCCGATCACCTCGTCGACGCCCGCCACCGTCGACAGGTCGGCCTGGATGTTGGTCGTGCCGAGGTCCGTCGCGTTGCGGTCGACGGTGACGATCTCGTCCGCGCCCAGTTCGCCGAGCAACGGCACCAAGGCCGCGCCGACCCCGCTCGCCGCGCCGGTCACCACCACTCGCTTGCCTGCGTAGCTGAACGGATTTGCCATGTCGCGACCCTTCGTCGATGCGGCGCCCGGCGCGCCGGCGAGCACCTTATGTGACCTGGTCAACGACCTCCATTCGTGCGTACGCTGCACCGATGAGCGAGCGTTACACCGTCATCTCCGCCGATTGCCACGCCGGGGCCAACCACGCGACGTACCGGGAGTACCTCGATCCGGCCTGGCGCGACGAGTTCGACGCGTGGCGTGGCAGGTACAAGAACCCGTTCCGCGATCTGCAGGATGACGGCCGCACCCGCAACTGGGACGACGAGCGCCGCCTGGGGGATCTCCACACCGACGGTCAGGTCGCCGAGATCGTCTTCCCGAACACGGTGCCGCCGTTCTTCCCGACGGGGCAGGTGGTCGCGCCGGCTCCGAGCGCCGAGGACTTCCCGCGCCGCCTGGCCGGGCTGCGCGCCCACAACCGCTGGCTCGCCGACTTCTGCGCCAAGTACCCGACGCAGCGCGCCGGGCTCGCCCAGGTGTTCCTCAACGACGTCGACGAGGCGGTCAAGGACGTGATCTGGGCGAAGGAGAACGGCCTGTCGGGCATGCTCCTGCCCGGCGTCTCCCCCGACACGCCATGGATCCAGCCGCTGTTCTCCAGCGTGTACGACCCGTTGTGGGCCGTGTGCCAGGAGCTCGACATGCCCGTCACCCACCACTCCGGTGGTAGCGGCATCCCGAACTACCCGCGCACGCCGATCACGACCGTGATCTTCATCATGGAGACCGGGTTCTTCGCCAACCGCGCGCTCTGGCACATCACGATGTCGGGGGTCTTCGAGCGCTTCCCCGACCTGAAGCTGATCCTCACGGAGCAGGGTTCGGCATGGGTGGTCGACGTGCTCGCGCGCATGGACTCGCTCCACGACCGGATGGTCGGCGGCCGCATCGGCGAGCTCGGCGTGCCGCAAGAGGCGGTGCTGCAGCGCCGCCCGAGCGAGTACTTCGCGACCAACGTGTGGATCGGCGCCAGCTTCCCCAACCCGAACGATGCCGCGCTGTTCCACAAGATCGGCATCGACCGGATCATGTGGGGCAGCGACTACCCGCACAACGAGGGCACGACGCCGTTCTCCAAGGAGTCGCTGCGGCGCTCGTTCTCCGGATGGTCCGAGGCCGACCTGCGCACGATCCTCGCCGAGAACGCGGCGAAGGTGTACGGCTTCGACCTCGCCGCGCTGGCCCCGCTCGCGGCAGAGTACGGCCCGTCGGTCGACGAGGTAGCCACGCCGCTCGAGGAGATCCCCGAGGGCGCCGTGTCCCCTGCGTTCGCCTGACACCTCGAACGCAAACAACGCAGGGAGACGCAATGCCCGACACGCTCGTCGAACGCGACGGCCAGGTCATGGTCATCACGATGAACCGCCCGCACCGGCTCAACGCCCTGTCGGGCGCCGGGCTGATCCGGATGTATGACGCGATGGTCGAGGCCAGCGCTGACGACGACGTGCGCTGCATCATCCTCACCGGCGCCGGTGGGAACTTCTCCTCCGGCGCCGACCTGCGGGCGATGGCCGGCGACGCGGAGAACCCCGACCCGGAGATCGACGTCCCGGCCCGCCTGGCGGCCGAGCCCGGGCTGATCTGGAAGGCGCTGCTGCGCTCGTACCGTCCGACCAAGCCGCTGATCGCCGCGGTCGAGGGCGTCGCGATCGCCGGCGGCACCGAGATCCTCCAGGCCACCGACATCCGCGTGGCCGGCGACACCGCCCGCTTCGGCGTGTCCGAAGCCCGCTGGTCGCTGTACCCGATGGGCGGTTCGGCGGTGCGCCTGCGCCGCCAGATCCCCTACACCGTCGCCGCCGAGATCCTGCTGACCGGCAAGCACATCACCGCCGCCGAGGCGCTGCGGATCGGCCTCATCGGCAGCGTCGTGCCGGCCGGTCAGGCGCTCGACGCGGCGTTGGAGATCGCGCACACCATCGCCGCCAACGGACCGCTCGCGGTCGAGGCGATACTGCGCACGCTCCACGAGACCGACGGCATGACCGAGGACGACGCGCTCGCCCACGAGTTCGACTACGGGCAGGCGGTGTTCCAGAGCAACGACGCCAAGGAAGGCCCGAAGGCGTTCGCCGAGAAGCGCACCCCGACGTTCACCCGCACCTGACCTCGTCGCTTCTTGCGGTCGTATCAAGCCCGTTCAGGGCACGATCCGACCGCAGGAAGCCTGAGGAGAGCGGCTGTCAGGCGGCGGCGAGGTGGCGGGTCGGGGCGGGGGTGGCGCGGTCGAGCTCGGCCAGGATCCGGCCGAGCGCGCGCATTCGCGCGACCTCGGGTTGTGAGGGATCGGCGAGTATCGACACCAGCGCCGGCCGTACGCGAGCGGCGCGGGCTGTGACGACGAAATGGTCGACACGGCCGGAATGTGCCGCGATACCGTCGGCGGAGACGGCGGCAGCGAGGTCGAACGTGGGGCGGAGGGTGGGGGTCATGGCTTCCACGGTACGGAACGTTGTTCATTACGTCCAACGATTATGTGCGCTCGATTCGATCAGCGTTGCTGATGAATGGAGTAGGCTGACGCACATGCACGCCAGCCGCCCGCTCGCGCTCCGAGACCTCGACGTCCGCCACCTGATGGCCTTGCAGGCGGTTGCCGAGGAGCGATCCTTCGGTCGCGCCGCGCAACGGTTGGGGTTCACGCAGTCGGCGGTCAGCCAGCAGGTCGCCGCGCTGGAGCGCATCGTCGGCACGCCGCTGTTCGATCGGCCGGGCGGGCCCCGGCCGGTGGAACTGACGCCCGCCGGCGGGGCGCTGCTGCCTCACGCCATCGCCGTGATCGAGCGCCTCCATGAAGCGAGTGACGATCTGGCTGCGCTGGCGGCCGGCACCGTCGGGCGGGTCACGATCGGCACGTTCCAGAGCATGTCGGTGGCGATCCTCCCCGAAGCGATCCGCCGCCTGCGCGAGGAGCGTCCGGGCATCGAGGTGCGGATCATGGAGCGCGACGAGAAGGGTGAGCTGCTCAGCGACCTCGCCTCCGGCGAGACGGACCTCACGTTCATCGAGGACAGTGTCACCGACGATCGGATGCAGGTGGTGCACCTGTTCGAGGATCCCTACGTCGTGATGTCGCCATGGGAGGCCGGTGCCGAGCCGCGCATCGACCTGCGCGCACTGCACGACGCCCCGATGATCGGTGAGATCCATACGTCGTGCTCGATCCGCGTGGAGCGCCGGCTGAACGAGATGGGCGTCGTGCCGAACTACGTGTTCCGCACGAACGACAACACCGCGTTGCAGGCCATGGTGCGCGCCGGAATGGGCCACTGCGTGTCGCCATTGCTTGCCGTCGACATCTCCGACCCGAACATCCTCGTGCGCGCATCGAACCCCGATCTGCCGTCCCGGTCGCTGGGAATCGCCTGGGTGTCGGCCCGCACGCTGTCGCCGAGCACCGAACGCTTCACGCAGATCGTGCAGGACGTGTGCGCCGAGCTGGTCGCCAACCGCCGCATGCCGCACGGGCTCGAGGCGGCGTGATGGTGTCGGAGATCTTCGATTCGTCGTCGTGGGACCCCGTCGCCGGGTTCGACTTCACCGACATCACCTACCACCGATCCACGGGCGCGACGCGGGTAGACCGTGCCGTGGTGCGCGTCGCGTTCGATCGGCCCGAGGTGCGCAACGCGTTCCGCCCGCACACCGTCGACGAGCTGTACACCGCGCTGGAGCACGCCCGCCAGGACACCACGATCGGCTGCATCCTGCTGACGGGCAACGGGCCCTCACCGAAGGACGGCGGGTGGGCGTTCTGCAGCGGTGGCGACCAGCGCATCCGGGGCCGCTCCGGCTACCAGTACACGAGCGACGACGACGTGGCGCCACCGCAGGGTGCGGCCGGACGGCTGCACATCCTCGAGGTGCAGCGGCTGATCCGGTTCATGCCCAAGGTCGTCATCTGCGCGGTGCCGGGCTGGGCCGCCGGTGGCGGGCACAGCCTGCACGTCACCGCCGATCTCACCATCGCCAGTCGTGAGCACGCCCGGTTCAAGCAGACCGACACCGACGTCGCCAGCTTCGACGGCGGCTACGGATCCGCCTACCTCGCCCGTCAGGTCGGCCAGAAGTTCGCTCGCGAGATCTTCTTCCTGGGCCGCGAGTACAGCGCCGACGACGCACATCGCATGGGCATGGTCAACGCCGTCGTGCCCCACGCCGAGCTCGAATCGGTCGCGCTGGAGTGGGCCCGCGAGGTCTGCCGCAAGAGCCCCACCGGCCAGCGGATGGCGAAGTTCGCGTTGAACCTCATCGACGACGGCCTCGTCGGCCAGCAGGTCTTCGCCGGCGAAGCCACCCGCCTCGCCTACATGACCGACGAAGCCCAAGAAGGCCGCGATGCCTTCCTGGAGAAGCGCGACCCCGACTGGGACCAGTTCCCGTACTACTACTGATGCTCGCTGCGCTCGCTGGCGGCGCCTGAGCGCGCCGGCGAGGGCTCGCTGCGCTCGCCGTGAGCGGCTGCGGCGCCGGATCGTCGTCGCGTCCGCGCCGTTCGGGGGGCTCGCTCCGCTCGCGAAGCCTCGGTGACCCGCATGCGCCGGCGCTGCACCGAGCGTCTCGCCCGCCGGTGTCAGAAAACTCGCGTTCACAGCCCACGCCACGCCTCCACCAGTTCTGACACCCCGCCCA
>CAZMGD010000088.1:81-5532 GCA_964565705.1 uncultured Ilumatobacteraceae bacterium | reverse complement strand
CCCGCCCAGCGGGGCCGCTCGACGCCGTGTCAGAGACCTCGCCGCTGTGATCCAGGTCGACGAGCGCAGACTTCTCACACCGACGGGCGGCGGCCGGGTCAATCGTTGGGGACGAGGCGGAACTTTGCGTTGGGGAGTTGCTCGTCGTTGCGGAGGTGCTCGGCGGCGCGGAGGAAGTAGGCCAGGAGCTCCTGCTGGAGCTCGTCGGAGGCGTCGGATGCCTCGACCGCCGCGGTCATGTGCACGAGCCAGCGATCGCGCTGCAGCGGGCCCACGGGATATGGGAGATGACGGGCGCGCAGCATCGGATGGCCGCGCTCCTCGTTGTAGGTCGTCGGACCGCCCCAGTACTGGGCGAGGAAGAGGGTCAAGCGGTGCCGCGCGCCGGTGAAGTCGGGCGCCTCGGGGTACAAGGGCGCCAGCACGTCGTCGTGCTCCACCCCGTCGTAGAAGCGGTCGACCAGGGCCTCGAAGTACGGCATCTCGCCAAGCTGCTCGTAGACGCTGCGCTCGCTCACGCTCTCACCATACGATCGTCGTAGTGTCGGCGCATGGCCCCTCGCACGCGCAGCGACATCATCAGCCCTGACATCGCCGCCTACATCGCGGCCCGGACCCCCCAACCCGACGACGTCCAGCAGCAGCTCATCGCCCGCACGGCAGAGGCGACCGGTCGCGCGGCCGGCATGCAGATCGGATCCGACCAGGGCAGCCTGATCGAGCTGCTCGTGCGGTTGATCGACGCTCGACGCGCGGTGGAGGTCGGCACGTTCACCGGGTACTCGGCGCTGTGCATCGCCCGTGCGCTCGGCCCGGAGGGGCGGCTCACGTGCTGCGACGTCAGCGACGAGTGGACGTCGATCGGCCGGCCGTTCTGGGAGGAAGCCGGCGTCGCCGAGCGCATCGACCTGCACATCGCTCCGGCGATCCAGACGCTCGCCACCCTGCCCGAGGACGACCCCATCGACTTTGCGTTCATCGACGCCGACAAGGGCGGCTACGTGGCCTACTACGAGGCGCTGCTGCCGCTCGTTCGCCGCAACGGGTTGCTGCTCGTCGACAACACGCTGTGGAGCGGCCGGGTCGTCGATGCCGATGCCGAGGGCGACACGCTCGCCCTGCAGCGGTTCAACGATCACGTCGCCGCCGACGACCGGGTGGACAGCTACATCCTGCCCGTCGGCGACGGCGTCACGCTGATCCGGAAGCGTTGAGCTCGTGCACCGCGCGGTGCAGGCGCCCGTCCCACGGCAGCGGCGATGACGTCAGCAGCGTGAAGTTGCGCTCGGCGAAGCGCAACGAGCCGTCCGTGTCGCGAGCGATGCGATCGTCGTACCAACCGATGAGCTCACTGTGGCGCAGCTCACCGTCGATCCGCTTCCACTGCAGTTCGCGCACGTAGGTGCGGGCGGCAGCGTGGTCGGCGTCGTCGACAGCGATCGTCATGCTGAGGATCGCTTGCACGCACAGCACGTAGATCGCGCGGGTCGACGCGAACCGCTCGCCGATCGCCGCCCGACCGACGACGGTGCCCGCGCCGGGGATGCCCCACGTCGCCTCCTCCAACCACGTCGCCGACCACCGCTCGATGTCGCCCGACGTGACCTCGTTGCAGTATGCGCCGACGAGGTTGCGCACCTCCTCTTCGACCGACGCCGTACCCGTCATACGTCGAGGAACCGGCTGGCGGCGATGCCGGAGCCGATCGCGCCCGCGAGCGCACCGATGATCAGCATCAGGATCATCACGAACCGGACGTAGCTCGGCGACACCACGAGCGCGGCGAGCTCGGTGTCCTCGAAGCTCCTCACCCGGTTCGTCCACGCCGTGTTCAGCCCCCAGAGCCCGACGCACGACAGCACGCCGCCGAGCAGACCCTGTACCAGGCCCTCCAGCATGAAGGGTATTCGGATGAACCAGTTGGTCGCGCCCACCAACTTCATCACCTCGATCTCGCGGCGTCTGGCGAACATGGCGGTGCGGATCGTGTTCCAGATCAGGCCGACGGCGACGAGCAGCAGCACGACCGACATGGTGGTGGTGGCCACACGTATGAAGTTCGAGACCCGGGACACGATGTCGACGGTGTCTTGCGCATAGGTCACGGTGCGCACGCCCGGGTACGCACCCCAGACGTCATCCATCGACCGCAGCAGCTGGGCGTCATCGGTGGAGGGAACCACCTTGATCTGCGGCGGGGTGGTCTCCGGGGTCAGCAGGCTGAGCGTGGAGGGGTCGCCGGCGAAGATTCGCTTGGCCTCCTCGTAGCTCTCCGCCGACGTGAGGTAGCGCAGCTCGTCGACGTCGACGACGTTGGGCTGGGCCCGGAGCTGGGCCTCGATGTAGTCGATCTGGTCGGGCGTGACGTCGGCGCGCAGGAACAAGATGACCTCGACACCGCCCTTCCACTGCAGGACCAGGTTGTCGAACGCACGCTGGATGAGGAACGTCGAGCCGGCGAGCAGCAACGACACGGCCGACGTGACGATGGCCGCGGCGGTGAGCGTGACGTTGCGCTGGAAGCTGGCCTTGGTCTCACGCAGCGCGTACGTGATGCGTGAGAGCACTAGTCGTACACCCCTCGGGACTGGTCACGGACGATGATGCCGCGGTCGAGCTGGATCACCCTGCGGCGCATCATGTTCACGATCCGCTGGTCGTGCGTCGCCATCACGACGGTGGTGCCCGTCTTGTTGATCCGGTCGAGCAGGCGCATGATGCCCTCGCCCGTTCCAGGGTCGAGGTTGCCGGTCGGCTCGTCGGCGAGGAGGATCAGCGGCCGGTTGACGAACGCTCGGGCGATCGACACTCGCTGCTGCTCGCCGCCGGACAGCTGGTGCGGGAAGCGGTCGCCCTTGTCCTCCAGGCCGACCAGTTCGAGCACGGCGGGCACCTGCTGGCGGATCACGTGCTTGGGCTTGCCGATCACCTCGAGCGCGAACGCGACGTTCTCGGTGACGGTCTTGTTCAGGAGCAGCTTGTAGTCCTGGAAGATGTTGCCGATGTTGCGGCGCAGCATCGGCACCTTCGAGTCGGGCATCGCGTTGATGTTGCGGCCGGCCACCCACACGTCGCCGCGCTCCGGGCGCTCCTGGCGGTTGAGGAGGCGCAGCAGCGTGCTCTTGCCCGAGCCCGACGGTCCGACGAGGAACACGAACTCGGCCTTGGCCACGTCGAAGCTGGCGTCACGAAGGGCTGCCACTTCGGAGTTGTACGTCTTGGTGACGTTCTCCAGGCGAATCACAAGGCGTTCACGCTACCGGCGCCGGGCGGGCCGCGCCCGTCACCCTTCGGCGGCGCCGCCGGAGCGTCGCCACTGCAGGTAGCCGATCATGAAGTCGTCGAGGTCGCCGTCGAGCACCGCATCGACGTTGCCGTCCTCGACGTTGGTGCGCAGGTCCTTGACCATCTGGTACGGCTGCACGACGTACGAGCGGATCTGGCTGCCCCACCCGACCGTGGCCTGCTTGCCGGCGATGCGGGCCAGCTCCTCCTCGTGCTCCTCCTCGATCCGGGCGGCGATCATCGCCTTCAGGCGGGTCATCGCCCGCTCCCGGTTCTGCAGCTGGCTGCGCTCCTCTTGCGAGCTGGCCACGAGGCCGGTCGGCTCGTGGATGAGCCGCACTGCAGACGACGTCTTGTTGACGTGCTGCCCGCCGGCGCCCGACGCCCGGAACACCTCCATGCGGATCTCGGACTCGTTGACGTCGAGGTCCGGCGCGTCCATCACCGGCCACACCTGCACCGCGGCGAAGCTGGTCTGGCGGCGGCCCTGGTTGTCGAACGGGCTGATCCGCACCAGGCGGTGGGTGCCGCGCTCGGACGTCAACAGGCCATAGGCGTAGCGGCCTGTCACGGTGAACTCCGCCGACATGATCCCGGCCTCGGCACCCTCGGAGATGCCGTTGACCTCGAACTCCAGCCCGCGCCGCTCAGCCCAGCGCTGATACATGCGCAGCAGGATCTCGCTCCAGTCCTGGGCGTCGACCCCGCCGTCCTTGGCGTTGATCTGGACGATCGCGTCGGCCTCGTCGTGCTCACCGGTGAACAGGCTGCGCAGCTCGAGCCCGTCCAGTCGCGACCGGATCGAGATCAGCGCGGCGTCGATGTCGGGCTCCTGCGTCTCGTCGTCCTCCTCGCGGGCCATCTCGTGCAGCACCTCGACGTCGTCGTAGTCGCCGCTCAAGGTGTCGAAGGTCGCCACGTCGTCGCGCACGTTCGCGTACTCGGCGTTGATCGTGCGGGCGAGGTCCTGGTCGTCCCAGAGGTCGGGCCGCGAGATCTCCAGCTCCAGCTCGTCGAGGCGTGTCCGGCTCTCGTCGATGCGCAGGTACACCGCCGCTTCGTCGATGCGGCGGCGCACGTCGGCCAGATCGTTGGAGAAGTCCCTCATCGGTGGGCGCGGATCAGGACGCGCCGTGGCAGAACTTGAACTTCTTGCCGGAGCCGCAGGGACACAGCGCGTTGCGCGGCGTCTTCGACCAGTCGTCCTTGTCCTTGACGATCGGGGCCTGCTTGGTCGGCGCGGCCGGAGCGACCGCCTCGGGCGCGAGCTCGCCGCTCGCCACGGCCGCCTGCGCCGCGGCCTTGAACCCGTCCGTCGGAGCGGTCTCCGAGGACGTCTCCTGCATGTTGCTGACGACCGTGGCCTGCTGAGCCTGGGGATCGTTGCGCACGACCTGGACGTGCATCACGTAGCGGACGAAGTCCTGGGCGATGCCCTTCATGAGGCTGCCGAACATCTCGTAGCCCTCGCGCTGCCACTCGACGAGGGGATCCTTCTGCCCCATGGCCCGCAGGTTGATGCCCTCCTGGAGGTAGTCCATCTCCTCGAGGTGCTCGCGCCAGCGCTGGTCGATGATCCGCAGCATCACCTGGCGCTCGACCTCGCGCATGACCGGCTCGGTCAGCTCGGTCTCGCGTTGCGCGTAGTACGTCGACGCGTCCGACATCACCGTGTCGTACATCCGGTTCGTGTTGCCGCCGGCGCCGAGCTCGGCTTCGGTGAGCTGCGTCGGCCAGAACGTCTTCAGCTCCTTGGCCAGGCCGTCGAGATCCCATTCCTCCTCGACGTCGCTGACGCAGTGCGACTCGATGAGCGAGTCGACCGCGTCCGCGAGGTACTCCATCGCCCCCGCCTTGAGGTCGGCACCCTCGAGGATCTGGTCGCGGCGCTGGTAGATCACCTTGCGCTGCTCGTTCATCACCTCGTCGTACTTGAGCACGTTCTTGCGGATCTCGGCGTTGCGCTGCTCGACGGTGTTCTGGGCCCGTTCGATGGCCTTGGTGACCATGCGGGCCTCGATCGGTACGTCGTCGGGCAGGGCCTTGCCCATGACCCAGTTCATGGCGCCGGTGGCGAAGAGCCGCATGAGCTCGTCTTCCAGCGACAGGTAGAAGCGGCTCTCACCCGGATCACCCTGACGGCCGGAGCGGCCCCGGAGCTGGTTG
>CAZMGD010000088.1:0-71 GCA_964565705.1 uncultured Ilumatobacteraceae bacterium | reverse complement strand
TCGTCGTACTTGAGGACGTTCTTGCGGATCTCGGCGTTGCGCTGCTCGACGGTGTTCTGCGCCCGCTCGAT
>CAZMGD010000087.1:0-18594 GCA_964565705.1 uncultured Ilumatobacteraceae bacterium | reverse complement strand
CACGACGTACATCGTGCGGCCCTTCATCGCCCCCGTGTAGAGCCCCGTCATCTCCTCGCGCATCTCGGCCGGGTCGCGCCAGTTGTTGGTCGGCCCGGCTTCCTCGGCGGTCGTGGTGCAGATGAACGTGCGGTCCTCGACGCGGGCGACGTCGCCCGGGTCGGAGTGCGCCCAGTAGCTGTTCGGGCGCTTGGCCTCGTCGAGCTTGGTGAACGTACCGGCGGCGACGAGCTCGGCGCAGAGCCGGTCGTACTCCTCAGCGGTCCCGTCGCACCAGTAGATCGAGTCGGGCTGGAGGATGCCGGCCCACTCGTCGACCCATGCGTGCAGTCGCTGATTGCCACTCGTGCTGCTCATCGGGACTTCGCTCCTTGGTTGTCGGGATCCCGTCGTGGATGCGCGACGGGACGGGGGGAGGACGCGCGAAAAGCGCCGGTGGTCACTGGAACCCCGGCGTGCTCATGTCGGACTCGGAACCGAGGCGCAGCGCGGTGGCGCGACCGTCGGCGTCGAGTTCGAACACGACCCGCTGGCCCTGGCGGACCATGCGGAAGATCGAACCGGCAAGGGCGTCGGAGGACAGGTCGAACTCCGAGAGATCGGTGTCGGTGATCACGACTCCCGTTCCGGTCGACGGGTCGTACGACTTGATCACGCCTTGCATCGGTGGGAAGTCTGCCTCAGACCTCGCTGCGGGACGAAACGGTGGGCTTGCGCACCTTGCCCGCCTTGATGCACCCGGTGCACACGTTGACCCGCTTCGGCGCCCCGTTGACGAGGGCCCGGATGCGCTGGATGTTCGGGTTCCAGCGACGCTTGGTGCGCCGGTGGCTGTGGCTCACCGACATGCCCCACGAGGGGTGCTTGCCGCACACTTCACACACTGCTGCCATGGCTCGAAACCTTCTCGACGGGTCAAATCCGGACGAGGAACGCTACCAGCGAACCGACCCGGTTCACCCTGGTCCGGCACACCCCGTCGTTACCATGCGATGCCGTGCCGACCCTCGACCGCCTCGACGCCGCCGCACTGCGGCAGGTCGTCGCGACCTTCCGCGACACCCTGGTGGCACATGCCACGTCGATCAACGCCTTGAACGTGTACCCGGTGCCCGACGGCGACACCGGCACCAACATGGGGCGCACGCTCGACGCGGTGGTCGCCGAGATCGACGGGCGGGGTGAGGCCCTGGCGATGGACGAGCTGTGCGCGGCGATCAGCCACGGATCGCTGATGGGTGCCCGGGGCAACTCCGGGGTGATCCTCAGCCAGATCCTGCGCGGGTTCGCGGCGCGGTGCACGGCCGAGTCCACCCTCGACGGCTCCGCAGTTGCCGCCGCATTGGAGGATGCTGCCACCGCCGCGTACAGCGCGGTGCTGCGCCCGATCGAGGGCACCATCCTCACGGTCGTGCGGGAATCGGCGGAGGCCGCCGTGACCGCCGGGCCGGAGCTCGTCGCGGTGCTGACCGCCGCCCGTGACACGGGTCGCGACGCGCTGGCCCGGACGCCGGACCTCCTGCCCGTGCTGGCCGACGCGGGCGTGGTGGATGCCGGGGGCGCTGGCTTCCTCTACTTCTACGACGCGGCGCTGCACGTCGTCGCCGGCGAGCCGTTGCCCGAGCCCGACGGCGGTGTCGCCGCGTCGTCTCCGGTGCCCGCAGCGCCCGGCTCCGCGGAGCTCGGCGACCAGCGGTACGAGGTGATGTACTTCTGCGATCTCGCCGACGACCGCATCGGTTCCTTCAAGGAGGCATGGGGCGCGCTCGGCGACTCGATCGTCGTCGTTGGCGGCGACGGCCTGTGGAACTGCCACGTGCACACCAACGACATCGGAGGCGCGATCGAGGTCGCGATCGATCTGGGTGGGCGGCCGCACAAGATCCGCGTCACCGACCTGTTCGAGGAGGCCGTCGCCGCGCATGCTTCGCGCGAGGCAGCGATGACCGCGCGAATCGTGCCCGCGTCCGCGGGTCTGCCTCCGGTCACCACAGCGGTCGTGGCCGTCAGCAGCGGGCCGGGGCTCTCCGAGCTGTTCGGTCAGCTCGGTGTGCAGGGCGTGGTCACCGGCGGCCAGACGCTCAACCCGTCCACCGCCGAGCTGCTCGACGCGGTCGAGCACGTCAACGCCGACGAGGTCGTGGTGCTCCCGAACAACGGCAACATCATCGCGGTCGCCGAGCAGGTCGATGCGCTCACCACCAAGCACGTCGTCGTCGTCCCCACCCGGTCGATGCCCGCCGCGCTCGCCGCGCTCGTCGTCTACGACCCGGAAGCGTCCGCCGACGACAACGCCGCGCAGATGGCTGATGCGGCGACCGCGATCGTGACCGGGGAGGTCACCCAGGCCGTGCGCGACACCACGAGCGAGGCAGGTCCGGTCGCCGTCGGCGACTGGATCGGTGTGGTCCGCGGTGATGGGGTGGTGGCGGTCGAGTCCTCGGTGGAGGCAGCTGCCCGGTCGCTGCTCGAGCGGCTGGTCGAGCCGTCCCATGAGCTGCTCACCGTGGTCGCCGGTGCGGACGCGTCGGATACGTCCACCGCCTCCCTGCGGGCCTGGATCGAGGAGCACCACGGCAACCTGGACATCGAGGTGCACCACGGGGATCAGCCCCTCTACCCCTACCTCTTCGGGTTGGAGTGACGGCGCCGGTGTCCGAGACCGCCCCGATCACGCTGCGCGAGCTGCAAGCGATCGACGTCGGGCGCTTGCGCGGCGTCGGCGATGTCAAGCAGAAGGCGCTGGCCGGGGTCGGCATCGAGACGGTGCTCGATCTCATCACGTACTACCCGCGCCGCTGGGTCGACCGCTCGAAGGAGGCGCGCGTCAGCGACCTCCGGCCGGGAGAGGACGCGCTGGTGCTCGTCACCGTCCGATCGGTGACCAAGCGCCCCACCCGCAACCGGCGCACGATGGTCACCGCGACCGTGGGTGACGGATCGGGACGGATGCAGGTGGTGTTCTTCAACCAGCCGTGGCGGGAACGCCAGCTGAAAGACGGTGCGCAGGTCGCGCTGTGGGGGCGCGCCGAGGTGTACCGCGGCGGGCTGCAGATGACGAACCCCGTCGTCGACATGATCGGTGACCGCACTGGGTTCATCGTGCCGATCTACCCACAGAGCGAGAAGGAGCACCTCAACACCTGGGAGATCGCCGGTTGGGTCGAGAACGCGCTCGATCGTTGCCGGCCGCGAGGCATCGCCGACCCGGTCCCTCAGCCGATCCTCCACCGCTATGGGTTGGCGGGGCGCGGCGACTCGCTCTTCGGCATCCACCTGCCGGAGTCGATGGCGCAGAAGGAGTCGGCGAGGCGGCGGCTCGCGTTCGATGAGCTGTTGCGCGTGCAACTGGTGTTGGTCCGGCGCAAGCGGGTGCTCGAACAGGTCCAGGCCGGTATCCGCCACGACCTGAGCGGCGACCTCGTGCGCCGCTTCCACGCCGCGCTGCCGTTCGATCTGACCGACGACCAGCGCGCCGCCCTCGCCGAGATCGAGGCCGATCTCGGTGGGCCGCACCCCATGCACCGCCTGCTCCAGGGCGACGTCGGGTCCGGCAAGACGGTGGTCGCTGTGTCGATGCTGCTGCACGCGGTGCAGGGCGGGCACCAGGGCGCCTTGATGGCGCCGACCGAGGTGCTCGCCGAGCAGCACGCATCCGGAGTGCGGTCGTTGCTCACCGGTGTCACGGTGCCCGCGCCGTCCGACCAACTGCTCCCCGACCGGCCGCTGCGGATCGAGCTGCTGACCAACCGCGTCACGGGCAGCGAACGCAAGCGGCTGCTCGCCGGTCTCGCCGACGGCACGGTCGACATCGTGATCGGCACCCACGCGCTGATCCAGCAGGGGGTGTCGTTCCGCGACCTCGGCGCAGTCGTCGTCGACGAGCAGCACCGCTTCGGTGTCGAGCAGCGAGCGATGCTGCGCGAGAAGTCGGAGTCCACCACGGTCCCCGACGTGCTGGTGATGACCGCGACGCCGATCCCGCGCACCGCGGCGATGACCGTCTACGGCGACCTCGACGTCAGCATCATCCGCGCCAAGCCCGCAGCCCGGCAGCGGATCCTGACCCGTGCCGCCGTCGGAGCCGAGCAGGAGGTGGAGGCGTGGGCCGACGTGCGCGCCGAAGTGGCCGCCGGGCACCAGGCATACGTCGTGTGCCCGCTGATCGAGGAGAGCGAGAAGCTCGAGGTGGCCAGCGCCGAGGAGACCCACGCCCGGCTGTCCGTCCACGAGCTGTCCGGGCTTCGGCTCGGCCTGTTGCACGGCCGTCTTCCCGCCGCCGAGAAAGAGGCGGTGATGGGCCGGTTCCGCGCGGGTGAGATCGACGTGCTCGTGGCGACCACGGTCATCGAGGTCGGCGTCGACGTGCCGAACGCCACCGTCATGGTGATCCTCGACGCCGACCGCTTCGGGATCGCCCAGCTGCACCAGTTGCGCGGTCGCGTCGGGCGTGGTGCCGACCTGTCCCGTTGCTGGTTGCTGACCGCCGACGCCGAGGAGCCGAACCCGCGAGTGGAGGCGCTCGTCGCCAGTGACGACGGGTTCGAGCTCGCCGAGGTCGACCTCGACCTGCGCGGCGAGGGGACGATCATGGGTGGCGTCCAGAAGGGACGCAACGACCTCAAGTTGGCGTCGCTGCGCAGGGACCGCCAATTGGTGCAGCTCGCCCGCGACGCGGCGTTCGCCATCGTCGGCGACGATCCGTCGATGGCGCAGTACACCGACCTCGCCGACGAGCTCGATCTCCTCCTGCCCAGCGAGGGTGAAGAGTTCCTGTTCCGTAACTAGTGCTCGCTGCGCTCGCTGGCGGCGTCTGGGCTCGCCATTGCGGCTCGCTGCGCTCGCGTGGGTGGCTGCGGCGCCGGTTCGTGGTCGCGTCCGCTGTGTTCGGGGTGCTCGCTGCGCTCGCGAAGCCGTACCTGATGGCTCGCTGCGCTCGGTGCGGCGCGGTGGAAAAATGCGGCTAGCACGCCACCCCGCCGCCCCGGCGAATGGCGTGCCAGCCATCGGTTTCCCCACATCGCCCAACATGAGGAAGCTGTGGATCACCGTACGCCCGGCGCCCTGGTCCGGGGAGCGTAGGGTCTACGCGATTTTGGATGTCGTGCCCGCGTAGGGTGCCAGGCCAGGAGGGAGGGTCCGGTGAGTCGGGTCAACGACGTGCGTGGCGAGACGATCTCGGTCGACTCATGGCCCTTCGTCGCCCGCAACGACCTGGTGACGAACCTCGCGGCACGCCTGCTCGATCCCGACGGCCCGGGTGTCGCGGTGTTCGGAGTGGCCGGATCGGGCAAGAGCGCACTGGCCCGCGCCGTCATCGACGAGCTGTCCACCATGGTGTTCGTCAGCTCACTCAACGTGGTGGCGGGGGAATCCGGCACACCGTACGCGGCGTTGTCGAACGTGCTGGTCGACTTGCCGCCGGTGGAGGCACAGGGCCCACTCGCCGTCGCCCGCGCACTGGCCGGCGCCCTCGCCGACCGCGGGGCGGGACGGCCCTGCCTCGTCTGGGTCGACGACGCGCACCTGATCGACGATGCGAGCGCGATCGTCCTGTCGCGCCTCGCGCTCGCCGGCAAGGTGCGGCTCCTGCTCACCGCCAGGCCCGCAGGCCAGGTGCCGAAGGCCCTTGCCGCGTTGCTGCTGAACGGGCGGGTGGTTCGCGTCGATCTGGGACGGCTGTCCGAGCAGGATGTCGCAGAGGTGCTCGCCGCGGTGCTGGGGGCCCCGGCGACGCTGGGCGCGACGCGCCAGCTGTGGCGCGCATCGGACGGCAATCCCTTGTACATCCGGGAGATGATCCGCGACGCGTTCCACGAAGGGCGGCTCGTGCAGCGCGACGGGCTGTGGGTGTGGCGCGGGCCCGACGCCGAGGCTGGTCAGCACATCCGCGAGATGGTGGCCGCACAGCTGTCCGACCGCCCGCCGGCGCAGCGCGAGGTGTTGGAGCTCGTGGCGCTCGCCGAACCGATCGGTGTCGCGGTGCTGCTCGAGCTCGTTGCACCCGACGACCTCGACGCGCTGGAGCATGAGCACCTCGTCGTCGTCGAGGGCCACTCACCGTCGACGGCACGGCTCGCCCATCCCATCTACGGTGAGGCCGTACGGGCCCTGATCCCAACCGGTCGGCGGGCCGAGCTCCGACGGCGGGTGGTCGCCGCGCTCGAGGACGCGACCGAGGGCTCCTTGCTGGCGCTGCTGCGTTCGGTCGGATGGGCGTTGGACGTCGGTGACCGGGTCGAACCCGAGCAACTGGTGCTGGCGGCCGAGCGCGCCAACCGCGGGCACGACTACGTCTTCGCCGCCCGGGCAGCCACCGCCGCGCTTGACACGGACGTCGGTCACCGGGCCCGGCTGGAGCTGTCCTTCGCCCTGCGGTTCATCGGCCGGGTCGGCGAGTCGCTGGCCGTGCTGGAGGCCGGTGTCGGGGCCGACGCGACAGAGGAGATCGATCTGTTGCTGGCTCGCGCCGGCGTGCTGCACTACGCCCTCGATCGGGTCGAGGAGGCGACCGAGTGCCTCGACCGCGCCGTCGGGATGGCCCCCGACGAGGACACCGCACGACGCGTCGCGGCGCGGCGCTTCGTTCACGCCGTGTACGCCGGTGCCGGCGTGACGCGGCGGTGGGAGGGCGAGTGCCTGCTCGTGGATCCAGCGAGCTGCGATCGCGTACGTGGAGAGGTCGCGGCGTCGGTCGCGCTCGTGCGCGCCTTGGTCGGCGACAGCGACTCGGCGCTCGCGCTGCTCGAGCAGTGGACGCGGATCGCGCGCCAGGCGATCGACCGTGATCCGTGGGCCGCCGAGGAGCTGGTCTACATGACGGTGGCCATCAGCTTGTTGCGCGGCACGCTGCCTGACCTCGTCGCGACGGCCGGTCAGCTCGCCGCCGGCGACCCGACCGTTCGGTTCGATCCCGGCATGGAGGAGCTCGCGACCGGGTGGTACGAGCTCAACGTCGGCCGCATGTCGTCGGCCGTCGGATTGTTGGGGGCCGCCGCGGCGAGCTTCGCGGCCCATGACGCGAGTGGCTTCAAGGCGCTCGCCCTCGGGTTCGCGGCGGAGGCCGCCGCCGTCGCCGGCGACCGCGAACGTGCACTCCTGTTCGCCGCCGAGTGTCGGACCACGCCGCCGCGCGCCAGCCGCCTGCTCCAGGGTCAGATCGACCGTGCGCTCCTGTGGCCGGACGCGCTCGCACGCGGCTTCGGCCGGGCGATCGAGGACGCGAGGGCGCTGGCCGACGAGCTGTTCACTCGCGGCGAGTTCAGCACGGCGATGCACGTACTGCACGACGCGGTGCGACTGGGCGACGAGCGTGCCGCGTCTCGCGTCGCGGCGCTCGCGGACTCGTGTGACGGCCCGCGCCTCGCCGCGTGTGGGCTCCACGCGGCGGCGCTGCTCCGCTGCGACGGTCAGGCGCTCGCCGAGGCCGCCGAGCGATTCGCCGCGCTCGGGTTGCAGGTGCACGCGGCCGAGGCATGGACCGACGCCGCGGCAGCGTTCCGCCGAGTCGGTCGCCGTGACTCGGCGCGCCGAGCAGCGTCGTCAGCGACGCTGCTGACCGCTGAGCTCGGTGGGGTCTCCACGCCGCGCTTGCTGCGCGCGGCGGGCATCCAGCCCCTGACTCGACGGGAGCTCGAGATCGCCAGCCTCGCTGCTCGCAACCTGAGCAACGCCGAGATCGCCCGGGCGCTCGGGCTCGGCCGGCGCACCGTCGAGGGGCATCTCCACCGCGCCTACGCGAAGCTCGGCGTCTCCAACCGTGACGAGCTGGCCCAGGTGCTGCGCTAGTCCGGCCGGCCGTGCTCGTCGTCGACATCGGGGAGCACGAGGTCCCACCGGTCGAGGCAGTCGCGGCAGCGGTAGGTGACGATGTCGCCAGGCCACCACGAGTCGTCCTCCCGCGGCGGGGTGATGAGGTAGGCGTCGCCACCGCAGTCCACGCAGACGATCTCCCGCTCCGGTTCCAGCACCCCCCTAGTCTGGCCGGATGCGCGTCATTGCCGGTCAGCTGCGGGGTCGACCGATCGCTGTTCCGGCCAAAGGCACGCGACCGACGACCGACATGGTGCGCGGCGCGATCGCCAACTCCCTCGTCAGCCTCGACGCGATCGACGGCGCGCGGGTGGCCGACCTCTACGCGGGCAGTGGTGCGATGGGGATCGAGCTGCTGTCACGGGGCGCGGCGCACTGCACCTTCGTCGAACGTGCCCCGGATGCGGTCCGCGTGATCCGCGCCAACCTTGCCAAGCTGGGCCTCACCGACCGGTCGACCGTGCTCGCCGCGGACGCGGTCGCGGCGTTGCGGTCGCTCGGCGCGGTCGACCTGGTGATCGCCGATCCCCCCTACGGGTTCGGTGGGTGGGACGAACTGCTCGCCGGATCGCGCGCCGGTGTCGCGGTGCTGGAGGGTGATGCGCCGGTCGAGCCGCCCCCCGGATGGCGGGTCACGAAGCACAAGGTCCACGGCCGGACCCATGTTTCGTTCCTCGTGCGAGTACCGTGACGCGCCTGATGGCGACGGCTCTCTGTCCCGGAAGCTTCGATCCGCTGCATCTCGGTCACCTCGATGTGATCGAGCAGGCCACCGCGCTGTTCGGCCCGGTGATCGTCGCGACGATGCACAACCCGGCGAAGCCGAGCGGGATGTTCACCCTCGACGAACGGATGGACCTGATCCGCGCCAGCGTCGCCCACCTGCCGCAGGTCAGGGTGGAGTCCTTCGCCGGTCTCGTGGTCGACGCGGCGAAAGCCTTCAGAGCGGACTTCCTCGTCAAAGGGCTGCGTACCGCGGGCGACTTCGAGATCGAGCAGCAGATGGCGCAGACGAACTTCGCGGTCGCCGGCGTGCGCACCGTCTACCTGCCGTGCGCGCCCGGACTGTCGTACGTGTCGAGCCAGTTCGTCCGTGAGATCGCCCGCCACGGGGGCGATGTCCGTAACCTCGTACCCCTGCCGGTGGCGGAACACCTGGCGAACCGCATGGCCGGAGGGCCAGGACGATGAGTTACGACGACGACTACGACGACGATCCCTACGACGACCCGGACGACACGAGCGCCTACCACGACCCGCGCAACATCCGCCCGGCGGGCGTGCCGCCCGACCCGAACGGTGGGCAGTACATCGGCGACGCGGAGACGTTGTTGCGACGCGCCGTCGACGTCATCGCCACCGCACCGAACATGCCGCTGTCGTCGACGCCGCGCATCGACCGCGAGGAGATCATCGAGCTGCTCGATGAAGCCCTGCACCGCCTGCCCGACGAGCTGCGCCAGGCGCGCTGGATGCTGAAGGAACGTCAGGAGTTCGTGTCGAAGACCCGACGCGAGGCCGACGAGCTGCTCGAGGCCGCTCGCGTGCAGGCCGAGCGGATGGTCCAGCGCACCGAGGTCGTGCGCGCCGCCGAGCAGCGGGCCCGGCAGATCCTCGACGCCGCCGAGACCGACAGCCGTCGCATCAGGCACGAGACCGAGGACTTCCTCGACCAGCGCCTCGGCAGCTTCGAGATCCTGCTCGACAAGCTCGCCAAGACCGTCGCCACCGGGCGCAACCGGTTGTCGATCGGCATGCACCAGCACGATGACGCGACCAACGTCACCGCCGACGACGAGATCGGGAAGGGCTTTTTCGATCAGGACCGGCTCTGATGCGCCTGCTCGTCAACACCTCCGAGCTGCGCCACGCCGTCGGCAGCGAGAAGTCGATCGAGGGCGAGGTCGAACCTGCCGAGATCGGCATCGACGACGGTCGCTTGACGCCGGGCACGCCGATCGTCGTCGATCTCCACCTCGAGAGCGTGAACGACGGGATCTTCGTGACCGGCCGGGTGCGCGCCAGCTGGTCCGGTGAGTGCCGGCGGTGCCTGGAACCGGCCGCGGGTGTGGCGGTGTCGGCGGTCGACGAGCGCTACCAGTACACCGTGACCGACCCGGACGCGTTCCCGATCGACAACGACCAGCTGGATCTGGTGCCCCTGGTACGTGAGGCGGTGTTGCTCGAGCTGCCCGATGCCCCGTTGTGCCGTCGGGACTGTGCCGGCCTGTGCGGCAGCTGCGGCGTCGACCTGAACACGAGCGAGTGCTCCTGTACGACCGAGCAGGTCGACCCACGGTGGGGCGCGCTCGACGAGCTGCGACGATCGCTCGACTCCTGATCGGTGTCGGGGTGGGGCATCGGCGTCGGTGCCGATAGCCTTGCGCAGCCCGGATGTGTGCGGGCCCCTCATCGGTTGTCACGGAGTTTGCACGGTGGCTGTTCCCAAGAAGAAGAAGTCGAAGTCCAAGACGCGCAGCCGCCGCGCCGGCGCCTGGAAGCTCGGCGCCCCGGCCCGCAGCGTCTGCCCTCGTTGTGGCAACGCCAAGCTGCCGCACACGGTGTGCCCCAGCTGTGGCTGGTACCGCGACCGCGTCGCGGTCGAGGTCTCCTGACCTGGTCCCCTGAGCTGAACTGACGTGCTGCCGATCGCGCTCGACGCGATGGGTGGCGACCACGCGCCCGACGAGATCATCGCCGGGGCCCGGCTCGCTGCGGACGAAGGGATCCCGGTCGCGCTCGTCGGCCCCTCCACGCTCGATCGGGGCGACTTCGAGCTGATCGAGGCCAGCGAGGTCATCGAGATGGACGACGACCCCGCGCAGGGCGTTCGCCGCAAGAAGGATTCGACGCTCGTGCGCGCCGCCGAAGCAGTGCGTGACGGCAAGGCATCGGCGATGGTGTCGGCCGGCAACACCGGTGCGGCGATGGCGTCCGCACTGCTGCGGATCGGCCGGATCAAGGGCGTCAACCGCCCGGCGATCGCGACCCCGATCCCCGTGCCCGGCACCCTGCCGACCGTGCTGCTCGACGCCGGAGCCAACTCCGAGGTGCAGCCAGAGTGGCTCGTGCAGTTCGCCCAGATGGGCTCGGTGTACGCCCGGCACCGCTTCGACATCGACTCACCGCGCATCGGGCTGCTGTCGATCGGCGAGGAGCCCGGCAAGGGCGACACGTTGCGCAAGGAGACGTTCGAGCTGTTGAACGTCGCCTCGGGCATCAACTTCATCGGCAACGTGGAGGGGCGAGACGTGATGACCGACGATGTCGACGTCATCGTCACCGACGGCTTCACCGGCAACGTCGTGCTGAAGACCCTCGAGGGTGGCATGCGCGCGATCGTCAAGGCGCTGTTCGATGCCTTCGGCGCCGACCCCGCCAACCAGGCCCACGCCGAGGCCTTGATGCCTTCGTTGTTGCCCCTGTACCAGGCGCTCGATCCCGACACCTACGGCGGGGCGGTCCTGCTCGGCGTCGACGGCGTGTGCATCATCTCCCACGGCTCGTCCGGGGCGACCGCGATCAACAACGCCCTGCACGTCGCTCGCGACATGGTCGAAGGCGACATGGTCACCGAGCTCCGCCGAGCCATCTCCACCCCCTGACCCCGCCGCCTTGGGCGCGGAGCGCGTGCTCTGGCGTGCGCGGCGCGCCGATTCATGCCGCCGCCGAGGTGGTCCAGCCGCGACGGATGAGGATCGTGGTGAGGTCGTCGAGCGCGTCGTCGAGGCCGCCGTCGGCGTCGAGCTCGTCGAATCGGACCGTCGCGATGCCGATCGTGAGGAGCTTGCGCTCGCCGTGCCGTTCGCGTTCGCTGTCGTGCCAGAACGGGTGGTCGACCTCTCCGGCGACCTCCCAGACCGGCCACCACGGGTCGACCTCGATGATCCGGCCGTTCGGCAGCGTGATGCGCTGATTGACCTCTGGTGCCGGGAGCCCGCTGGCCTCGATCGCCTCGCGGATCATGCGTTCCAGCTCCGAGCGCGCCGAGTTGCGCCAGACCGGCCTCGATCCGAGGACGGCGCGCATCGTCCGCGACCCGGGCCGGCGGGGTGGTACAGGCGCGCTGCGGTGCTGGTCAGCGTGGCGAGCGTGCAGGTCTCGTCGCGCAGCAGCTGCGCGACCACGCGCGCCGCGCAGCGCCGTGCAGCGCCATGCCGCGGCGACGGAGAAGGCGACCAAGGCGCGCGACGTCGCCGAGCGGGAGCGGTCGGCGCCGACGTGACCGCGTTCAGGCGGTCTCGGTGGCGGTCTCTGCGTCGGCCTTGATCCGCTGCAGCGTCTGCTCCATGCCGCGGCGGTTCGTCTTGCCGCGCGTCCAACCGAGCAGCGTCCAGTACAGCCGGATCGGGATGGTGGGCGTCAGCGTGAACGACTCGGTGACGTCGGTGCCGTCGCCCGCCGGGCGCAACACGTACCGCCAGGTGTTCAGCTCCTTGCCCTCCTTGCCGACGCCGAACGCGAACTCCCGCGCTGGCTCGCACGCGGTGACCGTGCACGACGTCCAGTAGGTCGGGCCCTTGCCGTTGCGCTTCACGTGCCCGCGGAAGCGTGCGCCGACCTCGGGCCCCGTCGCCGGTGGAAGCCACTCGGCCTCGAACGTCTCCGGGCTGTAACGGCCGATCCGCGTGACGTCGCTGACGAGCGCCCAGACCCGTTCGGGCGGGGCGTCCATGTGGACAGTGACGGAGTCGTGCATCGCTGCACCATAGGTGGTGGACCCGTAACGGCGATGATGGGGCCATGCCGTACCAGGTGATGACCTCCGAGCAGCGAGCCGCGTTCCTCCGCGAGCCGGTCCGCGCCGCAGTCGTGGCAACCGTCCGCGCCGATGGCCGTCCGCACGCGGCACCCGTGTGGATCGCGTTCGACGCTGATGGCCTCGTGTTCAACACCGGCGCCGACACCGTGAAGGGCAAGAACCTGGCCCGCGATCCGCGGCTCACGATCTGTGTGCAGGACGACCAGCCGCCGTTCTCGTTCGTCACGTTGGAGGGCCGCGCCGAGCTGATCGACGATCCCGACGAGGTCGCCGCGTGGGCGGCGCGCATCGGTGGCCGGTACATGGGCGCCGATCGTGCCGCAGAGTACGGTGCCCGCAACGGCGTACCGGGGGAGTTGCTGGTGCGCGTGCGCGTCGAGCGGGCGCTGGGCCTGGCCGACATCTCCGACTGAGCGTCTACGTTGTGCGGCCGTGCGTGCGTACGTGGCGGGACCGTTGTTCGACGACGGCGAGCGGTGGTGGATCGAGCGGATCGACGCGCTGGTCGCGGGGTGCGGCTTCGAGACGTTCCTGCCGCATCGTGACAACCCGGTCAAGACCCCCGACAACGTGCGCGAGATCTACCTCAACGACCGCGGTGCCATCGACCGCACCGATGTGCTCGTCGCCAGCCTCAACGGCTTGACCACCGACGACGGCACGGCGTGGGAGATCGGTTACGCCGTCGCCAAGGGTGTCCCGGTCATCGGCATCCACACCGATTGGCGCCGCCGCTTCGACGACGAGGTCGTCAACCTGATGATCGAGCAGAGCATCGACCGCCTCACCCGATCCGAGGACGACCTGCGCGCCGCCCTCACGGAGCTCGCCGCGGGGACGTGATCGACCGAGGTGTCAGAACGGTTCGGCTCCTGACCTGGGGCGGTGAGTTGCAGGTTTCTGACACCTGCCATTCGGGCCCGATGGTGAGGGGTCTGCGGTGTCAGACGTCGCGTGGGGCTGACCTGGGGCGGTGAGTTGCAGGTTTCTGACACCTGGTCAGGCGAACCGGTTCGGGGGGAGGCCGGTGACGCCGGGGCGGACGACGAAGACGTCGCCGGCGTGGTCCTCGGGGACCACCTCGCCATCGCGGCGGGAGTGGGCGGTGGTGAGGTAGAGGTCGCCGAGGTCGGCGCCGCCGAACGCGACGCTGGTCGTCGCCCGGACCGGTACGTCGACGACGGTGTCGAGCACGCCGTCGGGGGAGTAGCGGCGTACCTGCGACAGCGGCCAGCAGGCCACCCACACGCAACCGTCGGCATCGACGGTCAGGCCGTCGGGACCGCCTGGCGTGCCGTCGTCGAACGACACGAACGTGCGCCGGTCGAGCAGCTCACCGTCGGGCCCCAGATCGAACGTGTCGATCCGGAGCGTGCCCGAATCGGCGTAGTACATCGTGCGCCCATCGGCGGTCCACTCCAGACCGTTGGAGAGGATCACGCCGTCGAGCAGCGCATCGACCGAACCGCCGCCGTCGAGGCGGTACAGCCCAGCGATCGGCCGCGTGTACTGCAGGTCCATCGTGCCGGCCACGAAGCGGCCCCACGGGTCGACGGCACCGTCGTTGAGCCGCACGTCGTCGCCGGCGTCCAGCTCGGCGATCGGACGGAGGTTCGAGCCGTCGGGCCCGCAGCGGAGGAACGACCGCTCACCGGCGATCACCAGGTCGCCGTCGGCGGCGAGCACCGCCGCCCCCGGACGAGCGGGCGTCGCGAACGACGAGCCGTCGCCGGTGGACGGATCGAAGCGGTGCACGGCGCGGCCGTCGATGTCGACGACGAGCAGGGTTCCGGTGCGGTCGTCCCACACCGGCCCCTCCCCGAGCGCGAGCCCCGCCGCGAACGCGACCTCCGCGGAGAGCCGTCGGATCACGACCGCCGCATGGATCGCGCGACGACCAGTGCCGCGAGCGCAGCGAGCCAATCGTCGGCCATGCGGGCGCCGCCCCCGGGTCCGCACGAACGGGACCTGGTGGCGGCGCCCGTCACCATCACGTCGCGCCCACCAGTTCGACGCTCTTCATGAGGGCGTCGTTGGCGTCGGCGGGCATCTCGGTGAGCGGCCGGCGCAGATCGTCGACCGTCGGACCGTGCTGGGCGGCGAGAGGGGCCAGCGCGTCGAGGTCGAACTCGTAGAGCTTCGCCGCGTTGCCGGCGAGGATCGCCTGCAGCTCGTCCGGGTTCCGGTCGTGGAACAGCGCCCGCAGGTGCTCGCGGGTGAACGGGTACGTGCCCTCGTCGTGGGGGTAGTCGCTGCCCCACATGAACCGGTCCTTGCCGAGCACGAGATCGGCGGCGGCGACGTCGGCCGGGCCGGGCTGGCTGATGCCCATCCACACGTTCTGCTGGTACGCCTCGGTGGCCGTCAGGGTCCGCTTGTTGGCGTCGGTGTAGCGGATCTCGCCGGTCGCACCCGTGTCGCGGATCTTGATGATCGTGTCGTCGAGCCGCTCGAGCAGCTCTGGCACCCATGAGCAGCCGGTCTCGGTGATCACCAGCTTCAGCTTCGGGAACCGCTCGAACACGCCGCCGAGCAGCATGTGCACGAACGGGCGCTGCGAGTAGAAGCCGACCTCGTTGATGTACAGCAGCATCGAGAACGGGTAGTTGCCGTAGTCGGGCACCCCGGTGCCGCCGTGCACGTTGACGGGCATGTCGAGATCCTGGAGCACCTCCCAGAGGCGGTCGTACTGCGGGTCGTAGAGCGGGCGGACCCACTTCACGTCGGGCGACACGTTGGGCAGCAGCACGCCGCCGCGCAGGCCGTGCTCCTTGATCCACGTCGCGTCCTCGATCGCGTCGTCGACGTCGTTGACGAAGATCTGGCCGATGCCGGCGCGCTGCGCGGGCGCCTCGGCGACGTGATCGACGAGCCAGCGGTTGTGGGCCCGCACACCGGCGAGACGGTGCTGGTAGTCCTCGGGCTTGGGCGGCTGGGCGAACAGCACGAAGCTCGGGAAGAACGGCGGCACGGTGTTCGGGAAGATGACCTCGCCGATGATCCCGTCGGCCTCCTGCTCGCGGTGGCGGCGGTCGTTGTCCCAGTTTCGCTCGCGGCGGTCGTCCTTGAGGTCCTTGAACGGGTTGCGGTACTTGCCGCGCCACGCGTCGAAGTCCTCGTGGTACGCCGGGTCGAGGTACTCGCGGTACTGCGCGTGGCTACCGCCGGCGTGCGAGTCGGCGGTGATGATCGTGTAGTGGTCGCTGCCGGTCAAGGCCATGGCGGGTCCTCCTGCTCAGTTCGGATGTCGGGATGCGTTCACGCCGGACGGCGGACCGAGAGCTCGAGGCCGTTGTCGCGCATGATCTGGCGGGCCTCGTCGTCGGTGTAGTCGAAGTTGCGGAGATCCTTGATGTAGCTCGACGGGTCGGCGAGGCCCTCGGCGTGGGGGTAGTCCGACCCCATCAGGATCCGGTCGGTGCCCATCAGCACCTTCAGCTTGTCGAGGTGGTCCTCGTAGAACGGCGACACCCAGACGTGGCGCCGGAACGTCTCGCGCGGATCCTCCGGATACGAGTGCGGGGTCTGCCCCCACGACTTCTTCAGCTTCTCGTCGAGGTGGAACACCCAGTCCGAGCCGGTCTCGATCGCCGCCATCCGCAGGTTCGGGAAGCGGGCGAAGTGGTGGTGGGCGAGCAGGTTGGCGAACGTGTCCTGCGTCGGGTTCGGCGACATGATCGCCTTGAACGCGTTCTGGCGGAAGGCCTCGCGCGTGCCGCTCTCGCCCCAGTCCATCGCGTACTTGCCGTAGTGGCTGTCGCCGCCGTGGATGACGACGGTTGCCCCGGCCTCGTTGATCCTGGCCCAGAACGGGTCGTAGACCGGGTCGGAGGGCGACTTGCCGCCCGCCGGCGTCATGACCGGGCCGGGCAGCAGGAGCAGGAACCTGGCGTCGTGGTCGAGCGCCCACTCGAGCTCGGCGACGGCTGCGTCAGGGTCGATCAGCGTGAACACCGGCGCGGCGAAGATCCGCTCCTGGTAGGCGAAGCCCCAGTCCTCGTCCATCCACCGGTTGAACGCCCGGAACGCGGCGACGAGCGCGTCGGGGTCATCGATCAGGGCCTGCTCCATGCCCACGCCGAGGGTCGGCAGGAAGATCGCGCCGTGCATGCCCTGGCGATCCATCAGCTCGAGGCGCAGGTCGCGATCGCGGTACTCCATCACGTCGGCCATCCGGTCGAGCTCGCCGAACAGCTCGGGCGTGTCCGCGCCGCGCGGGTTGCGGCCGCGGAAGTACTCGTCGAGCGCGCCCGGCTTCGACACCGGGTCGAACGTCGGGTTGGGGATGAAGCGGTTGATCTTCTCGCCGACCATCAGCCGTGTCTTGCCGTCCACCTGCACCCATTGCATGCCCCGCTTGCGGAGCTTGGGATCCATGTGGCGCGTGAACGCATCGAGCGCCTCGTAGAAGTGGTTGTCGCAGTCGAAGTAGCCGAAATCCACCATGCTCATGTCACAGCACCCCCAGTTGTACGTCGTCATTCTAGAACCGGATTTCGGTCGTCGCTACGGCGTGATCGCCGCCTTGAGCGCCGGCAGTGGGGCTTCCTGGCGGCGGGCGAGCGCCAGCCCGAGCCCGTCGAGCAGGCGGTCGCGGGTCTCGCGCGGGTCGATCAGCTCGTCGAAACCGAGCCGTGACGCCGAGTTGTACGACGCGTCGAGCTCCATCTGGCGCAGGATCGCGGTCGTGTCCTCGTCCGCTTTCGACGCCGTGCCGCTGGCTGTCGCGCTCATCGCCCCGAGCGTCGCCCCGGGAAACGCATACGACACGGTCTGATGGTCGAACGCGCTCATCCCCATGACCATCGAGCCGAACCCGTACGCCTTTCGGAACGTGACGTGCAGCTTGATCGTCCGGGCGAGCGTCTGGGCGGCGAACATCCGCGCTCCGGCGCGCAAGATGCCGGCGCGCTCGGACGCCGTGCCGGGCAGCACCCCAGGGTTGTCGGACAAGAACACGATCGGCAGGTGGAACGCGTCGGCGACCGCCATGAAGTGCGCGGCCTTGTCGGCGGCGTCGCTGTCGATCGAGCCGGCGAGCACCTGCGGCTGGTTGGCGATGACCGCGATCGGATGGCCGCCGAGGTGGGCGAGCGCGCACACGATCGCCGTGCCGAACCCACCCTGCACCTCGAACCACCGGCCGTCGTCGAACACGACGTCGAGCACGCGCTTCATGTCGTACACCTGCCGGTTGGCGCGGGGGATGATCGACAGCAGCTCGGGCACCTCACGGTGCCAGTCGTTGCAAGCGACCGGCTCGGGGTACGACCACGCGCTGGACGGGAAGAACGACAGGTAGTGGCGGATCTGGCGCAGCGCGTCGCGGTCGTCGGGGGCGAGGTTGTGCACCAGCCCGCTCGGGATCGCCACGCTCGGCCCGCCGAGCGCCATCTTGTCGACGTCCTCGCCGATCGCCTCGCGCACGACCGGCGGGCCGGCCGTGAAGATCGACGCCGCCTCGGTCATCACCGAGAAGTCGGCCATCGGCGCGATCAGCGCCCCGTGCCCGGCCGAGGCGCCCATCACGCCGACGGCCATCGGCACCTTGCCCGAGCACTGGGCCTGCATGAGGAGGTCGGTCGGCGACCGGCCGTGGCCGCGGTCGCCGGGCCGGAACCCCGCGCCTTCGAGCAACATCACGAGTGGCACCCGTTCCTGGAGCGCGAGCTCGGCGATGCGGTGGCGCTTGGCGTTGCTGCCGCTGGCGATCGTCCCCGCGAGCGTCGTGAAGTCCTCGGCGCCGACGAGCACCGGCCGGCCGTCGATCGTGCCGTGCCCGGCTACGAACGCATCCGAGGGCACATCGCCCACGAGCGTGCCGATCTCGCGGAGCGACCCCTCGTCGAGCAGCACGTCGACGCGCTGGCGGGCGTCGAGCCGGCCGCTGGCCCGGTGCTTCTGGATGCGCTGCTCGCCACCCAACGCGCGCGCCGCGGCTCGTCGCTCGGCCAGGTCGTCGAGCGTCGGCCCCCAGCCGCCAGGCAGTTCGTCCACGGTGATCCTTTCAGATGTCAAGG
>CAZMGD010000086.1:0-18719 GCA_964565705.1 uncultured Ilumatobacteraceae bacterium | reverse complement strand
CGGACCTGGGCTCATAACCCGAAGGTCGCAGGTTCAAATCCTGCCCCCGCCACCACGAAAGCCCTGGTAGATGGCAACATCCGCCAGGGCTTTCCTCGTTCACCGGGCGATCTTCTAACCATTCTTCTAACCACTGGTTAGAAGATCGAGGGCGCGAAACGGTCATTCCCGTGACGTTTCCGGAGCAGGTATCCCTATTCCGCTCGCTCGTCGGATGGTCGCGTACGCTCCCCGTGGAAGGACATCGAGCAGGCAGGGAGTGACGAGTGACCGCTGAGATCGCCATCCTGAACCAATCGGCCGTCGCTCTCGCTGCCGACAGTGCTGTGACCATCACGACCCACGTCGGGCAGAAGATCTACAACACCGTCAACAAGCTGTTCACGCTCTCGAAGTACCACCCGATCGGCGTCATGGTGAACGGAAGTGCTGACCTCATGGGTGTTCCCTGGGAGCTCAGCATCAAGATGTATCGCGAGCAACTGGGCGATCAGCAGTTCGCAACTGTTCGGGACACGGCGGAGGACTTCGTCGAGTGGCTGTCCGCTAACCAGGACCTGTTCCCGGTCGGGGTTCGGCGGAGCTTCCTCGAGCAGACGGTGGGGAGCTTCCTCGTCCACCTTCGCGGTCAGATCGACGGTGCCGTGAGGGAGGCGCTGTCCTCCGGCCCGATCTCGAGTGGCGCGGTTGAGGGCATCGCTGACTCGGTGCTGGAGACAGTCGAGACCGAGATCGCCGGCTTCGAACCGCTTGAACGTTCATCCGAGCAATTCGCTCGGGATGTCTTGGATGCGGAGGATTCGCCGTACGAGATGCTCGTGCATCAGACTTTCGAAAACCTGCCGCTGTCCGAGGAATCGGCAGGGCGGCTCCGGCGTCTCTGCGAACTGATCCTGTACAAGGACATCTTCAGCGGGCAAGGGTCAAGTCTGATCGTCGCGGGATTCGGGTCGAGCGAAGTGTTCCCTGCCATCATCGACTACGAGGTCGATGGCCTATTCAACGGTGCTTCGAAGATCGCTCAACGGTCGCAGTTCCGCGTTGGCGAGGACGGGTCCGCCAGCATCTCACCCTTCGCCCAGCGCGAGATGGTCGACACGTTTATCACTGGGATAGCCCCGGACTACGAACAAGCTCTCGACGGATTCGTCTCGGGGTTCATGCGCGACCTTCCGGCCCTGATCGGCGAGAAGGTGGAAGATGCGACCGTGCGCGCAACCGTGGAGGAAGCCGTTCGCGAGGTAGGTGGCCGTGCCGCCGAGCACTTCGCAGAGCAACGACGGTCGTTCACGTCCCGGCGCTTTGTGGACCCGATTGTGGCGGCTGTAGAGGTCCTCCCGAAGGAGGAGCTCGCGGAGATGGCGGAAGCGCTGGTGAATCTCACCTCATTCAAACGACGGGTCTCGATGGGCGAGGTCGAGACGGTTGGCGGCCCGATCGATGTCGCCGTGATCTCCAAGATCGACGGGCTCGTCTGGATCAACCGTAAGCACTACTTCAAGCCTGACTTGAACCCGCAGTTCTTCGCGAACTACTACAGGAACACTGGAGAGGGGACCACCCATGACAAATCTGACGGACACTGAGCACGAGACTCTCATCCGCTCCTACGACGACTACCTCCGAGCCTTTTTCCCGGATCAGGTGGCTGAGGAGCGCGAGCGCGACGAGCAGCCGTTCGACTTTGGTCAGCGTGTCGCCCAGGACTTCCTTCGGGAAACCACGAGCTGAGCTCCGCTGACGAGCGGTCCCCAGTTCCGGTCGCGAGATCTCTTGGCGGACAAGGAGAGCGGTCCTCGACGTTTCGACGCCGGTTACGGTCCGAACACGGCGTCGCCGAAGGCGGCCGCGGCGTCGGCTTGCATGCCGGGCAGCACGTGCTGGTAGACGGTCATCGTGAACGCTGGGCTGCTGTGGCCGAGGCGTTCGCTGACGACCTTCACGGGGACGTTCGCCTTGAGCAGGATCGAGGCGTGGGTGTGGCGGAGGTCGTGGAGGCGGATGCGGCGGGGACCGTGTTCGGCGACGAGTTGGTCCCACATCTTGGAGAAGCGGTCGGGATGGACCGCTGGCCGGTCTCGGGGTGCGTGAACACGAAGTCGCCGTCGTTGCGCGTCCCGTTGGCCATCAGCTGCTCGTGCTGCACCCGGCGCCACGTCCGCAGGACGGCGACGGTCCGTGGGTCGAGGTCGATCGTGCGGCGGCTGGTCGACGTCTTCGGCGCGCCGACCTCGGCGTTGTATCCGACGGAGAGCAGTTGCTGGTCGACGACGAGGCGGGCCTCGTCGAGGTCGACCTTGCGCCACGTCAGCCCGAGTAGTTCGCCGCGCCGCATCCCGGTGTTCGCGGCGAGGTAGATCGGGGCGTATGAGTCGGTGTCCTCGATCGCGTCGAGGAAGGACCGCAGCTCGGCCGCCGACCAGACCTGCTGCTCCTTGGCGCCGGCGTGTCGCACGGTCGGCGGATCGGCGAAGTCGGCGACATTGCGATGGATGGTGCCCTTGCGATGCGCGTCGGCGAGCGCCTTGCGAAGCATGCCGTGAATGTTGCGCACCGTCTTCGGTGCGAGCCCGCCGCCGGCGCCGTTGAGCTTGCCGTCGACGAGCAGCTCGGCGTACAGCGTGTCAAGGTCCTCGGGCTGGAGCTGGCGTAGCTGGATCGCCCCGATCCTCGGCGCAACGTGCAGCCGCACGCTGTTGCGGTACGAGTCGAACGTCGACCGACTCAGCTGAGATTTCTTCAGCGGCAGCCACCGCTCGGTCAGGTACTCGGCGAGCGTGATGCGATCCGGCGACCGGTACTCGCCGTCGTGCTGACGCTTCGTGATCTCGGCTGCGGCACGCTCGGCCTCCTTGCGCGTGGCGTAGCCGTCATGCCAGTCGCGCTTCGCCCTGCCGGTCGCAGCGTCGATGCCGCCATACACGACGACGTAGAACCGGTCGCCCTTCTTCGCGATGTGAGCCATGTCTCGACCTCTCCGATCGGTCGCCGCGCCCCTCGGCTCACCGTACCGAGGCCGGGCCGTCGAGGGAAGTGGTCGCATTCCACATGTAACGCGCGAAGCGGCCGACTGACGTGGAGTTGGAGCCGAGTGGCGAGGGACTCCGATGGTCCGCAACGGATTGCCATGTATCGCGAGCGCGTCTCGTCGGCGGGTCGTGCTCACGATGAAGACGTTCACCGCCGCCGCGCACCCGATCGTCTCGGAGTCGCTCTGCGAGCCGATGGCAACGCGCCGGCGTACGGGAGGCCGACCATGACCGCCGGACGCCAGGAGTTCCTCACGGTCGAGCAAACCGCTGCGGTGTGCGGGATCGGCCGTACCTCCGCCTACCAACTCGCACGCCGCGCCGCCGACTTCGGCGAGGGCGACTTTCCGGCCGTCCGCTTCGGCAAGCAGCTTCGCATCCCGCGTCGGAAGCTCGAAGACCTCATCGGCGGTCCCATCACGCTTCCCACCGATCCGCCCGCCGCTCCCATGCCGACCGACAGCGAGCCGACCGTGCACGCCCGCGCCGCGTCCTCCCGCACAGCGCGTCCCGTGTGCCCCGCCGACTCGGCTGCGGCCGACCAGCCGTCGCTTCCCTTCACCACCCCGTGACCGCCATGACCAACTTCCTACACCGCCGCTCAGCAACGACAGACGAGTGCACAGTCGCATCCGGGGAGGGATTCGGGAGCCGACGATGACCGTTCGGGTGTCGACCCTGAACGGCATCGAAGCCGGCCGCTACTACGTGGACCGGCTCCCGAGGTACTACCTCGACGCCAACGAGCCCCGGGGTCGATGGCTTGGCGACGCCGCCCTCGAACTCGGCCTCGCCGGAGAAGTCGACGACGAGGACTTCCTCGCGATCATGGACGGCTGCGACCCGAACCGGCCCGGCCGCAACCTCGGCCGGGCGTATGGCGACGAGTCGGTCCGTGGGTTCGACGTCACCTGCTCGGCACCGAAGTCCGTGTCCGTCCTCTTCGCGCTCGGCGACGACGAGATCCGCCAACGAGTCTTGCTGTCTCACGATCGAGCGGTCGAGGCGCTCGTCGGCTGGATCGAACGGCACGCACACACCCGCTACCGCATCGGCGGCGAGGTCGCCGTGGTCGACGCCGAGGGAGTCATCGTCGCACTGTTCCGGCAGCACACGAGCCGCGCCCTCGACCCGCAGATTCACACGCACGTCGTCATCCCGAACCGGGTCAAGTCACCCGACGGTCGCTGGCTGGCCCTCGACGCCCGACTCATCAAGCGCGACCAGCGCACCCTCTCGGCGCTCTACCACGCCGCCCTCCGAGCCGAACTCACCCTGCACCTCGGTGTTCGCTGGCGCACGCCCGACAACGGCATCGCCGAGATGGCCGACATCCCCGACGTCGTGCTCACCGAGTACTCGAGCCGCACGAACGACATCCGCCACCGCATCGACGCCAAGCTCGATCGCTTCGTTGCCACCATGGACCGCGACCCGACACCGAGGGAACGTTGGCGTCTCGAACGCGAGGCGGTGCTGGACACCCGGCCCGGCAAGGAGCCGAACGTGAACGCCGCGACCCTCCACGCCGAATGGCGCGAACAGGCGTGGCAGCTCGGCGCTGCACCCGAGGACATCGTCGCCGACGCCGTCGGCCGGGTGCGCCCGCGACATTCGCTCGAACAACAAGCCGTCGCCGCACTCGTCGACCGGGCAATCGATGCGATCAGCGAGCGCCAGTCGACCTGGCGGCCGACCGAACTTCAGCGAGAACTCGCCGGACTACTGGCGACCGACCTTGGCATCGACGCCGCGGCGATCGTCGACGCGCTCGACTCCCTCGCTGACTGGATCGCTGCCCAGCGATGCGTCGACATCTCAGCGCCGGTCCCGAGTGGCGCGCTCCTCCGCCGAGACGGCCGGCCCGTATCCGAGTCGGCCGTCGACCGCGCGCTCACCACGCAAGCCATCCTCGACCAAGAGCACGACCTCCTCGACTGGGCCGAGCGTCGCTTCGCGGCCGGAGGCGACGGCGAACCCGCGGCGAGCAATCGGTCCGACACCGACCTCAACATCGCCCAGGCCGAGGCCGGATGCAGAGTCGCCGGCGACGAGCAACTCGTCCTCATCGTCGGTCCTGCCGGCACCGGCAAGACCACCGCTCTCCGGCCCGCCGTCGCGCAGCTCCGAGCCAACGGGCGTCCCGTCTTCGGCGTCGCACCCTCCGCCGGAGCAGCCGAGGTCCTCCAGGACGAGACCGGCGTCGTGTCCGACACGCTCGACAAGCTCCTCATCGAGCACCGCATCGATCGACCGCCGGACCACCACTACAACCTGCCCGCCGGGTCGACACTCATCGTCGACGAAGCGGGTATGACGTCCACACCGAAGCTCGCCGAACTCGCAGCCCTCGCTGATCGCAAGCGATGGCGAGTCGTCCTCGTCGGCGATCCGATGCAATTCTCCGCCGTCGGCCGAGGCGGCATGTTCGGCCTCCTCATCGACACCTACGACGCCGTCGAACTCGACCGGGTCCACCGCTTCGACAACGGCTGGGAACGCGACGCCAGCCTTCGACTCCGCCGTGGCGACACCGACGTCGCCGAGCTGTACGACGACCACGGTCGTCTCCAAGGCGGAACCGAGCACCGCATGCGAGCCGCCGCCGTCACGCACTGGTGGATTGAGCGAGGAGCCGGCCGGACAGCGCTCCTCATGGCGCCGACCAACCACGCCGTCGACGAACTCAACCACTCCTGCCAGCTCCTCCGCATCGCTGAAGGCCAGGTCGACCCCACCTCACCAAGCGTCCGCGCCGGCGCCCACACGATCTACCTCGGCGACGAGATTGCGACGCGTGACAACGACCGGTGTCTTGTCACCGACCGGGGGAGGATGGTCCGCAACCGAGCCGAATGGATCGTCACCGCCGTCCACGCCGACGGCTCGATCAGCGCCGACGGCCGCAGTGGCCGCGTCCGGCTCCCGAAGGAGTACGTCGCCGAACACGTCGACCTTGCATACGCCCGCACCGGAGCCGGTGCCCAAGGCCGCACCGTAGACGTCGCGATCCTCTATCTCGACGGACCGACCGACGTTCGCAACCTCTACGTGCCGATGACCCGAGGTCGTTCGACCAACGAGGTGTTCGTCGCGACGACCGGCGAGCAGACCGCCCTCGACGTCGTCGCCCAGTCCGTCGCCACCGACTGGATCGACCGTCCGGCAGTCGCTCGCCGAGCAGAACTGAACCCTCGACCGGCAGCGGACGCCAGCATCGACCATCCTCCCGCCCAACCAGCCGAGAACGATCCCACCGACCGGATACTCGCGAAGTGGCGACATGGCCCACGACAGCCCGATCGCTCCGTTGCTTCGGGCAGCCACGGTGGGGTTGGCGCAGACTCCGCGAGGCAGATCCTAGGGAGGTGGCGGGGTGATCTACGGACTCCCGAGCGACCGCCGACATTCCCAGATCGCGGCGTGTAGAGGGCGCCAAGCTGTCCCAGGGTCGCTGTGCCAGGACGAATATGATGAGGTCCGTGCCGAATGGTGGCTTCAAGACCAACCACGCTGCGATTCGTCAGATGACACGCGAGATCGAGCGGGAGTTCGCCAAGAACCCGATTCGAGTTCCGATCGAAGTCGAAGACATCGAGAACGTGGCCTACAACCAGCCAGAGCAAGACGAGCTTGCGCTCCTCCGGGCACTTCACGACGCCGGAGCCGTCGGCATCTCCTCGACGGTCCGCCCCTCTGACTTGCCACTAGATCTGTCAGACGCCCGGGTCGAGGCGGCGGTCGAGCTAGCTCTCGCTGACAGCCACATCAAGATGCCGAATTACGGAGGGGAGGTCCACCTCACTCAAGTGGGCCGCCAACGGGTACAGCGAGCGACGACCGCGCCCCGGTCATCGACGATCGTCCACAACGACTTCTCCGGTGCGACGATCAGCGGTTCGAACATCGCCACCGGTAGCCATTCGGCCCAGACGGTCAGCGCGGTTTCTGTCGATATCGAGCTGCTGCGCACGTTCAGGTCACAGGCGCTCGCGCTGATCGACCGCGACGCAGTTGGAGCAGACGAACTCGACGACCTTGACGCCGACCTCGAAGTGATCGACGCCCAGCTCGCAGATCCGACCGTGAGGAAGAAGGGACTGCAGCGCGCGCTTCGGAGCATTGAGCAGATCGCTATCAGCGCTGCGGGTGGCACCGCCGCCTCCGGGCTCGCAGCCTTGATATCGCACTTGGTCTGAGCCGGACCTCCGTCAGCCATCGGCACGTACCTTGTCGACGCCTCTGCGCTTCGTGCCGGCGAACAACAGCGACGAAACCGCCTTTCAGTGGCCGGTCGACGCCTTCGCGGGCGTGCCGAGCGGTGAGCGTGCAGGTGCCGTTGGGGCCAACCTCGTACAGTTGCCCTGATGACGACGGGCGATCCTGGCGACTACATCGCCCCGGAGAACCAGGCTCGCGCCCGCATCGACGACATGTTGACCCGGGCGGGATGGGTCGTCCAGGACTACAAGAGCGTCAATCTCTATGCAGGTGAGGGCGTCGCTGTCCGCGAGCTGGTGACGGCTGCCGGGCCGGCCGACTACGTGCTGTTCGTCAACCGCCAGGCGGTTGGAGTCATCGAGGCGAAGAAGCAGGGAACCACGCTCGCGGGGGTCGAGTGGCAGACGGTCAAGTACCAGTCGAACGTCCCCGACGAGCTCCCGGCGGTCCGCACGGCCGACGGCCGACTCCCGTTCGGCTACGAGTCGACCGGTGACGAGACGTGGTTCACCTGTCGCTTCGACCCCGAGCCGACCGCCCGCCGCGTGTTCTGGTTCCACCGGCCGAGCACGCTCGCCAGCCAGATCGAGGATCACCTCGAGGGCCGTGGAGCGACGCTGCGTGCCCGGGTCCACGACATCGAGCCGCTGGCGCCGGCCGACCGGACGCCGTGGCTGCGCACCGCGCAGCATGAGGCGATCACCAACCTTGAACGGTCGTTGCAGGACAACAAGCCCCGCGCCCTCATCCAGATGGCGACCGGCTCAGGCAAGACGTTCGCCGCCGCCAACATCGCCGAGCGGCTGATCACTCAGGCCGGTGCGCAGCGAATCCTGTTCCTGGTCGACCGGGCGAACCTCGGCAAGCAGACGCTCAAGGAGTTCCAGGGCTTCGACGTCCCTGGGACGGGCCGCAAGTTCAGCGAGCTCTACAACGTGCAGAGCCTCGGTTCGAACCACGTCGACCCGGTCGCCAAGGTCTGCATCTCGACCATCCAGCGGGTGTATTCCATCCTGCGCGGCGACGACACGTTCGACGACGAGCTCGACGAACGCTCCACGTTCGATCACGAGCCCGAGCGAACCGTCGAGGTCGACTACAACGAGCAGCTCCCGATCGAGGCGTTCGACGTGATCATCGTCGACGAATGCCACCGCTCGATCTACGGGGTGTGGCGCCAGGTCCTCGAGTACTTCGACGCCTTCCTGATCGGTCTCACGGCAACGCCGGGCAAGCAGACGTTCGGGTTCTTCAACCAGAACCTGGTGATGGAGTACGGGTTCCCGCAGGCCGTCGCCGATGGGGTCAACGTCGACTTCGACGTGTTTCGGCTCTCCACGGCGATCACCGAGGACGGCTCCACCATCGAGGGCGGCCAGGGCTACGTCACGACCTTCCGCAACCGCGAGACCCGCCAGGAACGTCTCGAAGCCGTCGACGAAGACCTCGCCTACGACGCCGCCGCGCTGGACCGCAAGGTCGTCGCCAAGGACCAGATCCGCACGATCGTGCGAGCGTTCCGCGACAACCTGCCGGCGATGTTCCCCGACCGCGACGTCGACAACAACGGCCGCCTCGTCAACATCCCCAAGACGCTGATCTTCGCCAAGGACGACTCCCACGCCGAGGACATCGTCCGCATCGTGCGCGAGGAGTTCGGCAAGGGCAACGACGTGATTGCCAAGATCACCTACAAGTCCTCCGACGGCAACAAGCCCGAGGACCTCCTGCAGGCGTTCCGGACCAGCTACAACCCGCGCATCGCGGTCACCGTCGACATGATCGCCACCGGCACCGACGTCAAGCCGATCGAAGCAGTGCTGTTCATGCGGATGGTGCGCTCCCGCAACTTCTTCGAACAGATGAAAGGCCGCGGCGTCCGCACCATCGACGACGCCACCCTCCAGAGCGTCACGCCCGACGCAGCGTCGAAGGACCGATTCGTGCTCATCGACGCAGTCGGCGTCACGGAGACGAAGCTGATCGACTTCACGCCGTTGGAACGCAAGCGGGGCATCTCGCTCGCCAAGCTCCTGCACCAGGCCCGGCTCGGCCACGTCAACGAGGACCTCGTCTCGTCGCTCGCGTCACGGTTGTCGCGACTCGACGGCCGCATCGCGGCCGACGACCGCGAACGACTCGAAACGACCGCAGGTGTGTCGCTGCGCGATCTGTCCCACCACCTCGTCGAGGCGATCGATCCCGATCGTCAGCTCGCCGCAGCCCAACAGGCCAGCGGCCGGCTCGATCCCGACGCCGACACCGTCACCGCCACCCGCGTGGAGATGTTCGAGAAGGCGCTGTTGCCGATTGCGTCGAACCCGCAGCTGTGCGAGGAACTCGAGAACGTGCAGCGCAGCGTCGAGCAGGTCATCGACGAAATCAGCCAGGACACCATCACCCGCGCCGACTTCGTCGTCGATGCCGAGTCGCGTGCCAACGAGACCGTCGAGTCGTTCCGCCAGTTCCTCGACGACCACCAGGACGAGATCACCGCCCTGCAGGTGTACTACTCCAAGCCCTACGCCCAGCGCCCGACCTACGCCGACATCGAGGCCCTCGCAGACGCGATCGGCAAGCCTCCCCATCGGTGGACTCCCGAGAAGCTCTGGGCCGCCTACGAGACCCTCGACGAGTCGAAGGTCCACGGCTCGGCCGGCACCGTGCTCACCAACCTCGTGTCGCTCGTCCGGTTCACGCTCGGCCTCGACGACGAGCTCGAGCCGTGGCCTGAGCGCGTCGCCGAACGCTTCGACGCCTGGCTGCTCCAACAGCAGCAGACCGGCCGCGCCTTCACGGATGACCAGACCGCCTGGCTCGCCCTCATCCGCGACCACCTCGCTGCGAGCCTCACCATCGACCTCGCCGAACTCCAGGACCCACCCTTCAGCCAACACGGCGGCCTGTTCAAGGCGCGTGAGCTCTTCGGCCAAGATCTCGACAGCATCCTCACCGACCTCACTGAGGCACTCGCCGCATGACCCTCCGTGTTGCAGCTGCGGAAGTCGTCGCCAGCTCGAAATCGCCACTACTTGAAGTCGCCCAGCACTGGGAACGGGTGCCACTGCAAGAGGTGGCCGAGATCACGAACGGTGCTGCGTACAAGTCTGCGAACTTCAACACCTCCGGTGCGGGAATGCCGCTCATCCGGATTCGCGATGTTGGTGCAGACACGACGAACACCTACTTTGACGGCGACTACGAGGAACGCCATGTTGTAGCGAGCGGTGATCTGCTCATCGGAATGGACGGCGACTTCAGAGTGTCACGGTGGCGAGGACCGACGGCGCTACTAAACCAACGCGTCTGTCGAGTGAAGGTGCTCGACGAGTCGCTCTACAGCGAAGAATTCCTCGAGCACGTGCTGCAGCCATACCTCGATGCGGTGCATGAGCTGACTTCGGCTGTCACGGTGAAGCACCTGTCGAGTCGGACGGTGGGCAAGTTGCCCATCCCGGTCCCTCCGCTCCCTGAACAACGACGACTCGTCGTCGCCATAGAGGAACACTTCTCCCACCTCCACGCGGCGGCGACCCTCCTTGACGGCGCCTCCCGACGGATCGAACGACTTCGGGAATCGGCTGTCGAAGCGGCCCTTGACGGGGACTGGCCCGTCGAGCCGCTGTCCTCGCGGACTGTCGAACAACGCTATGGCACGTCCGCCAAAGCATCCGATGACGGCGATGTCCCGGTTCTCAGGATGGGAAACATTCAGGACGGGCGTCTTGACTACGACAAGCTGAAGTATCTGCCCAGCGACCATGCCGACGTGAGCGAGCTTCAGCTCCGTGACGGTGATCTTCTCTTCAATAGGACCAACAGCGCGGAGCTGGTCGGGAAATCCGCCGTGTTCCACGAAAGGTCGGGTCCGGTGACGTTCGCTTCCTACCTGATCCGTGCGCGTCTTGACGAGACGCTTGACCCAGGGTGGGCGTCAACTCACATCAACAGCCGGCGAGGCCGGAGCTACATCGACTCGGTCGTAACCCAGCAGGTAGGTCAGGCCAACGTAAACGGGACGAAGCTCAAGAACTTCCCGATACCGGTCCCGCCGGTTGAGGTGCAACGCGCACGAGTGGCTCGACTGGGCGCCCAGCGCACGGCCATTGACGATCTCCGGGCCGAGATCGAAAGGTGCCGAAGAAGGTTGGCTGCGCTGCGTCGCTCCATTCTTGCCGCTGCCTTCTCCGGGCGACTTGTACCGCAGAATCCTGCCGACGAACCCGCGTCAGTGCTGCTTGATCGAATCGCAGCCGAACGACCGGCACCAAGATCATCTCGTGGGACGAATAAGGCCGCAACGTGACCGACTCGAAGGCGCTTGTCGACAAGCTCTGGAACTACTGCAACGTCCTGCGCGACGACGGGTTGTCGTACGGCGACTACGTCGAGCAGCTCACCTACCTGCTGTTCCTGAAGATGTCCGAGGAGCAACGCCAACTCGGCCTGCCGCACATCGTCCCCGAGGGTCTCGACTGGCCGTCTCTTCTGAAGTTGTCCGGTGAGGCGCTCGAGGCGCACTACATCAAGATCCTCAACGAACTCGGCACGACCGACGACATGCTCGGTGTGATCTTCCGCAAGGCGCAGAACCGGATTCAGGATCCGGCCAAGCTCCAACGGCTGATCCACGACCTGATCAATGGTGAGACATGGATGGGTCTCGACGTCGATATCAAGGGCGACGCGTACGAGGGCCTGCTCGAACGCAACGCCGCCGACACCAAGTCAGGCGCCGGGCAGTACTTCACGCCGCGGGCGCTGATCTCGGCGATGGTCGATGTGATGCAGCCGACGCCCGACATGCGAATCTGCGACCCGGCCTGCGGGACCGGCGGGTTCTTCCTCGCCGCCTACGACTACATCATCAAGCACAACCCGCACCTCGACCGTGCCCAGAAGCAGCACCTGCGGTCCGGAGCGTTCACCGGGTGGGAGATCGTCGAGAACACCGCCCGCCTCTGCGCCATGAACATGCTGCTCCACGGCATCGAGACGCCGGAGAGCGACAGCCCGATCCGGCTTGACGATGCTCTGCGTGACGACCCGGGCGAGCGGTTCGACCTGGTGCTCGCCAACCCACCCTTTGGCAAGAAGTCGTCGGTGACGATCGTGAACGCCGATGGTAAGGCCGACCGGCACAGCATGACGGTGGTGCGCGACGACTTCTGGGCGTCGACGTCGAACAAGCAGCTCAACTTCGTGCAGCACATGCGCACTTTGCTGAGGATCGGCGGCCAGTGCGCTGTGGTCGTGCCCGACAACGTGCTGTTCGAGGGCGGTGCCGGCGAGACGATCCGCCGCAAGCTGCTCCACGAATGCAACGTGCACACTCTGCTGCGCCTGCCGACCGGGATCTTCTACGCCCAGGGCGTGAAGGCCAACGTGTTGTTCTTCGAACGCAAGCCCGGCTCGGAGACGCCGTGGACGAAGGACCTCTGGATCTACGACCTGCGCACCAACAAACACTTCACCCTCAAGCAGAACCCCCTGACCCGGGCTGACCTCGACGACTTCGTCGCCTGTTACCGACCCGGCGCGACCGGTCAGCGCGAGGAGACGCAGCGGTTCAAGCGATTCAGCTACGACGAGCTGGTCGCTCGCGACAAGGCGAGCCTCGACATCTTCTGGCTCCGCGACGAGAGCTTGGAGGACACCGACAATCTGCCCGCCCCCGGCATCATCGCCGCCGAGATCGTCGAAGACCTCGAAGCCGCCCTCGAAGAATTCCGAGCGCTCGCCGAGAGCCTTGCTGACATCGGCATCGAGGCTGACGAGGAGCCCGCCGAATGACCCTGTCACACCCCTTCCGTACTGTCGACGAGTGCGGGCGATCGATCGGCCGGAGGAGCCATGTCTGACAAGTCGGGCATCGAATGGACTGAGGCGACGTGGAACCCGACGACGGGTTGCGATCAGACGTCACCGGGCTGCGACAACTGCTACGCCCTGACGCTTGCGAAGCGCCTGCGGGCGATGGGTCAGCCGAAGTATCAGAATGACGGCGACCCGCGGACCAGCGGCCCCGGCTTCAAGCTGACCCTTCACGAAGACACGCTCGCCACTCCGTACTCGTGGAAGCAACCGCGCCTCATCTTCGTGAACTCGATGAGCGATCTGTTCCATCCGGACGTGCCCGTCGACTTCATCCGCCGCGTCTTCAAGGTCATGTCGGAGACACCCCAGCACACGTACCAAGTGCTGACCAAGCGTTCGAAACGACTTGCGTCAGTCGGCAAGAAGCTCGACTGGCCATCGAACGTCTGGATGGGTGTGAGCATCGAAACCGAGCGTTACGCGTTTCGTCTCGATCACCTTCGAGACATTGATGCTGCTGTTCGTTTCGTGAGCGCCGAACCGCTGCTCGGTCCACTTCCCGACCTCGACCTCAAGAACATCGACTGGTTGATAGCCGGCGGCGAGAGCGGGTCCGGTGCGCGGCCGATGGACGAGTCGTGGGTTCGCGATCTGCGGGATCAGTGCGGCGCAGCTGGCGTCGCCTTCTTTTTCAAGCAATGGGGCGGTCGCACACCCAAGGCCGGCGGCCGGGAGCTCGATGGTCGCACATGGGACGAGCAGCCCGTTCGAGTAGCAAGCTGATCAACGTGCCATCGGGATGGGTTGAGCAACACCTCTTCGATATCGACCAGATCCCGGTGAACCCTCCCCCTCGCGTGAAGCGGCCACGCGCCCGGCGGTCCGTCGAGGACGCCCGAGAGTTCGGTGGATGGACGTTGAACAAACTCGAGGTCCTGCGTCTCTACCTGAGGATGTACCGACGAGTCGCTGGCAGCGGCACCTACCTCGATGCGTTCGCCGGCGACGGAACGGTGCGGATCGGCGGCCGTCACATGCCCGGCTCCGCACGGATCGCTCTCGACGCCCAAGCCTTCAAGGTGCTGCATTTGTGCGACCTACCCGATGTGGCAAAGCTGCTTGAGACGAATCTTCGGAGCCATCGGCACTGGGATCGCTGTCGGCCTCATCCGGGAGATGCGAACGTCATCGTTCCGGACCTGCTCAGCCAAGAGGTGATTGATCCGAACAGGCCGCTGTTCGCTCTGCTGGATCCGGACTCGACGCAGCTCAACTGGTCGACCGTCGAGGCGCTCGCAAACTTCAAGACGTACGACCCCGACGGGTCTCTCTGCAAGACAGAACTCTGGATCCTCTTCAACCTGGAGCAGGCCATCCGTCGTCTGTGGCCCAACGAAAAGGGCGCACTGCCGCCTCATCCGACCGTGCTGGATCGAGTCATGGGTGGTCGCGACGCCTGGCAAGATCTCTGGGAGGCTGGCCGAGGATCAGGGCATCTTGTCGCCCGCTACTGCGAACAGCTGGCGGACCTCGGCTACGTATACGTGTATCCGCAGCAGATCATTGATCCTGCCTCGGGCCGACCCCAGTACTGGATGATCCATGCAACCGATCACCCGGCAGCGGAGTCATTCATGCGGTGGGCGAAGCGGACCTCTGCCCCGTCGCTCAGAGTCGAGTTGACCGGTGTGGACTGGCCCGATCCTCCAGGCACAAGACGCCCAGGGTGACACCGGCTGATGACGAAGGATGATTCGCATGATTCCCGACCTCGACCTCGCACAGGTCCGTAGATGGATCGACCAGCGGAACGCAGAGATGCCGCCGCGGGCGCGTGATCAGATCCGCTACGAGGTCGACGTCGCCGACCGCACGATCACGGTGATCGAGTGCCGATCACCGTGGCGGGAGGACTTCGGCCCCGAGTGGACCCGCTTCCCGATCTGCCGATTTCGCTACACGAAAGTTCGCAAGGAGTGGTCGCTCTACTGGCGTGACCGCGACCTCAGGTTCCACGAGTACGACCTCGTCGGCCCCACGCCCCACATCGAGGAGCTGATCGAGGAGGTCAAGCTCGACCGCACCCGCATCTTCTGGGGCTGACCACTCAACCAGACGCAGTCGTCCGACGAACGGTGCTCGTCGCGAGGATCGATAGCCGACACCGGCCCGCGACGGTGAGCAGCTCCTTCTGCTTCATGACGGGCCATCAGTGACCGATATTCGGCCCATGGGCAAGCTGATGGAGATTCGTCGGGACGATCGGTGTGCCGCGTGCGGGATCGAACTCCCGGCGGGTTCCACGGCGTGTTGGGTTCGCGCCGAACGGATCGTTCGGTGCCTCCGGTGCCACAGCGCTGGAGCCGAGGATCACGTTGCCGACGTCGAGTCCGGGCCCGCGGGCTGCCCGGCTGGTCAACCCGCACCGCCGGATACGACGGCGTCGCCAGCCGGGGATGTCCCCGGGCGAGACGCAGCGGGTGGTTCAGCGCAGCGTGAGTACGACAAACGGGCGGCACAAGAACTCGCGAAGAAGGAGCAGCGCGTCGCCGCGGACGCCGAGTGGCGAGACTCGATCAGGCACGAGCGGCCCGTCCTCGGCCGGCTTGCATCAGTCCTGACTCCGAAGCCCCAGATCACCCCCGAATCGCAGGCCACCAAGGCATGGAAGGTTGGCGCCGAGGGAGAACGCCGCGTCGCCGAAGTGCTCGAAGGAGCCGTAGGCGTCGAGCTACTGCACGACCGGCTTGTGCCCGGCAGCCGGGCCAACATCGACCACATCGCGATCGGCCCGTCCGGGGTCTTCGTGATCGACGCCAAGAAGTACACCGGTCAAGTCGAGGCCCGTGACGTCGGTGGGCTGTTCCGCACCGACGAGCGGCTCTACGTCAACAACCGTGATCGGACGAAACTCGTCGAAGGGGTCCTCCGCCAGGTCGACGTCGTGCGTACCGCACTCTGCCCGGACTTTGGAGACGTCGCAGTGAAGGGTGTGCTCTGCTTCGTCGGTTGCGAGTGGGGATGGCTCATGCGTACCAAGCAGGCCAAGGGCGTCACGGCGCTGTGGCCCACGGCGCTACCCGACCACGTGTCGGTCGCCGGCAGCTCGTCCGACCGGGTCACCGCGATCGCCAATCGGCTACGGAGCGAACTCCGGCCGGCGACGTGACGCAACAGCGTCGCGGTCTCTGCGACGGCTGATGATCCGGCTACCTGCCAACACCGCCGCCCGAGCCTGATCGAGCCCTCGACAAGGCTGGCGTGCGGTAGGTGTCGTCAGGCCGGGATTGCTGCGAGCAACTCCTGGGTGTAGTCGGCCAGCACTTGCTTGGCGTCGTACTGCGTCGCAAGCGGTCCGAGTGCTGTGACAGCGAGCTCGATGCCGGGTGACCTCGGGGTGGCGAACAAGGTCTTGAGATACCCCAGCGCTGTTCGGGTGACCGCAGCGCTTCGCTCGTCGGCGGCGACTCGCTCGAACCGTTCGACGAGCGTCGTCACCGAGTTCGCTTCATACAACCGAAAGACGTCCCCGGCGTCCTTCGGGAGGAGCCGGCGAGGGCTGTCGAGTCGCTCGCCGAGCTTGAACGCCTTCGCCACAATGAGCGCGGCGGGTCCAGCGACCGCGACCGAAACGGTGCGAACATCTTCAGCGTCGAGCGCCCCGATCGCGATCAGGTCGTGGTCGACGAGCGTGCCCTCGACGCCTTCCGTCTTCTGAGCTGCCGTCTTGCCGTGACCACCCGGAAGACGCGCGCCGCGCCGGCCCGTGGTCGACGCGATCTCCTTCGGGACGATGAGATCGACCGGCACGACGTGGTCGGGTCGATCGGGATGAGCGACCGTGCGGTGCCAGATGCCCGGTCGACCGCTGTAGACAAACCCCGCTGCGTTCATCGCGTCGGCCAGCAACGGTTGCGCTGCGAGGCGAGCAGGGTCGAAGACAAGGTCGGCGTCGGTGGTGAACGGCTGATACCCGGGCAGCCGGTCGACGGTGCGGACGTAGACGGCTTGCGCGCCGATGAGGACGAACGCGTCGAGGTGCGGGCGAAGCCCGACGAGAGCGTCGAGGAGGACCCGCCGGGCATCGACGTACTCGCTCCGGATCTCGCTACTCACGGGAGTTCAGGCTCCGAGTCGAGCGCCGGCGACTGCCAGCGGGGCGCGCGCTGGCGCATCCAATCGAGGAGCGCTTCACCTTCGGCGGGCATGCGCCCGAACCCGGTGAGGCAGTCGATCGCGACTTGCGCGAGCGACGCGAAGACGAGTCCGTCTTGTTCCCACGTGCGCTCATAGACCACTGGATCGTAGGGAACGGCTGTCACAACGTTCCCGCCGGTTCTCGTCGGACGGAGCCGCACGGCCTCGGCCAGTCGTTCTGGATCGTCGGTGTAGACCACGGCAATCTCTGGGGCGGCGACCGTGACGAGACGGCTCGACGCGAACGAGCCCGTGACCGCCCACCTTTTCAGTTTCGACGATGCGAGATCGCGTAGGAACTGCTCCGGGCCGGCGGGCGCGATCCAACTCGTTGTCTCGTTGTCGGCCAGCAGACTGTAGGTACGCGTCACCTGGCGGATCATCGCCTCCCAGTCGACTCGCTCGATCGGCCGGCGGGGCTGACGCTCGATGAGCAACTCCTCGCCGAGCCCAGTGAGGAGTCGCGAGACGTAGCCGGCATCCATCCCGAGCGCTTCGGCGAGGTCGCCGAGCCCATATGGCGGGACCACCTCGGCCAGTGTGCGTTGGAGGGCCCAAGCTCGCGGCCCGCGAAGACTGCTCAACGTCTTGGGGCGCGGGGCCGGGTCCCGCGTTGCTCCGTCAGCTCGGATGACGACCAAGGGCTCGTCGATGGAGATCGACAGGTTGCCGGTGGTGTCCGCGTAGCTCTGCCCGCGACCGTCGAGGATCGTCCGCGTGCGCGGGCTGAGCCAGTCGGTGATCACGACCGTCGGCTCGTCGAAGTCGGGGAGCGCGACAGCTGCCCGAGGGTCAAGTCGTCTCCGGACGATCGCCTGCACCTCGAATGGGTCGCCGGCGGGGGAGACGAACCGGATGATCCCACCGTCGGTCGTCCGTGACGCAACCGATACTCGCCACCTCGGCGGCAGTCGATCCGCGATCTCATCGCCCGCGCCGGCGAGCAGCTTCTGAATCGCCTTCGGAGTTGGTTTGCGGGCCATGTGAGACTCGTTCGGAGTCGTGAAGTGGGACTGCGCCCAGTCTCGACTTATTTGCTCAGATAGTCAACTTGCTTGATCCAGACAAATTGTGGCTTCCCGCACAACTTCTCACCATTCTTCTAACCATCTGGTCGTCAGCGGCCGATTCAAGCCGACACAGCCCGTCAGTCGGAACTCGCGAAACACCAGCTAGATGGCATGATCCGTCACGACCCGTCACAGCCCGACATGGGCTGAGTCGGCTCATAATCCGAAGATCGCAGGTTCAAATCCTGCCCCCGCCACCAACGAAACACCAGGTCAGGGGCCCTTTCCGACATATCGGACACGGCCTCTCTGGCATCTCAGGGGCCGGATGTCTAACCACCCCGATCTCGATCGCACGATCTCGATCGCCAATCTCGACGAACTCGCGGCATCACGCGGAGTGCTGGCCGATCTGTTCCCGGTCGCTGCTAGCGCCGCCGAGCAA
>CAZMGD010000085.1:1496-18969 GCA_964565705.1 uncultured Ilumatobacteraceae bacterium | reverse complement strand
TCGGCGACGACGGCGACGCCACGCTCGGCGACCTGATGGCCAACGGCGACGGCACCCCCGAGGACGCCGTGATGTCCATGGTCGACAGCGAGCTGCTCGACGAGCTGCTCGGCACGCTGGACAACCGGGCCCGCTACGCCGTCGAGGCCCGCTTCGGCCTCCTCGACGGCGAGCGCAAGAGCTTCCGCGAGGTCGGCGAGAACCTCGGCGTCACTGCCGAGGCGGCCCGCCGCCTCGTCAGCCGCGCCGTCGCCGGCCTGCGCGAGGACGCAGTCCGCATCCTCGCCGCGTAACGGCCAGAGACCCCGCGACGAGTCAGCGCCGCGGGGTCTTTCGCGTTTTCGGACACGCTCGCGGCGTTCGGCGTCGCGCGACGTCGATCCAGTCACCGAGGCTTCGCGAGCGAAGCGAGCTCCCCGGTCGGAGCGGGCGCGGCAACGAACCTGCGCCGCAGCCGACGGACGCGAGCGAAGCGAGCCCGCGACGGCGGGCTCAGGCGCAGACGCGAGCGAAGCGAGCCAGCAAGACGGGGCATCTGCCTTTCTCGCCGCGGCACCGCTCGGCCTCTCGGTAGGCTTCCTCGTCGTGGCTAGGGACTGGACTCCGGGTTCGTGGCGCGCTCGCCTTGCGGCGCAGCAGCCCGACTGGCCCGACGAGGGCGACCTCGATCGGGCGCTGAAGGTCATCTCCTCCTATCCCCCGCTGGTGTTCGCTGGTGAGGCCCGATCGCTGCAGGCGTCGCTCGCCAAGGTCTCCGCCGGCAACGCGTTCCTTCTGCAAGCCGGCGACTGCGCGGAGAGCTTCGAGGAGTTCACCGCCAACAACATCCGCGAGAAGCTGCGCGTCATCCTCCAGATGGCCGTCGTGCTGACCTACAGCCTCGGCGTGCCCGTGGTGAAGGTCGGGCGCATGGCCGGCCAGTTCGCCAAGCCACGGTCGGCGCCGACCGAGCGCGTCGGCGATGTCGACATCCCGAGCTTCCGCGGTCACATCGTCAACGACGCCGCACCGACGGCCGCCGCCCGCGTGCCCGATCCCGAGCGCCTCGTGCACGCCTACCACCAGTCGGCGAGCACGCTGAACCTGGTGCGGGCGTTCACGAAGGGTGGGTTCGCCGACCTCGGCCGCGTGCACGAGTGGACGCTCGAGTTCGTCGCATCCAGCCCCGAGGGCCGGCGCTACGAGCGCCTGGCGGCAGAGATCGAGCGGGCGCTCAAGTTCATGCGGGCCTGCGGCGTCGACACCGAGTCGACGAGCACGTTGCACGAGGTCGACGTGTACACGAGCCACGAGGCACTGCTGCTCGGCTACGAGGAGTCGCTCACCCGTACCGACAGCCTCACCGGCGGTTGGTACGACTGCTCGGCGCACATGCTCTGGATCGGCGAGCGCACCCGCCAGCTCGACGGCGCGCACGTCGAGTTCCTGCGTGGCGTCGGCAACCCGATCGGGTGCAAGGTCGGGCTCAGCACCGATCCGGCGTGGGTGCTCGAGCTGTGCGAGGCGCTCAACCCGAACCGCATCCCCGGCCGGCTCACGCTGATCTCACGGATGGGCGCCGATCACGTCGAGGACGGGCTGCGCCCGCTGCTGGCCGCCGTGCGCGACGCCGGGCACCCGGTCGTGTGGGCGTGCGACCCGATGCACGCCAACACCTACACCTCGGCGAGCGGGCGCAAGACGCGCGACTTCGCCACGATCGAGCGGGAGATCGCCGGCTTCGTCGCCGCCCACCGCGCCGAGGGCACGTGGCCCGGTGGCATCCACGTCGAGCTGACCGGCGACAACGTGACCGAGTGCGTGGGCGGCGCCGACGCCGTGCTCGACGAGCAGCTGCCCGACGCGTACCACACGATGTGCGACCCGCGCCTCAACGGGCGTCAGAGCCTCGACCTCGCCTTCGGTGTGGCCGAGCTGATGCGCACCAGCGGCCTGGTCTGATGGCCGGACGGAGGGCACACGGACCCTCCGCAGCCGGTTCCCCACTCGAGGCCGCGCTCGCGGTGATCGACGGCTGGCCGGCTGATCACGCCGCCGCCGCAGTGATCGGGCCAGACGGCATCCTCGCCGCCCGGGGCGACCGCTCCCACCTGTTCCGCCTCGCCAGCCTGACCAAACCGCTCGCTGCATTCGCCATCCTCGTCGCCGTCGAGGAGGGCACCGTCGGCCTCGGCGACGTCGTGGACGCCCACGGTGCGACGTTGCGCCACCTCCTGGCCCACGCCGGCGGCTACCCGTTCGACGGCGCGCGGCCGATCGCCGCACCCGGGCGCCGACGTATCTACTCGAACACCGGGATCGAGCTCGCCGCCGCGGCACTCGAAGCCGCCGCCGGCATGCCCTTCGCCACCTACTTCGACGAGGCGGTCGTTGGCGCGCTCGGACTCGGCGTCGAGCTGCGCGGCTCGCCGGCCTACGCCGCGTGGGGATCGCTCGACGGGTTCGCCCCGTTCGCTGTCGAACTGCTGCGCCCGACCGCGATCGCGGCACCGACCGCCGAGCAGATGCGATCGGTGCACTACCCGGACCTGGCCGGCGTCGTGCCCGGCGTCGGCACCTTCCGGCCGTGCCCGTGGGGGCTCGGCGTCGAGATCAAGGGCGCGAAGCACCCGCACTGGACCGCCCCACGTAGTTCCCCGGCAACGTTTGGTCACTTCGGGGGCGCCGGTACCTTGTGTTGGGTGGATCCGGAGGCCGACATCGCTCTGGTGGCGTTGACCGACCGACCGTTCCTCGAATGGCGGGACGAGGCGCTGCGCCGCTGGCCCGCCCTCGGTGACGCCGTGCTGCTCGCTGCGGGCGGCCCTGTCGCAGGCGACGCCTCGGCGTGAACCCCGGCGATCGGATCCGGCTCGTCGGCACCGACGAGGACGGCCTGCCGTTCGTTCGCTACGGGTTCGTCGCCCCCGACAGCCCCGATCCGTCGCTCACGTCCGTGGTGACGATCCTCCTCGACGGCGAGATCAGCGGCGAGACGGTGCCCCACGACCGGGTCGAGATCGTGACGGTCGCGAACATCGAGCTGCTGCTGCCGGGAGAGGATCTCGTCGCCGACCCGGTACTGCGCCGAGGGCTGGTCGCGATGTGGTGCGCAGAGGCCGAGACCGCCGGCGTGGCGCTCGACCGGTTCTGCCCCAACGGCGACGGCCAGCGCGACGACCGCGGCAGCTGGGTGCTGGCCCACGCAACGGCCGGCGACGACCGATACGCCATCCGGGCGTGCGAACATCCCGGGGAACCGCCGATGATCCACGTGCACGCCGTGTCGTGCGCGATCGGCGACTGCGACTGCGCGGACTGAGGTGACTCGCCTCGAGCGAGTGCTGCTGATCTCGACCGCAGCGCTCAGCGCCAGCAACAGCGTCATCTTCGCCCTGATCGCGTCGCTGCAGGACGAGTACGGGTTCGACGACGTCGGGCTCGGGATCATCGCCGCCACCGGCTTCGCCACCTCGTTCCTCGTCCAGCTGCTGATGTCGCCACTCGCCGACCGCGGCTACACCAAGCGCCTGCTGCTGCTCGGCACGATCTTGTCGGTCGTCGGCAACATCGTGTTCGCGACCGGCGGCAGCCTTGCGCAGTTCGCGATCGGCCGGGCCCTCGTCGGCGCCGCGTTCGGCTGCTTCGCGCCCGCTGCTCGGGCGCTGATCGCATCGCTGTCGACCGAGCACGCCGCGCAACGCCTCGGGCGGATCTCGGCGGCCGAGCTGGCCGGGTTCGCGATCGGGCCCGCCCTCGGCGGCATCCTCGCCGGGCCCCTCGGCCTGCGGTGGCCCTTCGTCGTGTTCGCCGGCGCCGCGGTCGCCGCGTTCGTGATGCTGCTCACCGTGCACATCCCGCACGTCGAGGCGCACGCCGCGCCCCAGCGACTCGCCTTCGATCTGCTGCGCAACCGTCAGGTGCTGGTCGCGGTGCTGCTCTGCCTGTCTCTCGCCCTGCCGGTCGGTCTCTACGACGCGCTCTGGGGCCGCTTCCTCGGCGACCTCGGTGCCGAGGAATGGCTGGTCGGCCTCAGCCTCACCGCGTACGCGCTGCCGTTCGTGCTGCTGGCATCGCGCGGCGGGCGCCTCGCCGACCGGCGCGGAGCGATCCCGGTCGCGCTCGCCGGCCTGTGGTTCGTCGCGCCGCTCACGGCGTCCTACGGGCTGTTCACCGTGCCCGCGATCCCGATCCTGCTCGGCATCGGCGAGGCCGTGGTGCAGGCCGGCGCCAACCCCGCAGCCTGGGCTGCGCTCGCCGCGGCAGCACCGCCGGGCCGGGCGAGCGCGGCGCAGGGTCTCGCCGGCGCGGTGCTGGTCGGCATGAATGCGGTGGTCGCGCTGGTGGCGTCGGCCGCCTATGGGGTGATCGGCGCGAGGACGTTGTTCCTGATCGCCGGCGCGAGCATCGCCGTCCTCGGCACGATCACCTGGCTGCTCAGCAAGTCCGAGCCGAGCCCCACCCCGGTCCCCGAACCCGCCTGAAACACTGCGCCGCAGCCACCCCTCGGCGAGCGCGGCGAGCCATCAGTACGTTCAGCTGAGGCGCTCGATGACCATGGCCATGCCCTGGCCGCCGCCGACGCACATCGACTCGAGGCCGAAGGTCTTGTCCTTGTCCTGGAGGCCGTGGATCAGCGTCGTCATGATCCGGGCGCCGGTCTGGCCGAACGGATGGCCGAGCGCGATCGCGCCGCCGTGCACGTTCAGCTTGTCCCACGAGATGCCGAGCTGCTTGGCCGACGGGATGACCTGAGCGGCGAAGGCCTCGTTGATCTCGACGAGGTCGATGTCGTCGATCGAGAGACCGGCACGCTTCAGCGCCTGGCGGCAGGCCTCGACCGGGCCGAGGCCCATGATCTCCGGGTCGAGCGCGCTGACGCCCGAGGACACGACGCGCGCGAGCGGCGTGATGCCGAGCTCGTTGGCCTTCGTGTCGCTCATCACGATCACCGCTGCCGCGCCGTCGTTCAGCGGGCAGGCATTGCCAGCGGTGACCTGGCCGTCGGGGCGGAACGCCGGCTTCAGGTTGGCGAGACCCTCGAGCGTCGTGCCCTCGCGGGGGCAGTCGTCCTTGCTGACGACGGTGCCGTCGGCGAGCGTGAGCGGGGTGATCTCCTGCTCGAAGAAGCCGTTCTTCTGGCTCTCGACCGCCCGGTCCTGCGACAGCTTGGCGAACTCGTCCATCTCCTCACGGGTGACGTTGGCGAACTCGCGGACGTTCTCCGCGGTCTGGCCCATCGCGATGTAGTAGTCGGGCAGCTCCTGCGGGGCCCATGTCGGCTCGCCGCCCTGGGCGCGCAGCTTGGTGCGCTCGCCCGAGTCCGTGAACCGCGGGTTCGGGCCCGTGTCGCTGACGCCGAGGCCGAAGTTGCTGACGCTCTCCACGCCACCGGCGATGAACACGTCGCCCTCCCCAGCCTTGATCGCGTGGGCGGCCATGCGGATCGTCTGCAGGCTGGAGGAGCAGTACCGGTTCACCGTGCAGCCGGGCACTTCGAGGCCGGCGAGCACAGCGACCGCGCGAGCCAGGTTGAAGCCCTGCGCGCCGGCTGGCTGAGCGCAGCCGAGCATGATGTCCTCGACCGTCGACGGGTCGAGCGACGGCACCTTGGACAGCACGTCCAGGACGATCGTGGCGGCCATGTCGTCGGGACGGACCGACACGAGCGACCCCTTGTGCGCCCGACCGATCGGACTGCGCGATGTGGCGACGATGACTGCTTCGGGCACGGTTGCTCCTTCTGGGAAACGACTGCCAGGCAGCGTATCGACCGTGCGCGCCGGTGCTCCTACCCCGGCATCACCCGCCGGCAACCCCCGTGTCGCCGCTCAGGTAGTGACGCCGGCAGAGCAGCTCGTAGCGCACCACATCGCCGAACAGCGGCGTGTCGGCCTCGGCCTCGGTGTCGCCGACGACGACGGTCTCACCCTCGTGCACGAGCACGTCGTTGACGAGGCGGGCGTTGTGCGTGGCTCGCGCGCCGCACCAACAACGCGCCTCCACCTGCATCTCCACGCGCTCGTCGGCGATCTCGAGCATCCGCCGCGTGCCCTCGAACAGCAGACCCCGGAAGTCGGTGATCAGCCCGAACGCATACACGTCGACGCTGAGCTCGTCGACGACGCGGGCGAGCTGGTCGCATTGCTCGACCTCGTAGAACTGCACCTCGTCGCACACCAGGAACTGCAGGCCGGGCACGGCGGTGGCGACCTCGAAGAGGTCCATCCCGGCGTCCACCTCGATCGCCGGTGCCGACACCCCGAGCCGGCTGGTGACCTGCGTGCCATCGCGATCGAGCTTGGTCAGCAGCCGTCCGTTCAGTCCACGCGACGACAGGTTGTGGTGGATCTGCAGCGCCAGCGTGCTCTTGCCCGACCCCATCGTCCCGAAGCTGAAGCGCAGGATCGCCATCGGCGCCCGACCGTAGCCGCGGGTGGTCAGGCGGCAGCCAGGTACTCGCCGAGCACCGATGCGGTCCGGTCGCGGGACTGCACGAGCAACGTCTTGACCGACTCGGGTACGGTCGGATCGGCGAGATCGGCCAGCACCGGTCGGATCAGCCAGCCGGCCGCGATGTCGACCCACGTCGGCTGGATCACCGGGCGCTCCGCGGCGTACCGGCCGTCGGCCTGCTGGACGAAGCGCACCTGGGCGATCGCTCCGTCGGCAGCGCCGGCCGGCCAGCCGGCGATCGCGCCGAGGTTGGAGATCAGGTTGCCCAGGCCGTAGATCACCCACACCCCGTTCACCTGCTCGATCGGCTGCAGCACGTGGGCGTGGTGGCCGACCACCAGATCGATCTGCCCGCTGGCCGTGATCGCCTGGGCGACCGAGCGCTGCTCGGCCGTGATCAGCGCCGACTTCTCCACGCCCCAGTGCAGGCTGACGATCACGATCTGAGCACCCCGCGCCCTCGCGGTCGTTGCATCAGCAATGATCCGTGACGGTTCGATGAGCCCGGCCCGCCAGGGTTGGCCGGCCGGCAACGGGATGCCGTTGAAGCCGTAGGAGTACGACAAGTGGCTGATGCTGACATCACCGACGTCGAACACCTGTGGCTCGGCGCCGGTCGGCTCGGACGCCATGCCGCTCTGCCCGAGTCCGGAGGCGGTGAGCGCGGCGATGGTGGCGTCGATCCCGGCGGTGCCGCGGTCGAGCGAGTGGTTGCTCGCCGTCGAGCACCGGTCGTAGTGCGCCGCGGCGAGCGCGCTGGTCACCTCGGCGGGCACCCCGTACAGCGGCGCGGTGCTGAGCGCCTCGCCCGGCGGAGCGATCGGTGTCTCGAGGTGGCACACGGCCAGTTCGGCCGGTTCGAGCAAGGGCGCGATCTCGGCGAACATCGGCGTGAAGTCGTACCCGGTCCCTCCGGCGTTCGACGCGGCCTTGCCGACGATCGGGCTGTGCATGAGCGTGTCGCCGGTGAACGCCATCGTGAGCCCGGGGTCGAAGGTGTCGAGACGCACCGCCGGCGCTGCCGCGACCGCCACGTCGGACAGCGCTGCGGCCTGAGCGACGGGGGCGTCCGTCGCGCTCGAAGAGTCCGGTGCCGGTTCGCTGACGACCGGGTGGCCCGACGCGACGACCGCCAGCGCCTCGACCGGCACCGAGCCGGGGGCACGGCCGGTGGGTGACGCCGCAGGTGTTGGATCGGCGATCAAGCACGCGACGGCGACGGCGACCACGAACGCAGCGCCCACGTGCACAGCCCGCACCTGCCCCATCGGCGAGAAGCATCCCACCCCACCTCAGCGCACGCGCGGATACCCGCACAGGAGGTTCGTGCCGGTGGCGGCACCGTCAACTGGCTCAGGCGGGTTGACGGGTGTCGAGCCGGCGCACAGGCGTGATCGGCTGGAACTGGGCGCCCGCGCCGGCGGCGAGCGTGCCCTGCAGGTCGACGATCAGGTTCACGGCCGCCGAGGTGTAGATGCAGAACGCACCGTCGGCATCGACGGGTACGACCGACAGGTTGGCCACGGTACGCGCAGGAGCGAAGTTGCCGTTGCTCTTGGCCTGCTCTCCTGGCGCCAGCACCGAGCACCGGTCGGCGGTCACGTAGCCGGCCGAAGCGCCGTCCGTGAGCGTGAGGTTGACCAGCACGGCGGCGACACCCGCAGGGGCCTGCAGGCGGGTGATCGACGCCGCGCCGGGGCGGGCGGACAGCCGGGTGTCGACGAGGCGCTGGGCGGGCTGGGTGATGAGGCCCATGCCGCCGGCCGCCGCCGGGGCGAAGTACCCCTGCACGTCGACGATCGTGTCGACCTGTTGGTCCGCGTAGGTGCACAGCGACTGCCCGGCAGCGCCGGCCACCGTCGGCACCACGGCGAGGTTGGCCACCGTCGCCCCGGCCGCGTAGTTCGCGTTCGAGCGGATCTGCTCGCCGGGCTGCAGCGTCGCACACGAGTCCGCGGTGAGATAGCCGGCACCCTTCGGTTGCGTCACCGTCAGGTTGGCGAGCACGGCGGTCGCCCCGTCGATGCCGGGCACGCTCACCTGCTGCACGGTCCCGGCCGGAACCGGGCCGACCGGCGCACACGAGCCGTCCGTGCGGCACGTGGAGCCGGTGCGGGTGTCGGTGACGCGTCGCGGGTCGATGACGTGCAGCAGCGATCCACCGCTCGGCGTCAGGTAGCCCTGCACGTCGACGATCACGTGGGCCGCGGCGGAGGTGTACACGCAGAACCAGCCGCGCCCGTCGACGGGGACCACCGACACGTTGGCGACGGTCTGCCCCGCCGCGTAGTTCCCGTTCGAGGATCCGCGATCGCCCGCCGGCAGTGCGCCACACGCTTCTGCGGTCACGTAGCCCGCCGCGGTGGGGTCGGCGACGGTGATGTTGACCAGTGCTGCGTCGGCGCCTGCCGGCGCGCCGGTACGCACGACGAGGCGCGAGCCGGCCGGTGGCCGGGCGCCGTCGAGGCAGGGGCCCGTGGTCGCGCCAGCGCCGTCGACATAGGCGTCGCATCCCGGCGGGACGTACAGCGGCAGCCCGCCGTTGACGGCGAGGATCGCGGCCGCCTGCGCCGGCGTGCCGCGGAACTCGAAGTGCATGCTGTCGCGGATGATCCCGGTCGTCGTGTCGCTCGGCGACGCGCACCCCTTGCCCCAGCCGTACCCACCCCAGTAGAGGCCCCACTTCTCAGCGGTCTGCACCACCCACTGGGGGATGTCGACGGTCACGGGCATCTGGCAGTTGGCGTAGCGCAGCTCGGGGTTCGCCGTCGGGTTGACGTCGAGGGCGAGACCGTAGGAGTGGTTGGACAGCGACGTCCGCGTGAGGCCTTGGCAGTCCTTGCGGCTGTTGGACGTGCAGCGGAACACGTAAGTGCCGAGATCCTTGATCGGGTAACCGCCGGCGACGATGTCGCGCACGAACCCTTCGAACAGCGCCTCGGCGCCGGGCAGCGACTTGATCGCCCCCTTCGACACCGGGCCGATCTTCTCCTGGTTGGCAACCAGCTGCGCCTCCCAGGCGATGAGCGCGTACGAGCTGTTGAAGCCCCAACCCGACCACGTCCAGCCGGCGGGGAACCCACCGGTGTACGCCCGGACCCCGAGGCGGTCGGCCGTCGCCGCGTCGACGACGCCCGTCGGCGGCAGCCCGTTGGCGTTCTGGTAGGCGACCACCGCGGCCTCGGTCAGCGCCCCGAACAGCCCGTCGGTCAGCAGCGCTGCGCCCTGGGCGTTGAGGGAGACCTGCACGCTGCGGACCGCCTCGCCGGTCGATCCCCGAGCGAGCGGCGTCCAGTCGGTGGGCTGCCCGCCGCCGACGCTGTAGATGCCCAGCGCGGCTGCCGTCGCCGTGTCGACGACGCCGGTCGGGGTGAGGGCGACCTTCTGCTGGAAGGTCTGGACGGACGCCTGCGTCGCCGCGCCGAAGCTGCCGTCCACCGCGGTGGGGACGCCCTGCTGCACGAGCGCGGCCTGGACCCGCCGCACGACCTCGCCCGACGCGCCGACGCTGACCGTCGTGAACGCCGTCGCACCGGACGCGTCGGGAAACGGCGCCCGGGCCCAGCCCCGGGCGTCGGGCTGGCCGTCCGCACCGTCGAGCAAGCACCCGGCGACGCTGCCCGACGCGGCCTGCGCCGCCGTGCAGAACGCGGGGCGCACCGGCATCGTCCAAGGCGTCTCGTCGGCAGCGTGGGCGACCGGGGTGATCCAGCCACCGGGCATCGCGGACGCGACCATGGCCACGACCGCGCACGAAGAGATCCACCGCGAGCTGCGCACGTAGCAGTGATCGGCACGTCGGGCCCGTTCGTTGAGGCGACCGCGACCCGGGTCCGAGTCACGCCGCTGTAGTTACATCGCGCAGGGTGGCGCAGGCCTGTTGACGACGCTGCCGCGACCGCCGCCGCCGATCACTTCGTGACGGACGTCACACTCGACCGGCGGCGATCGCGGCCTCCTCGGCCGCCCGCAGCTGCTCGTCGACGATCGCCAGACCACCGTCCCAGAAGCCGGGGTCGGCGAGGTCGCAGCCGACGATCTTGCCGAGCTCCTCCGGCGGCAGCGAGCCACCGGCGCGGAGCAGCTCGAGGTACTGGGGCACGAAGTCGTCACCGCCGAGCTCGTACTGGCGGTAGACGCTCAGCGCGAGCAGCTGGCCGTAGGCGTAGGCGTACACGTATCCGGGCGTCGAGATGAAGTGCGGGATGTAGCTCCACCAGCTGCGGTAGCCGTCGGTGATCTCGACCGCATCGCCGAGCACCGCCGCCTGGGAGTCGGCCCACAGCTCGTTGAACCGGTCGACGGCGAGCTCGCCCTCCTCACGGCGGGCGGTGTGCACCGAGTGCTCGAAGCGGTTCATCGCGACCTGCCGGAACACGGTCGCGATCGAGTCGTCGATGGTCCCGGCCAGGAGGGCGAGCCGCTCGGCGGGGTCGTCGATCATCCCCAGCAGCCGCTTGCTGGTGACCGTCTCGCCGAACACCGACGCCGTCTCGGCGAGGGTCAGCGGCGTGCCCATCTGGAAGATCCCCTGGCCGCGGGAGAGGTAGGCGTGCACGCCGTGACCGAGCTCGTGGGCCAGCGTGGCGACGTCGCGGCCGGAGCCGGTCCAGTTGAGGAGCACGTACGGGTGGTGCGACGGCACGGTGTAGGCGCAGAACGCGCCGGGGCGCTTGCCGGGGCGCGGCGGGGCGTCCACCCACTCCTCGCGCAAGAAGCGCTGCACGATCCCAGCCAGCTCGCCGGAGAACGACGAGTAGGCGTCGAGCACGACCTCCGTCGCCGCCGACCACTGGATGGTGGACGTCGCCGTCGCGACCGACGCCATCCGGTCGTAGTCGGCCAGCCGGTCGAGGCCGAGGATCCTCGCCTTGAGGGCGTACCACCGCTGGGGGATGTCGTAGCGACCGACGACCGCGTCGACGAGGGCCTGGACGCTGTCGTCGGATGCCTCGTTGGACAGGTTTCGGGCGGAGATCCACGAGTCGTACTTCCGTAGCCGGTCGTCGATCTGTTTGTCGTTGAGCAGCGTGTTGAACACGTAGGCCCGCGTGCGCAGACCCGTGGCGAGCCCGGCGGTCACCGCCGCGTGGGCAGACTGGCGCACCGCCCGGTCCGGGTTCTGGAGCAGCATCAACCCGTGCTCCAGCGGCACCGTCTCGCTGCCCCCGTCGCCGTCGGGCAGCTCGAGCTCGATCGCCGAGGTGAGCTCGTCGAACAGGCGCGACCAGGCGCTGGCACCGACCATCTCCTTCTCGGTGAGGATCGTCTCCTCGGGCTCGGTGAGGAGATGCGGCTTCCAGCGCCGCGACGACTCGAGGTGGTGGCGGATGAAGTCGAGTCCGGCATCGGGGTCGGAGAGGACGGCGGCGACGTGCTCGTCGGACGCGGCTGCCCACTCCAGCTCGATGAAGATCAGCTGCGTCGCGACGGCGGTGGATCGCTGCTGCACCATGGCGTAGCGGGCGCCGTTGGCCGGGTCGCTGGTGTCGCCGGCGAACTCGAGGCTGGCGTAGCTGCCCGCCCTGCCCTGCCGGTCGAGCAGTTCGGCGTAGCGCGTGTAGAACTCCACGAGCTCCGGCACGGCCATCTGGGCGATCCGGCCGCGACCGGTGGCCGCGAGCTCGGCGGCGATCGCGTCGGCCTCGTCGAGCAGCGCCTCCACCGACGGCCGTCCGTCGAGCAGGGTGTCGAGGTCCCAGTGGACCCCGGCGGAGCCAAAGCTGGCAGGAGCGGAGGTGGCGGGCGCGGGGGAGGTCACGCCCTGCAGGCTACGTGCAGCGCGCCGGGCGCTCCCCCTTCCCCCGTGTCACCGAGGCTTCGCGCCGAAGGCGCTCCCCGGACACAACGAGCGCTGCCACGAACCTGCGCCGCAGCCACGCAAGCGAGCGAAGCGAGCCGCGCTGGCGTGCCCAGGCGCAGACAGCGAGCGCAGCGAGCCACCAGCTACGACACGTCGAAGCTCGCCGAGAACGTCACGAGATCGAACTCCCCGTAGCGGGCCTGCACCGTGAGGATCCAGGTGCCCGTGAACGGCAGGGTCGCCCCCGTGGACGTGTAGTGGCCCGGTCCAGTCGGTTCGAGCTGCACCGCGACGTCGGAGATGTCGCGGGAGGGGTTGGCCAATCTGGCGGTGACCTCGCTCGGCTGGTCGAGCGAGCCCGACGGGCTGCTCAAGTAGATGTGCATCGTGGTCGGGCCGGCGCGGGTCGGGTCGACGGTCAGCGACATGAGGTAGCCGTTCGACGACGCCGTCGTGCTGTAGATCGACGCTGCGTTGCCCGGCGGCGGCGTGCCCGTCAGCGCCCCGGTCGCCCCGAGCACGAGGATCCCGGCGGCGATCTCGATCGCGAGGGCCCGCCGCAGCACGTCCCGGTCGGACCGGCCTTCGGCGCCGAACAGGCTGCCATACGTCGCGTACCGGCTGGCCAGCGCACCGCAGAGCACGAGCGCGACCGCGGCGACCTTGGCCATGAGCCACCGGCCGTAGCTGGAGTCGGTGAGCGCGTCGATCGATCCGAGCTGGCGGATCGCCTGGACGACGCCCGACGAGACGACGACGAGCATCGCGATCGTGGCGACCGGCGAGAACCGCTTGGCGACGGCGATGTCGGCCTGCTTGGCGACGAGCGCCAGCCCCACCAGGCCGCCGATCCAGATCGACATCGCGCCGACGTGGAGCACGGTCATCGCGGCGCCGAGCGCCTGCCACCGCCCGCTCGCCCCGTGGCCGGCGGGGGCCGAGGCGATCACCGCCACGGCCCCGGCGAGCGCGGCCACGGCAGCACCGCCGGCGCGACGCGAACAGGCGAGGCCCACACCGGCGACGGCCATCGCCGAGAACCGGACGGCCTGGGCCTCGCCGTTGTCGGTGCGCAGCAGGTCCCACCACGCGGAGAGGTCGCCGAGCGAGCCCTGGCGTGCCGCCTCGGCCTGGAGCGGGATGAGCAGCAGGCCGGCGAGCGCGGACACGAACGCAGCGACGGTGGCGACGCGGCGGACCCGCTCGGCACCGACGTCGGGTCGGGCCAGCGCCAGGAACGCGAGGCCGCCGAGGGCGACGGCCATCGCCGCGTACAAGAGTGCCCGACCGGCCGACTCGGCGATGTCGAGCCAGACGGGGACCTCGCTGTCCTCGCCGATCGTGTCGAGCACGCCGGCATCGAGGTCGTTGACGTCGCCGACCTGGAACGTGAACGCGCCGGCGATCGGGTGCCCGTCGGTGGACACGACCTTCCAAGACACGATGTAGCTACCGTCGTCGAGTCCTGGCAGCGAGGCCGCGACCTGCGACCCGTTGCCGCCGGGGTGCTTCGGGTCGCCGACGCCGCTCACCTCTGCACCCGATCCGTCGAGCAGGCGAAGCTCGCCGAGGCTGATGTCGACCGACTCGTCGAACACGAGCAACACCTGTGGCGGAGACTCGTCGAGCACCTGTCCCGCCGATGGTGTGGTCGAGATCAGCGAGGCGTGGGCGCTCGCCACGCTGGCGCCACCCGCGAGCAGCGCCATGGACGCGGCGAGGAACAAGAGCGCGGCGGCGACGGCGCGCGTGCGCGCAGGTCGGCCGGAGGTCACGATCGCGGAGCGCACCTAAGCAGCTTGCTCCCGTCGAGCGGCCACGGGAGTGACCGCCCAGCGGCGACCCCTGCGGCGTGGCAGCCCGGGCGACCCGGCGAGCGCCCACAACAGGGCGAAGCCCGCCATCTCCAGCAGGTGCGTCGACTCGGCGAGCAGCGGCGTGTCGCCACGGCCGACGTCGAGCACCGCGGTGAGCACGAATGCAGCGGCCATCGCCGCCGCGACCGGCACCATGCCGTAGGCGCGCTCGGGTCGCCAGGCGCAGTACAAGAAGCCGACCGCCAGCGCCACCGTCATCGCCCCGAGGTGGCGGGCCGTGTGCACGGGCGCCGTGCTCTCGTCACCGAGCACGAGCGCCGGCAGCGCGAGCACGAGCTGCGTGAGGGCGACGACGGCGAGGGCGTTGCGCACCCAGTCGCCACGGCCGGGGTGAGCCGGGTGCACCCGGGCGAGGATCGCTGCCGACAGATCGGGAACGGCATCCGCCGGCCGGACGCGCATCCGGCGGATGACCGCGGCGACCGTGTCACACCAGGCAGCGCACGTGGTGCATGTCTCGATGTGCCGCTCGGCGGTCCGCCACTCCAGCCCGGCGACCTCACCGTCGGCGTGCGCGGACCACGCCTCACGCGCCGCCTGGCACTGCGCTGCGACCTCCACGTGGCACTGGTCGCCGGAGTGGATGCGCTGGTTCCCGGGACGGCGCGGCACACTGGACGTCGTGGACGATCTCACCGCGCTCGCGATGGCCGCCCAGGGCGGCGACCGCGGCGCGCTCGAGCGACTGGTCCGGGACACGCAGGCGGACGTGTGGCGGCTGTGCGCCCACCTCGTCGACCGGGCCAGCGCCGACGACCTCACCCAGGACACCTACGCCCGGGCGATCGGCTCGCTCCATCGCTTCCGCGCCGAGGCCCCAGTGAAGGTGTGGCTGCTCTCGATCGCCCGCAGGGTCTGCGCCGACTCGATCCGCTCGTCGGTGCGGCGGCGCAACCTGCTCGCCCGCCTGCCACGCCCGGTCGCCGGAGAGCCTCCGAGCGCCGGACACACCGAGCTCGACACGTTGGTCGCCGCGCTGGACGACGATCGCCGTACGGCGTTCGTGCTGACTCAGGTGCTCGGCCTCTCCTACCAGGAGGCGGCGGACGTGTGCGGCTGCCCGGTCGGCACGATCCGCTCACGGGTGTCCCGGGCGCGCGGCGACCTCGCCGCAGCGATGGCCGGTGACGACACCGCTGCCGAGGGCGGCGCGGCCGGCGCCTACTGACCCATCAGCTCGACCCGGGCACCGTCGGGATCGGCGATGAACTGGATCGGGATGCCCGGGTGGGTGCGAGTCGTCGGCAGGATCGTCCCGCCGTACTCGACGAGGCGCTTCGCCTCGGCGTCGACGTCGTCGACCCAGAACGACATGTGGGTGAAGCCGAGCTGGCCGCGCGTGGCCGACGGCGCCCCCACGACCTGCGGCGTCTGGTAGTGGAGCAGTTCGAACTTCCACTCCCCGAGCACGATCATCTGCGACACGAGATCGACCGGCGCCGCCACCTCCAGCGCTTCGGCGAGCCCCGGGGCGATCGTGTCGGTGAGGTCGAATCGCTCGGCGATCTCGAAGCCGAGCCCGTCGCACCAGAACCGCAGCGAGCGGTCGAGGTCGGTGACGCAGAGGCCCATGTGCGAAGTGCGGTAGGTGATCGTCATCGGGTCAGCATCGACGGGCAGGGCCCGGCCCGTCGAGGCGGAGCGCCGCGCGCGAAGCTGGGCGCCTATGGGTGACTTCTCCGACCAGGTCGTGTTCATCACCGGCGGCGCTCGTGGCCAAGGCCGCGCGCATGCCGTCGCGTTCGCCGAGCGCGGAGCCGACGTCGTGATCTGCGACCTCTGCGACGACCTCGACGCCGCGCCGTACCCGCTGGGCACGCGCTCCGACCTGGACGAGACGGTCGCGCTCGTCGAGAAGACGGGCCGGCAGTGCCTGGCCGAGGTGGTCGACGTCCGCGACCCCGACGCACTCTTCGCGTTCGTCGGGCGGGCGGTCGAGCGCTTCGGACGCATCGACGTACTCGTCGCCAACGCCGGCGTGAGCGGCAACACCTCCCTGCAGGACACGTCGCCGGCGGCGTGGTCGGAGGTGCTCGACACGAACCTCACCGGCGTGTTCTTCAGCATCAAGGCCGTGACCGAGACGATGATGAAGCAGGGCAGTGGGCGCATCGTCGCCGTGGCGTCGATGATGGGCCGTTCGTCGTCGCCCAACAACGTCGCCTACACGACGTCGAAGTGGGGGGTGATCGGCCTCGTGAAGTCGGCAGCGCAGGACCTCGCCCACCACGGCGTGACCGTCAACGCCGTCGCCCCCGGCAACATCGCCACGCCGATGGCCCAGAACGAGTCGCTGTACAAGATCGTGCGCCCCGACCTGACCGAGCCGACGCTCGACGACGTCCTGCCCGTGATGAAGATGCTCCATGTGCAGCCGGTGTCGTACCTCGAGCCGGACGAGGTGACCGGCGTGATCTTGTTCCTCGCCGGTCCGGCGGCGCGCCACATCACCGGCTCGGTGATCGACATCAACGCCGGGGCGTCCGCCCGCTACCAGTGACGCCCGGCCGTGGCGTGGTCCTCCGCGTCTGAACGACATCGCCGTTCTGAACGACGCCAGCGGGCTGTGATCGAGGTGGCGAGCACCAGCGTTCTGCCAGACCCGCCAGGTCATTCGGACCTGGACAGGGGTCAGCCGGCCGGGGGTGCCGCCAGCAGCGACCGGGCAGTGTGGGCGTCGGCCGCTCTCACCTCGAGGAGCACCGAGCCCTCGCCCTCGACGGGCAGGACCCCGCCCTCCACCTGATCGTCGAGCGACGACTCGATGTCCGCTGTGCGCAGCAGCGCCTGGGCCACCTCGGCCTCGCCGACGGTGGTGAAGGCCGCGATGACGACCGGTTCGGGGTGGTACTGCTCGTCGGTGCTCACGACCCGCACTCTACGGGGCCACTCACGAGCAGCCGCTGGTGTTGCCGCAGCTCGGGCAGACATGGCAGGCGCCGGCACGGACCATCTGCACGCCGCAGTCCATGCACAGTGGCGCGTCGTGGGCCACGCGGTTCATGCCGTGGGCCGGGCTGTGGTCGGTGTGCGGCGCCGGCGGTGCCACCCCTGCCTCGAGCTGCAGGGCGAGGTCGCCGGCACCGGGCAGCGACTTCGGGTCGGGCACGATCTCGGTGCCGCTGCTCGTCGCGATCGACGCCTCGTCGACGCCGGGCAGCGTCGGCTGCAGCCGCTCGTCGATCGAGAAGATGCCGAGCTCGGCGCGCTCGTCGTAGGTGAGGTACTCCAGCGCCAAACGTCGGAACAGGTAGTCCATGATCGACGAGGCGAAGCGGATGTCGGGGTCGTCGGTCATCCCCATCGGCTCGAAGCGCATGTTGGTGAACGCCTCGACGAACGCCCGCAGCGGCACGCC